>CAZDJS010000012.1:0-22572 GCA_964505795.1 uncultured Methanosarcinales archaeon
GTCACACCATGATCGCCGATGAGCATTGTTGCTTTCTTTTCTTTGTGCGTTCCTTCAAGTGTCGTGTTACAACCAATAATACTATCTGAGAGAGTAATATTTTTTATTGTTGATTGTTCGTCTATAATGCAACTGCTGAGTACTGCGTTCTTTATTGTACAGCCGTTCATGATTGTCACGTTTGGTCCTATAACACAATTCTCTATTTCACAGTCGTCTCCAATAAACACTGGTTCTTGAATCACACTTTCTTGTGGTACTGTTTTAATTTCTTGTTTGAGAAGTTGTGCGTTGCTCTCCAGCGTTGTTTCTGGTTTTCCTGTATCGTACCAACCGTCAACTGGTACTACTTTGAGTTTAGCATCGTGATGTATCATATAATCAAATGCGTCTGTAAGCCAGTACTCACCGCCTTTTCCTGGTTCATCACTACAAATTTTCTCAAGTGCTTCTTTGAGCAACTCATAATTTTTAATGTAGTACATTCCGATGTTAGCGAGTTTGCTTATTGGCTCACTAGGTTTTTCTACAATTTTTGTCATATAATTATTCTCATCGACCACCATTACTCCAAAGCGCTGATAATCTTCAACTTCTTGCGCCCAGAAAATACCGTCGTCTTTTGAATTCAGCACAATATTCAAGTCTGTTCTAAAAAGTGTGTCACAAAATACGATAAGAACTGGCTCGGTCATGTGTTTTCTTGCAAGATTAATTGCACTTGCTGTTCCATCTGTTGTTTTTTGTTCGATGAATGTTGCTTTAAAATCGTGATTAGTTGTAATATAATCTTCAATTATGTCTTTGAGATGTCCTGTAATAAAAATGTATTCTGTTGGCTTGAGCGGTTCTATTTGTTCAAGAATGTGTTCTATTGCTGGTTTTCCTGCTACTGGAAGTAAGGGTTTTGGTTTTGTGTGCGTGTGAGGGCGCATCCTACTTCCTTTTCCTGCGAGTGGTATAATAACTTTCATAATTTGTTCTTAAAAAAAGACATATATAAAAGTAATGTAAGGCTCTCGCTATAACATGAAAACTAGCTTAGAAAGTTCAGTAATCGAGAAAGAATTCATCCATCTCGTGTTTTGAGAGCTTTCGCTTATTGAGCGTAGCTCCTCGTTTTTCTGTCCGGCCTGTTATCGGATCTCGTTTGATATCGTCTTGGACTCCGCGAAGTTCGCGAAGGGTCTCTTCATCTTCATCTGTGAAGTCGAAGTCATCCAGTACGTCAAAGTCTTTTTCCATTGTTCTTTTGTTTTTTTCTCCCTTTTTAATCTTTGTGGAAACGTATGTATGGAAAAAATTTAGGAACTCTGAAACACTCAAATTCAAGTACTTAAGAGCTTTTTATTTTTTCCCTTCGTTTCTTTTCTATAGTGATAAAATTTTTCATTTAAAAACGTTTCTATATTTAACTATTATTTAGTAGTATCAAGTTTTCAGTTATGTTTTTGCTGAGTTTTTTCTGTGTTTTATAAGGGTAAGTAGAAAGTAAGCGTCGAGGCCATGGTCGAGCAAAACTCTCTCGGGTTTGTGCTTTGACAAACACAAACCGCGTACGCCATCGTGCGACAAGGTCGTACGTGGCGTGGCTCGGCGACGTAGGACAGGTTACGATACGTAAGTATCGGGCTCTGGACTGCGGAGTAGCATTACTTTCTACACACCCGTTTTATAAGTCAAATATTTAATAAAAAGTCATAAATCTATACGTAAGCTTTAAATAGTCCCCATCTCGTTAGAGTATTATCCTATGGGAAAGGTGGTGAGATGGAAAAAGAAAATAAGCTCATTTTATGGTTTGATCAGTTAGGAATAGAAGATGTGCCGCTCGTTGGTGGAAAAAACGCGAGTCTTGGTGAGATGTATCGTTTACTAACGCCAAAAGGAGTTCGTATACCAAATGGTTTTGCAATAACAGCAAGAGCATATCATTATCTTCTTGAATACAATAATGCTAAGGACAAAATTCATGATATTCTCAGTGACTTAAACACCCATGACTTACATGATCTACAAGAACGAGCACAAAAAGTGCGCGATCTCATCAGACACCTTGAGTTTCCTGAAGATCTTCACGATGAAATCATCGAAGCATATTCAAATCTTGAAAAACAATATAATGAAGGAGTCGACGTTGCTGTTCGGAGTAGCGCGACAGCAGAAGACCTGCCTGATGCGAGTTTTGCAGGGCAACAAGAAACATATCTTAACATTAGACATCCTCAAGCATTAATTGAAGCTTGTAAAAAATGTTTTGCAAGCTTGTTTACTGACAGAGCAATTAGTTATCGTGAAGAAAAAGGATTTGATCATTTTTCAATCGGTCTTTCTATTGGTATTCAAAAGATGGTCCGCTCAGACCTTGCAACAAGTGGAGTCATGTTTAGTATTGACACAGAATCTGGTTTTGAAAATGTAGTTTTTGTAACTGCAAGTTATGGACTTGGCGAGAACATTGTTCAAGGAGCAGTAAATCCTGATGAATATTATGTTTTTAAACCAACATTAAACGAGCAAAACCGTCCTATCATTCATAAAACGCTTGGTAGTAAAGAAAAACGAATGATTTACGATAATCACGGAAACAAAAGTGTGAAAAATGTTCCTACAGAAGTAAGCGAGAGAAAAGTGTTTTGTCTCAGCGATGATGAAGTTCTTGATCTTGCACGATGGGCAGTGATTATTGAAAATCATTATTCTCAAAAACGAGAAAAGTACACTCCAATGGACATGGAATGGGCTAAAGATGGAGAGTCAGGAGAATTATTTATTGTTCAAGCACGTCCTGAAACAGTGCACAGTCAAGCTGACAAAAACAAGTTCCAACGCTTTTCTATGAAAGAAAAAGCTGAACCTATCGTAACAGGAAATAGTGTCGGGAAAAAAATCGGTGTTGGACATGTTCATGTCATTAAGAATGTCAAAAACATTCATGACTTTGTTCCTGGTGAAGTTCTTGTAACTGAAATGACCGATCCTGATTGGGAGCCTGTAATGAAACAAGCAAGTGCTATCGTCACAAACAGTGGTGGGCGTACTTGTCACGCAGCAATCATTAGCCGTGAACTTGGAATCCCGTGTGTTGTCGGAACAGAAAACGCAACAGAGATTCTTAAAACAGGCCAAGAAGCGACTGTCGATTGTAGTCAAGGAAACGAAGGCTACGTCTATGATGGGCACCTTGACTTTGAAGTTGAAGAGATTGATTTAGGTGAAGTTCCAAAAACAAAAACACATATCATGATGATTTTAGGAACGCCTGATCAAGCGTTTGAACAAAGTTATCTTCCTAACGATGGTGTTGGTCTTGCTCGTGAAGAATTTATTATTAACAGTTATATCGGAATTCACCCAAACGCACTTATTGATTATCCTAATATTCCTGAAGATGTCAAGAAAACAATTGATGAAAGAACAGCCGGCTATGATGATAAGAAGTATTTTTATATTGAAAAACTAGCACAAGGTATTGGTCGACTCGCTGCATCAGTGTATCCAAAGCCAATCATTGTTCGCATGTCTGATTTTAAAACGAACGAATACGCAAATCTCATTGGAGGAAAGGCTTACGAACCTTCCGAAGATAATCCTATGATTGGTTGGCGAGGAGCGAGCAGATATTATGATCCTAAGTTTGCTGAAGCTTTTGGTCTTGAATGCCAGGCATTAAAGAAAGCTCGAGAAGAATATGGATTAACAAACATTGTTGCCATGATTCCTTTTTGTCGTACACTTAATGAAGGTCGACAAGTACTTGAAACGATGGAAAAACACGGTCTCAAAAAAGGAGAAAACGGATTAAAAGTATATGTTATGTGTGAAATTCCTAGTAATGTCTTACTTGCTGAGGAGTTTCTTGACATCTTTGACGGGTTTTCCATTGGGTCAAACGATTTGACGCAATTAACTCTTGGTCTTGATCGTGACGCTGGAACGCTCAGTCACATCGGTGATGAGCGAAATGATGCTGTCAAAATATTACTTGCTCGTGCTATTAAAGTTGCAAATAAAAAAGGTAAGTACATTGGTATTTGCGGTCAAGGACCAAGCGATTTCCCTGAACTTGCAGCGTTTCTTGTTGAGCAAGGAATTCAAAGTATTGCCTTAAATCCTGACACTATTGTTGAGGCTCGTTCAATGATTGCGAAAAAGGAGTTAAACAAATGAAGAAACTACGATGTAATCAAGTATTGGGTGGAGTAGTTGGTCTTATTGGAGTGTACATGATTGCTTCATATGCAGGATTGAATCCTCCAACGCTTAGCGGAGTAGCATTTGTTATTATTGCAGTAGCACTTTGGAGAACAAAATGAGTAAGATTCGAGTGGCTTTCAATGGTCTTCAGAAACAAAAAGTTTCTGAGACCCTGAAGGCAACAGGTGAAAATAATGACTATTAAAGTTGCCTTCAACGGTTTTGGTCGTATCGGTCGTTTAGCATATCGTATTTCTCTTGAAAACCCTGAAATTGAAGTCGTTGCAATTAATAATCGTAGTTCCCCTGAACAAACAGCATTACAACTTCGTTTTGATAGCGTTCATGGAAGATTTAAAGGCGATGTAGGCTTTGATGATGAACACCTCATCGTTAATAATCACAAGATTCGAAAGTTATCTGTAAATGATCCTGCTGACCTTCCTTGGAAGGAGTTTAATGTCGATGTTGTTATTGAGTGTACTGGTGTTTTTCGCTCTCGAGAACAAGTGCAAAAGCACATTGATGCTGGTGCAAAAAAAGTTGTTATTAGTGCTCCTGCAAAGGGCGATGATCCAGTAAAAACAGTTGTTATTGGTGTTAATGAGCATGAATTAACTTCTGATGATCATATTGTGAGCAATGCTAGTTGTACAACAAATTGTTTTGCACCAATAGCAAAAGTTCTCAATGATAATTTCAGTATTGAAAAAGGATATATGGTAACTATTCACGGCTACACTGCCGATCAACAACTTATTGATGGAAAACATAGCGATCCTCGACGTGCACGCGCAGCTGCCCTTAATACTATTCCAACGAGTAGTGGTGCTGCAAAGGCGGTCGGTGAAGTAATTCCTGAGTTACAAGGAAAACTTCATGCAGAAGCAGTTCGAGTTCCTATTCCTGATGGAAGCATGGTGTATCTTACTGTTGATGTTGGTCGTGAGACTAGCACTCATGAAGTGAATGAATTATTCAAGAGTGTTGCTGAGCATCATCTTAAAGGTATTCTTGAATACTCTGAAGATCCTCTTGTCTCAAGCGATATTATAGGTAGTAATTATTCTTGTGTTTTTGACAGTAAACTTACTGATGTTGATGGTCGTATGATTAAGTTGGTTGCTTGGTATGATAATGAATGGGGCTATAGCAGTCGTCTCGTTGAGCTTGTTAGTTTAGTTTCACAACAAATTTTTTAAAAGAAAAGAGTATGATATTCTTATGAAGTCTTTAAGAGAAGTTGACGTGAAGGACAAAGTTGTTCTTTTACGAGCTGATTTTAATGTTCCTTTTCACAAAATAATCACTGATGATTCTCGCATAGTAAAAACTATGCCAACAATTAATTACCTTCTTGATCAAGAAGCAAAACAAATTATCATTCTTACCCACTTTGGAAGACCGAAGGAAAAAGAAGAGGAATTTCGTGTAAAACCTATTGCTGAACGTCTTGATGAATTACTTGATGTTCAAGTCGGTTATGTTGATGATTGCTTAAAAAGTCCTGGAAAACACAAGGTTGTTGTAATGGAAAATACTCGTTTTTACAAAGAAGATAAAAAAAATGATGACTCCTTTGCAAAAAGACTTTCACACAACGCGGACATATTTGTTTTTGATGCTTTTGGAGCAGCACATCGAGATCACGCAAGCACAACAGGAGTTATGAAGTATATTAAAGAATCTTGTATCGGTTTTATTGTAAGTAAAGAGTTAAAGATGCTTGGTTTTAAAGAAGCAAAAAAACCATTTGTTGCATTAATTGGTGCTGCTAAAGTGAGTGATAAGATTCCTGTACTCGAAGGATTGTTAAAAAAGGTTGATACTTTGCTTCTTGGCGGTGCTATCATTTTTACTTTTTACAAAGCTCAAGGTCTCGAGGTTGGAAATTCTCTTGTTGAAGAAAAAATGATTCCTGTTGCGAAGAAATTAATGGAAGATTTTCCTGATAAAATTATTCTTCCTATTGATGTTGTCGTAAGTGAAGAAGCAGAAGGTGCAGAAATTTTTACTGTTGATTATGATAAGATTCCTCCGAATATGAAGGGGCTCGATATTGGTGACGGTGCTGTTGAGTTGTTCAAAGAAGAGATTGATTCTGCTCAGACTGTTTTTTGGAATGGTCCTCTTGGTTTGTTTGAAGTCCCTCCTTTTGATCATGCAACATTGCAAATCGCAGAGTATCTTTCTACCAAAAAAATTACTTCTATCATCGGCGGTGGTGATACTGAAAAAGCTGTTTCTCAATTCGTTTCATTATTTAGTCATGTGAGTACTGGTGGGGGCGCGGCACTTGAGCTTATTGCAGGTCATAAGCTCGTTGTTATTGAGAAGTTGAGAGAATTAAGCACGTAGGTATAATCCTTTGTCTACTTTATTCATAATTGCTGGTTGGTTCTTTTTTTTAAGATCATTTACTATCCATACTCCGTAGCCAAGAAGGTTTTTATCTAGATCGTAGATGAATGTTGCTTTTCCTTTTTCTGTTTCTCCTGCAAATACTGCTCGTGCAAAAATGTCTCTTCCACAGACAAAGAGCCACGCTCCTTTTTCGTCAAGTACGACTCCTTTGTTGGAGTTTTTGCTTGCGAGCTCTACTCCAAAGGGGCTTGGTAAAAAATTTCTTTTTTGTTCTCCAAGATATCTTCCGACAAAAAGAGGATCTATTTTGTTTTTTTTACACCATTCAAGATTTGCTTTTGGATCATAATAATATTTTTTTTTGTCAGAAACCACGTCTTTTATTTCTATGTTTTCATAGAATAATTTTAAAAAATCATTATAACTCATTGTTCATCATGACGTATGATTGCGTCAAGTCGCTTCACTTCTTCTTCAAGCTCTTGTTGATATTGTTCAACTCGTAACTCATCAAGTGTTTCTGAAATAACTTCTATTCTCTCTTTTATTTCTGCTTCTTCTTGTTTATTTCGTAAAAGAAACTGTTCTTGTTCGTAAATATTGAGTGCTGCAATGTCTTGCATTATTTGTTTTTTTAATTCGTGAAGTTGTGGTTCATCAGATTCTATCTTTCTTACATCTTCGGAAATTTTCTTTGCTGCTTCTTCAACTCTTGAAAGTATTTTTTCGTTATTTTCTAATTGAGTAATAGCTTCATGTAACTCTTTAAACTCTTCTTTAAGTTTCTTATGGTCTCGAAGAAGTATCCCTTTGGGATCTTTTCTTAACAATGAAAAAAGCTCTTTGGTATCTTGTGATAAAGTAATATTATTTTTTATGAAGTAATGTTTTGTATCAAATATTAGCCTCGAATATTTATTGAGAATGGCGTGAATCTCTTCTTCTACAGTTTTTAGTTTTTCTAATGCTTCAAATGACGCAGTTTTTCGAACAAGAGGTTTTTGTTCTTCTATTCGTTTTAAGTGCTTTTGTTTCTTTTGATGAACGGCGTCTCTTTTTTCTAGATAACTGTTAAGGGTCTTTTCATACTTGAGTTGTTTTGTTTTTTCTTCATCAAAATTTTCTATTGCTTCTTGTACTGCAAGTATTTTTGAGAGTTCTGAATCAAGAGATTCGGAATTTTTTATTAGGAAATCTTCTACTTCTTGCACTGCTTGTGAAAGCTCTCTAAGTTCGGTTTCATAAAATTCTTTTAGAGCGCTGATATTTTTATTCGTATGTTCACGAAATTTCCCCATAACTTCAAGTGAGTTTTCTGTTTCTTCTTGAAAGGAAAGTACGTCAGTGAATGTTATTTGTACGATCTTCTTGACTTGCTCGTTTATTGTTTTTGCATGCTGTTCGCTAAGGTTTTGTGCTCTCTCAGGAATTTCTGAAAGTTTATTTTCATCGAGTAAATTTTGAGCATTTTTTTCAAGGACATCGAGTTTTTTTTGAAAATCTTTGATGAATCGAGCATGTTTTTTTTCCAAATCATTATACTCAATAATCTGTTGTGGCCACTTATGCTTTTCTGATTCTGAGAGTATTAGGGGTGTTTGTTTTTTCCAGCCGATTTTTTCAAGGAAGTTCATAGTCTTTTGGATTCTTTCTCTCTTATTAACCTTATGGAGTGCTAAGATTATTAGTTTGTATAGGGAAAATAATTATTTTCTATATAGTATTTATTTTGGAAGTTTTTATATAGTTGTGTTCATTAGAAATAATTAGTGGCGAAAACAAAGAAACTAGCGAAAAAGAAAGCTAAAAAAAGGATCCCTCAGCTTTTCAAACAAGCAAGAAAACACCCTGATGTCCGAATAGCGAATAGACTCATACGCAGGGTACGAAGACTCGCCATGCGTTTTCGTATGCGATTAAGTCCTTACAAGAACGAGTACTGTAAACATTGTTATGTTAGACTCAAGCCTGGAAGAAACGCACGGGTGCGCATTAATGGAGGGAAAATAGTCATTTATTGTCTTGATTGTAAGAACTTTCGCAGGATTCCCTTAGTTAAGAAATCTGCAAAAAAGCCTCGGCCTTCTGGGAAAACTAATAAGTAACAGAATAAATTCTACAAAATAATGAATACATTAACTGCTCTCAAAGTGCTCGATATTCTTGAAGAAGAAGTTAAGAAATACCGCGTTCCTATTATGGACCTTGTCGAGACACACGATGACGACCCTTTTAAGATTCTTATTGGAACAATACTTTCTGCTCGAACAAAAGATGAAACGACAGCAAAAGTGTGTAAAAAACTTTTCAAAGAAATAAAAAAACCTAGTGATATCGAAAAAAAGTCTGTGGAAGAAATGGAAAAGCTAGTGTATCCTTGTGGATTTTACAAAACAAAAGCAAGAAACCTTAAGAAGCTCCCAGTTGTTTTGAAAGAAAAATTTGCTGGCAAAATTCCAGAAACAATCAATGAATTAATCGAACTTCCCGGTGTTGGTCGTAAGACTGCGAATCTTGTTGTTTCATTGGCGTTTAATGAAGACGGGTTGTGTGTTGATACACACGTTCACAGAATTACGAATCGTTGGGGTTTTATTCGAACAAAAACACCTCATGAGTCAGAACTTCGACTCAAAAAGAAACTTCCTAAGGAGAAATGGCGTGTTGTGAATCGTGTTCTTGTTGCCTACGGTCAACAAGTGTGTACGCCAATAAGCCCTTGGTGCAGCAAGTGCCCAGTAGAAAAGTACTGCGAAAAGAAAGGTATGAGGAGTCAACGATGAGAAGCCTAGAAGAGATAGAGACAAAAGAGTTTTTTGCAAAGGCAGTGGAAGTTGCTAAAAAAGCAAACTGTGCTCGTTCAAAATGCGGTTCAGTAATTGTCAAAGATGGTACTATTATTGGAGAAGGGTATAATTCTCCACCTGGAGATATTGATGCTCAATGTCGTTGCAATAATAAAAAGAGTCAATATGATGTGAAAGTTACTGATAAGACTTGTTGTGTTCATGCTGAACAACGAGCTATCTTTGATGCTTTGAAAAAAAACCCTGAAAAAATCACTGGTTCAATATTATATTTTATTAGACTTGATTCACAAGAAAACATGTCAAGAGCTGGAAAACCTTATTGCACTATTTGTAGTAAGTCTGCTCTTGATGTTGGGATTGCAGAATTTGTTTTATGGCAAGAAGATGGTATCCACGCTTTTACTTGTGAAGAATACAATGACTTATCGTTCAATTTTCAGAATCTTTGATTTGCATAGTGTTGCAAATTGTTCAAAGAGCGGTGCTGCAGTACTATCAAGTCGTTCTGGATGAAACTGAACACTAAATATTGGTTTTGTCTCATGTCGCATTGCTTCAACATCACATATTTTTGATCGTGCTAATTGTCGAAAGCATGGTGGCAGGTCTATATATTGTCGATGTTCTTGATCAAAAAGCATTTTTTGTGAATATCCAGAAAATATTTTTTCTTGTTGTAAGAATTCAACTTCTTGCATTCCTTTAACCATTATTCCTAAGTCAAAAACCTTTGCACCATAAAGTGCTCCGAGTAATTGATGACCAAAGCAAATTCCCAGAATAGGAATATTGACATTTTTCAAAAACTGAACTCGCTCAATAAGTTCAGGCTCATTTGTTAATAACCGTGGTGATCCACTGAGAACAATGCCTGGTGCCTCAAGAATATCTTCTTCTCTGATTTCATCAAGAAAGTACATTCTCGTAGTAAAACCTAATTGTTCACAATATTTTACAATATTTTTTAATCCTGGACTTTGCATTTCTCCTTCTCGAGAACAATTCACTATAATCATACTACTTTTCTGTATTGTAAGTTTATAATATTTACTCAATATCAGGCACCACAGGAAATTTTCTCCACAGCCTCAGACATTACTTTATTTTGATGATGTTTGCTCTTCCTTTCTTGATTTTTTCTATTTTTCCTTGGTTTTGAAGGTCTGAGAGTGCAAGGCTGATTGTTGCTTCGCTTTCACTAAATTTTTGGCGGAGTTCTTTTTGCGTCATCCGATTATTATTTTCTTTGAGTGTTCTAAGAATCTTTACCGAAATATCATCAAACTCTTCGACTGATTTTCTAGTATATCGCCAAATAAGGTATATAAAAAGCAAGATACTTGCAACAATAACAAGTCTTGTGACTATACTTTGAAAATCAGTATTCTGTTTTACAACAAGCTCTGTTGTTTCTGGTTGTTCAGGAAGTTTTTCAAATTCATTAAAAAATATATCTTCATCGAGCGCAGGAATGAGAAAAAGATCAAAAACAAAAGTGCCTTCTTGACTAAGTGTTATTGTTTCCTCAACAACTCTTTCATTTCCCTGTGAAAGATATTCTGCTTTGAGCATATAGTTCCCTTGAGAAAGAGAAAAAGAGTACTTTCCATCAATTGCCAACATTCTTTGTTCTGGACTTGAGTTTATCGTAATAAGAACATCATTTGCGATTTCAAGATTCTCATCATATATTGTTCCTTTCAACTCAACAGCAAGTACACTAGTACTAAGAAGAAGTATAAGGAAAAGGAATGCACCAGTCTTCATACAAGAATTATGTAACAATAATTATAAAAAGCCTTCGTAAGAAGAAAAAAGAATAATTAGCCTTTTTTAGTTAAAAAAAAGTAAAAAAAGATACTTATCTAAATTCAAAGAGTAATTAAAGTTTTCAAAGGTCAATTTAATCTTTAATTTGAGAAGAACAAAAGTATGTTTATAAAGAAAAAAGAAAATATTAAATACAAAAACACATGAGGTGTACTATGAAAATAATGAGTTTATTTGTGATGGCTTTGCTCGTGATTAGTCTTGTCCCAGCAACAATTGCTGACGAAGATGATAATCCGAGCGAAGATGACTTAAGAGAAGACAACGAAAGATTTGATGACAACCCGAGCGAAGACGACCTAAGAGAAGAAATCAACGGCGACGACAATCCGAGTGATAGTGACTTGAATGAAAGAGACGATACTAATGATGACTCAAACGAGAATAGTAACGAATATCGCTACATTGATGAGAACGGGAACGAAGTTCGTGTAAAAGATGACGAAGTCCGCGTCAAGTATCGTGATGGTAGCGAAGAGCGTTTTAAGCGGGACGAGTATCGTTTCAGAAATGACGATTTTGAACTGAGAGAAAAACAAAACGAAGTTCGTACAAGAACTAATGCTGAAGAAATTCGCACGAGAGCTAACGAAAACAGAACAGAGCTTCGTGAAAGAATAAGAACTAATGGTGAAGAAGTTCGTGAACGTGTAAGAGTTCGTGCTGAAGAAATTCGTGAACGAGCACGTACTGTTCGTGAAAACAGAGTTGAAGCTCGTGACCGCTATGAAAATGCTCGTGAAGAGTATAGAGTACGACAAGAGATTGTTGTTCAAAACCGTGAACGACTACAAAACTGTGATGCTGATGAGTGCGAACGAGTAAGAGAGCGAATTCGCGAGAACGCAAAGCCTTTTCTTGACAGTAGTTCTGAAGTAATGATTACAGCCTTGAACAATCTTGCTGCGAGAATTGAAGACTCAAACATTGAAGATAAGGAGCGAATCCTTGCAATGATTGATGAGAGAATCTCGGCTGTCGCTCAAGTAAAAGCAGATGTTGAAGAAATAAATGAAACAAGTAATGAGGAAATCAGCAGAGCAGCTCGAGAATTACGAGAAGCTTGGAATGAATCAAAAGAAACAGCTAAAGAAGCTTCAACGCATGCAGCGATTCAAAAGCTAGAGCGAGTGTATGAGCAGCTCACTAACACTGGTGATCGTGTTGAAAACATCATTGGAAACGAGAATGAATTACTTATTGAGTATCGTTCATTACTTGAAGAAGCAAAGAGAAACCTCAATCTTGCTCAAGAAGAGTATGCAAATAACGGCACTATGAATACTGCTAACAGTTATGCTCGTGCTGCTCATGAACTATTCAAGGACGCTCGTGAGGTTTTGAGAGAACTCGTTGCTGAAATTAGAGAAACAAACGAATCGAGTGATGAATCTAATGAAACTGAATCCTCTGACCAGACTGGTGAGTTCATAGGCAATAAAACAGAAACTAACGAAACCGAGGTGCAAGCATGAAATATCTTTTAGCACTTTTTGTTTTGGTAGTGGCTGCTTGCTCCGGAGTGAGCGAAGCTCCTGAGCAAACAGAGAATACTGCAGGTGTTGTCGATGATCTTAATCTTGAAGAAATCGATAGAGAGCTTGCAGAGATTGAGTCTGAATTAAACATTGATGAAGAGCTTCAGAATCTCGAAGTAAATTTAGAATAACTATTTTTGAACTTTTTTTATTATTTTTTTGTTCTTATAAGGAAACGACTCGTCTAGAACAGGCAGTCCGAGAAAGGGACAGAGTTTTTTATACCCTTCTCCTTTGGTTATATCAAGAACAAGTAACTTGTTTTTTCTTTTTTGAAAATAGCGTTTCACTTCGTGAATATAGTTATCATAACGTTCTGAGTAAATCTGTTCATCAAATTCTAATTGACCCCACATTACTTTATCAAATCTAAAAACATAAGGGAACGGTCTAAACCAAGGACGCACATTTTTATGTAAGTTTTCAATAGAACTAAGCCATTTTTTTCTATTCTCACGAACAGTAAGAATAAACTTTGCATCAGGATATTTTTTGTCAAGTTCTTTATAGTTAAGCACGGCAGGCAAGTCAATTATTGCATCAAATTTTTCTACTTTTTCATAGTTTAAAGAAAGGTCTTTTTTCACGAGAGAATATAGGTGAAAAAAATTTATGTGATGATAAGAGCGATAACCAAGACGTTTGAGTGCAGAGTGTAAACTGGTTCCTCCTGTTCTTGAAAGCCCTATTCCAAAAATCTTTTGAGTCATTTAAGTCGCAGTATCCCGTTTATTATCAAGTACAAACCGACAATCCATGCGAGAAGTTCGTTGAAGACGAGTATAAGTATCCCTGCAATTATTGAGAGGAGAGGACTTGTTATGTTTTTTTTCATGTGCACCGATTATTATCTTTTATTCTTCTTCGGCGAATTTTTTTATTTCCTCATAGTTTTCTACAATGAGTTTTGCTTTCATTTTTCCGAATGAAAAAGGCCATTTGCCAGAGTCATCAAGAAGTTTTATCATTTTGTTTCCTTTATATTCATCAAATTCTACTGCCATTTATTCACCTACTTCGTATTTTTGAGAGTAATCTAAGTATTTCGATGTATAACCAAATCAATGTTACTAAGAGTCCAAATCCAGCGTAAAACTCCATATATTTTGGCGCTCCTTGTTCTGCCCCTTTTTCAATAAAATCAAAATCAAGTATGAGATTGAGCGCTGCTATCACAACGACTACAGCGCTAAAACCAATGCCTACGAGTCCACTTTCGTGAATGAGCGGTATTTGAAAGCCAAAAAATGATCCGATAAATGAAACAACATAGACGAGCATGACCGCTCCTGTTGCTGCAATAACTCCCATCCTAAACTTTTTTGTTGCACGTAAAGTTTCTGTTCTGTACGCAACAAGAAGAACAAAAAATACTCCGAAAGTAAGGAGTATTGCTTGAAAGACAATTCCAGGATACATTTGCTCAAAGAGTATTGATAAAGCTCCAAGAACGACTCCCTCTACAAGCGCATATATTGGTGCGGTAATCGGAGCCCATGTTTTCTTAAAGATAGTAATGAGTGCAACAATAAGTCCAAGAATGACTGAACCTAAAATAACCATACCAATAAAAGGCATAAGAAAGTCTATGTTAAACCACACGAGTAATGCTGTTGCAACCAGAAGTACGAGCAACAAGAAGGTCTTGTTAATTGTCCCTTCAATAGTCATTGCTTCTGAACCATGATAGTTTTCAAAAGTTTTCGTGTTGAGTGCGGGGTTTGCTGTTCTCATCCTTTAATCACTCCTATCGGTCGTAGTCGTGCTACTTTTTTTGCAATTCCTGCACTATGACTCACTTCAATAACTTCATCAACATTCTTGTACGCTCCTGGTGCTTCTTCACTTACTCCTCGCATACTTGCAGCTTTAACAGTGATTTGTTTTCCTGCGAGTTCTTCGCGAATAGTATCTGTGTTAAAATCTTTTTTCGCTTGAAATCTGCTCATGAGTCTTCCTGCTCCGTGTGCAGTACTCCCAAAGCTGAGTTTCATTGCAGCATCTGTTCCGTGAAGAACAAAGCTTGAAGTCCCCATACTTCCAGGTACAAGAACTGGTTGTCCATGAGCACGATATTTTTCTGGAAGTTCTTGAAATCCTGGCCCGAAAGCGCGAGTTGCTCCTTTTCTGTGTACCATAACTTCTTTTTGTTCTCCATCAACTTCGTGTAATTCTTTTTTTGCAATATTATGACAGATATCATAAACAGTAGTAATTTGTGATTCTGCGTCTCTTCCAAAGACGCGTGCAAAAGCCTTGCGCACCCCTACTCCAAGCATGTGTCTATTTGCGAAGGCATAGTTAGCTGCCGCACACATTGCTGCAAAATAGTCTTTTGCAATTTCACTCTCAAGCGGTGCGTAAATGAGGTTTTTGTCGACGAGTGTTTTCATGATTTCTGGCTGTTCGTCTTCCATGCGACGAATGTAGTCGGTGCACACTTGGTGACCGAATCCTCTACTTCCGCAGTGTATGAGTACGACGACTTGACCTTGTTTGAGTCCGTAAGCCTCAGCTACCTCTTTGTCAAAGAGTTCGTCAACCCATTGAACCTCTACAAAATGATTTCCTGCACCTACTGTTCCTAATTGGCGACGTCCTCGTTTTTTTGCTCGTAAACTTACTTTACTCGGATCGGCTCCAGGAATGCATCCTTGACTTTCACAATATTCAAGGTCTTCTTTTCTGCCATAACCGTTATCAATACACCATTGTGCTCCTTTTGTGAGTATTTCATCATAATCTTCATCGCTTAGCCGTACTGGACTCTCACTGCCGACTCCTACTGGACAGAATCTGAAGAGATGGTCGAGGAGTTCGTCAATTTTTGGGAGTACTTCGTCTCGGGTGTAAGGCGTTGCTAAGAGTCGGACTCCACAGTTAATATCAAAACCAATGCCGCCTGGGCTAATAACACCCTCTGTCATATCAAAGGCTGCGACACCGCCAATTGGAAAACCATAACCTTGATGCATATCAGGCATTGCAATGCTCCATCCTTGAATACCAGGGAGTGTCGCGACGTTTTCTGCTTGTTTGACAGAGTCATCTCCTTTGATTAATTCAAGGAGTTTTTCGCTTGTAAAGAGCTTGATCGGTACATTCATTCCTTGTTTTTTCTCTGTAGTAAAACAGCATCCGTCTTGGATTAATTCAGTATCAGCAATAGTAATTGTTTTCATAGTCAATCGGATGAGAGCGCTCTTTTTAAATATTGTTTTGTGAAAATTAGTATATGCGCTACAATTCAAACCCTGCCTTTTTTAAGTCTTCTTTGAGCTTGTCTATGACGTTTTGTTGATTGTTTTTCTTACTCATTGCGATGAATTGAAGAATATGGTTCTTGAGTTCTTCTTCGGAGAGGTATTCCATTCGCATATTGTTTTGTACAAAATAGAAACGAAAGGTGTTTATTCTCCTCTCTTTAAGCAATACTCCAGTTACAAGAGCAACATAATCACCATCTGTTGGTTGTGTTATTCTAAGTTTTTCTACAATTTTTCGAGCAACAGATTTTGAACAATGTTTTTTCAGTTCTTTTTCAAAGTCTTTACTAAAACGAACAATCACCACTTTTCAATCCGTTCAAGAAGTTCATCTGCAGAGAGCGTGTCTGCACTGAAGAAGATCTGCGCGTTTCTTCTCGTAATTTCGTTCTCGTAGAGTCTGTTGAGGACTGCGTCCCAACTCTCGGCTTTTGTAGCTATCGTTCTGAGCTTGTTTCGTGTTTCTTTTTGTAAAGGTATGGTTGTTAATGACATCTTATAAGCTTATAAGTTACTTATAGTTATATAGTTTGTGTTTGTATAAAAAGATTTAAAGAATACTTTTTTATATCATTTGGTATTTTTTGGTATCATGTCTCAGGTTAATATTCGTCTTCCGGAAAACTTACGAAAAAACGCTGAAAAATATGTTAAACAACACAATTATAAGAATCTTCAGGAGTTAATCATGCAAGCACTACGAGAAAAAATTGATGATGAGTTTTCGAGAAAAGAAATCGAACTCATAGAGCGGTTTACTGAACTCGCACTCAAAGAAAAGCTCTTAGATGCAGAAGAAGTTTTTGGCTCTCGGAAGAAAAGCAGTGAGAATAACAGAACGCTTCAATGAACAATTTCAAGAACTTTCTTCGAAATCTCAAGAGAGGATTAAAACTAAAGTTAAGCTAATTGTTGAAAACCCATATAGGTTTAAACGACTTAATGCAAAATACCCTTTATTTCGTATTCGAATCAACATAGATGGGAAGGATTCACGAATAATCTACGGAATATTTGAAGAAGTAGTTATCATCTTAATAATAGAAAGAAAAAAAGGATACAAAAACTTAGAAAAAGAGATTGAAAGAATTCTTAGAAAGTAATATGAATAATGAGCAAATGTATGAATCCGAATGAGGAAGTGACGTGGAATTGGAGACATCATTTACTGCTTGTACGATACGTATCGTTCTTTAGATCCTCAAGTAGATTTGACAACTCGTCAGCGTCGAGACTACGATTCCACCCGGAGATTAATTGCTGGTCTCGACCTAATAAACGGTCACTTACCGCCCATGCGGCTGTATACACGTGCGCAAATATTCCTTTTACGTTGGCAAAATAATCCTGGTGTACACCAATTGAATGCTGGCTACGAATCCATTTTCGAACGGAACCGTAAGTCGGCGACTGAGCGACGAGACGAATAAGATCTTCCATTTCAGGATCAAGTTCAATACCTTGCTCTTGGATACTATGTTTAAGAAACTGTTGCGTGATTCTCCGCAAATATTTTGGATTCAACAGAAAATTCGCGGAATCCGATGCCTCCAGAAAACCATCAATAGCGCCTACAAAGATATCAAGAGAATTCTTAGAAAGCATAACCTTCGTCATAAAACACTTCGCCATCTGCAGCCATTGTCTTAACGTCGATGTAAATGTCGATATGGTACTTTTGATTGACTGTTTTTGGCACCTTCTTACGATAAATATTGTGTTTCATTCCAAGGCTGAAGTGTAGTCCTTGTTGTCTTTCAAAAGCCGAAGTTTCCGAAAGTGCTTTGTCAAAACTAATATGTTTGTTCAGTCCTAGACCCATTTCTCTCATTGGGATTTTTCCGTGCTCATTTTCTGTTTCGATGAGTTTCATGAGTTCTTTGAATTCTTCAGGTGCTGAATCGGGATAGCTTAAGAATCCGTCTTTGACTTCTACGCGAAAGGGTTCGCAAATGACGACTTTGTGTTCCATGCTCGGGTATGCTCTAATTGAGAGTTCTCCGTTAAATGCGTTGAGATTAACGGGTTCTGTGAATACTTCTCCGACGGGAAATCCTCCGCCGACATTTTGTCCTTGTTCGTAGACTCCAAGGTTTGGTTTCATGTCTTCAAAGGGTCCTTGTACGCTAAATTCTGAACCATCTTGGCTCGTGAAAGTTACTTCTTTTGCTTCTGAAACAACTTTACTAATGTGTTCCGCTTTTTTTGTGTTTTCTTCAAGGTCGCACGTGAGCGCGTCAATGTAGGTTTGGTATTCTTCTGGTTTATTATGCCCGAGTCGAGGGTGTTCTATAACTTTCATTCCGCGATGGAAGAGTTCGAGGCGCCAGCGGAATTTACTCATGCGAAAACTTCCTGTTTGGATGAGAATAACAAGATCTCCTTTTCGTAGCTTGTCAATCTCTTCGAGAATAACCTCTTCCTCAGTATTTGGGAAGTCAATAAGTACTGGGTCGATAAGATGTTTTTCGTATGATTTCTTGAGCTCCTCAGTAAGGGATATTTCAGTATCGTAAACGATGATCACTTGCGCGTCTTTTTCGATACCTATGTGCTTGAAAAGAATGTCGTGCGTGTTTTGGTCGATATTTGTGAACATGAGTTTAAAAATCTATGATATTTTAAAAAGGCTTTGTCCAAGAATTTATATAATAAGTTTATTTTCTCTTCTTTATGAGATCTGTGAGTGAGAGAAATATTCTTGACGAGTTCTGTTTAGATTTTTGTTCAGTTGTCGAAAACTTCTGTGAATATGTTGTTGTTTCAGGATTTGTTGCAATCAGTAGCGGACGTGTGCGCGGAACTGAAGACATAGACATCATTATTGAACGTATAAAAGAAGAAAAATTCTGTGAACTTCATAAAAATCTAGTAAAAAATGGTTTTGTTTGTATGCAACACCATGTTCCAAGTGAGATTTACAAGGAGTATTTGCTTGAAAATTTGAGTGTTCGTTACACAAGAAAAGATGAAATGTTACCAGAAATGGAACTTAAAATAGTAAAAGATCCTCTTGATGAGTACCAAATTAAAACAAAAACCAAACTAGAACTCACTGAACTTAATATTTGGTTTTCTTCTATTAATATGAATATTGCTTTTAAAGAACATCTGCTAAAGTCTGAAAAAGACTTAGAAGACGCAAAACATTTAAGGATTGTTTACGCTGAGCTTGTTGACGAAAAAGAAATAAATAAAATAATCAATATGATTGATAGGTGGAGAAGATGAGAGACGCAACTCACGAGGAGTATATTAAAAGATGGGCTGAATTTGTCAGAAAGAATCCTCATTCTTGGAAAAAACAACATTCCCAATTCATTAATGCACAATTTCTTAAAGCAAAAAAAATCCATGAAAAATTACGACAAAGCCCTCAAGGAAGAGAGAAACTCGAAGCTTTACGAAAGTTATAAGTCCACCACCACCATGCACCACCACCCTTTGCCTGTTTCTTCGGGTGTTTTGAGTTCCATGTCGCTGTACGTGACTGCTTTGACATTACAAGAGACGTCGTAATTTTTGTGATAATCTCCTTTGACAATCGCACTTAAGGAATATCCTTCTTTTGTTTTTGTGATTGTGATATCATCGATTGTTCCAACGACGAGGCCTTCGGTATCGAGCAAAAAAAGCAATTCATCAAGATAGTCAAAGAGCAGTGAAGTAAGTTGCTTTGCTTCTATGCTTATAGGGAATTCTTGTTTTGGTTGTATTTTCTCAGTTTCTGTAATTATTTCAAAGCAAGCCACACCTGCGTTTAAGAAGAGTTCTTCAAGAGTGTCTCCGTATGCTTCAAACTTCGCATCTGCCGTGTGCGGATGGAACTTCCATCTTCCTTCTTTGTCATTCATGGTTTTCGAATCGTTTGCTACTTTTTATAACTATAGCAAAAGTGTTTTATAGAAACACTGTGTAAAAAAAGTATGCAAGAACTTATTGACGCTCTCGAACATCGAAGTTATGAAAAATGTCGCGGTCTTGTTCTTGTTGATACGTGTTTTTTTATTGATGAATTACAGCATCATCATGACAAGGAACTTGAAAACCTTGCGATGACAAGCTTTAACGCTGAGGAGCTCGTTCATGTCGCGCATCGTCTTCCTGAAAAACATCATATCCGAAAGTTTTTGAAAAAATCCAAGATGTTAATTGTTGATATTCCTGTAAGCCCAGGAGACGCCAAGGCAGAGAAAGAGTTCGTGAATTCTATTGATCCTGACTTGCTCGAGCTCATCGCCGACCCGAGTGACGCAGTCCTTATTGCAGCAGCTCTTCAGACAAGTTCTCATGTTCTTACTAAAGACAAGCATCATCTTTTTACCACAACGCTCGAGAATTATCTTGAAGGTCATACTATTCGTGTGTTCAAAGAGTATAAGGATTTTCTTGCCTGGCAAGAGCACTAAATTTCACTAGACATTCACACATAAGCTTTTTAAGGGGTGTTTTTTCAATTAGTCATATGGCTGATTTGACAAAGTGGATGGATACGCGAGAAGCGGAAATTGAAGCCGAGATTGACGAAGTAGCGCCGAAAATGCCAACGAATCTTCCTGGTGCATGTCGTATTCAGAGTCCATCATCTATCTTAACGCACCGTCAATGCCCGAGAAAGTATTATTATCGTTATATTGAGCGTCTTCCTGGTGGCAAATCTATTCATTTAATTCGTGGTGTTATTATTCATAAAGTTCTTGAGGATATTTATGATGTTGATTTTTCTCAAGTGCCTAGTGAGAGTTTCTTATCGAGTCTCAAGTACGTCTTGCAAGAAGCGTTTCTCAAAGAATGGACTAAAGCGAGCGATCAACTCGCTGAGCTTGATTTGAGTCCTGAACAAATTGACGAGTATCGTGACGAGTCAAAACTTATGGTGGACAATTTTTATCATTATATCTACGATCGTATGCTTCCACTCCTCGATGAAATGTCTGCTCATGATGCTTGGAAACAACTCACTCCTGAGCGCGAGATTCAGATGCAGAGTCCACAAAACCTTGTTCGAGGTTTTATTGATGTTGTCGAAAAATATGATAATAAAGTTGCAATTATTGATTATAAGACTTCGAAAAAGTTAGAAATCACTGATGATTACAAGTTACAATTAGGTATTTATGCGATGATGCATGAGGAGCTCCGTAAGCCTGCTGATGAAGTCGGTATTTTATTTCTCAAACATGGTCAAGAACTTCGTATTCCTGTAACTGATGAGCTTGTTGAGAATGCGCGAACGGTTTGTACTCACGTTCAATTGCATACGAAATCAACGAATCCTGGTGATTATCCTATGCGTCCTAGTCCTTTGTGTAAGTGGCGCTCGGGGCAGTGCGAATATTACGAACTCTGTTTTGAGGGAGAGTCTGTTCCTGAGTATAAGGAGAGGATGAATCTGAAACGTTAAGTGTCTCCTTTTGTCTATCCATGAATGCATGAAATCGCGTGTCATTAAGAAACCTTGTTGCATCAAATTCTCTTTCATACGATGGTTTTTGAACAATGATTCCTCGTTCTCTGAATGTTTTAACTAATAATCCTGATCGTATTCGAAATCCCTGTCCTTCTCTTTGAATTGCTTGCTCAAGATCAAAACAAGCCTCATACCTTAAAGTATTTTGTTGTTCTCTTAAGTTATCTCTTTCTTCATTTGCCTCGAGAATAAGTGAAAAATAATTTCTTGCCTGTAAAAGAAAACTTTCTGTTTCGTTTTGTAAGAAAAGGTTTGGAAATATAGTTTTCCAAGAAGAGTTAAGAAGTGTTTCTTCTAAAGATTGCTCTAAATCTTCACGTAAGGATAAATACGAGAAAGGAGGCGTGGGTTCTTTGAGAGCGTCATAAAATGCTAAATCCATAGAACACAGGAGTCTTTTTGTTCTTATAAATATGAAGGATTTAAAAATAAAAGCGGATTTTTGTTCATTTATGGACATGAAAGAGAAAGACGTTACTAAAACCAAAGAACAAACAGGCATGAAGCTCGCTTTCGTTGAAGTTCGTTATAACAAAGAAATTAGTTTGCCTGAGGACTTTTTAGCGAAGCTTCCCAAACGTCTCATTCTCTTTACGAACATCCAGTATCACCCTCAGTACCCTCGTCTTAAAAAATTATTAATTGATCGTGGTCATGAGGTTGAGACCGTACGGCCAAAACACGCTTGGAATGAAGGACAAATTCTTGGTTGTAGCGTTGAGGATTGGTCGGAGAAGAATGTTGATGCTTTTGTGTATATTGGCGATGGGTTTTTTCATCCAAAGGCGATTCTTTTTCATAATGCGCCGCCGGTGTACATGTATGATCCTGAGCATGACACACAGTACACATTGACGCAAAAAGATATTGAAAAAATCCTTAAGCGAAGAAAAGGTGCTTTTGTGACCTTTCATTCTGTTAAGGAAGTTGGTGTTATCGTAACTTCAAAATACGGTCAGAATCGTTTGAGGGAGTGTTTTCAGCTTCAGGAGAAGTATCCTGACAAGAATTTTTATTTTTTGATGGGTGATCAAATTGATTTTGCGAGTCTTGAAGATTTTCCTTTTATTGAGGTTTTCGTGAATACTGCTTGTCCT
>CAZDJS010000013.1:0-21047 GCA_964505795.1 uncultured Methanosarcinales archaeon
TCCTAAGTATGATTTCTTATATCATTTGCAGACTGCAGCAGATGTGGTTCTCACCAAAACACACTTGGAAACAGTTGATTCAGCTCAAGATGTATTTGATAATCCTTATTTTCTGATATATCAGAGAGGTGCAGATGTGCCTGAAGAAGAGTTTCGTTCACGCATTGAATGGGTCTTGCAGAAATATCAAGGAAAAATTTTGATTCCTGTTATTGATGTGGCAACAAAAGACCTTGAACTTCTTGAACAAATGTGTGTACTTATTGCTGATCTGGGTTTTGATACTGTAGCTGTCCGATTTAGAAATTTGAAAAAGTTTGATTCACAGTGGCAAACAATCTCTGCGGTGTTTCTAGCAAGAAATATCACTTGGATTTCTATCGGTGTACAAAACCGCTGGGTTCTTGACAAAAAAAACTCGAAGAGAATATCAACATTTGCAGGTCCTCTCTCCTTAGGGGCAAAAGGAGTGTCTCACTATACTGCGTGGAGTGGAGGTCCTGGTGATGTCATGTGGCTGGCAAACGGCATGCTTTATGATGTTATACAGCACGCAGGAGAAGGATTAGTTAGCTTCGAAGGAAAAAATCGAAAACAATTTTCTAAAAAGTTAAAGACGAGTCAACAATATCACGTAAGTCGAGTTGATGCCATTCGGGAGTTTGAAGAGATGTTAAAAGGAGTAAATCCTTTGAAGAATATGGAAGATTTGAAAGAGCTCTCTTCAGTTGTTGAGGGTATTAGATACTTTGCAAAGGAACTCGGATTGTTCGATGAAAGGTGAAGCTTTTCGGTTTTCTCTCCAAACTTTTTTTATTTCTTTATTTTTATTTCTGGCTTTAATCATAGCTCCACAAAACCATCTGCCATTACCGTAATCTACTTTATCTTTACACTTACACTTGTGTTTTTTTCTGAATTCATGATCTGCAAGTGCTGTTTGTAAAATTGCACTACGGGTTTTTGAATACCAGTCTATAAATTCTTCTTCCATTAGTTGCACCTTTTTTTTGTAACGAGTACAATTGCTTCATAATCAGCATATTCTTTTGGTAAAGAAATTCTTGCCCCACCATTGTTTTGTTTCCTTATTGGTGTTTTGAATTGTGCTTGTACTTTTGTGTTTCTGCCTTCATAAACCACTTTTATGGGTTGTTTGATTAAAATTGCCGATGAAGGTCTTGCCATTACTTAAGTATACTTAAGTAATGTTTTAAAAAGTTTCCCAATATTTTGTTCACATTTAAGAAAATCTTGTTTTTTCTGTAATATTTTCGAATTTAGAGCGGAAAGCTTTTTATTGTTTGTAATTTGAGTTAAATTCATGAAAAAACCATTTTTTGAATCAGACTCAGTGCAATTATTTCATGATGATTGTTTAAGCGTGTTATCTTCTCTTCCTGAAAACTCAGTTGATATCGTATTTGCTGATCCGCCCTATTTTTTGTCGAATGGTGGCATTTCTTGTCGTGCAGGAAAAATGGTTTCTGTAAATAAGGCAGATTGGGATAAATCTAATGGTTTTGAAAAAGATTTTTTATTTACACAAGAATGGGTTAAAGCTTGTAAAAGAGTTTTAAAGGATAATGGCACGATTTGGGTTTCAGGAACTATGCACAATATTTACCAAGTTGGCTGTGCTCTTCAAATGAACGATTTTAAGCTTCTTAATGAGGTTAGTTGGTTTAAACCAAATGCACCTCCAAACCTTAGTTGTCGTTACTTTGCTCACGCTCACGAAACCCTCTTGTGGGCTCGTAAAAACAAAGAAACACCCCATGTATTTAATTACCAGGTTATGAAAAGGTGGGATGATAAAATAACTCCTTCTGGAAAACAAATGCGAAGTGTCTGGCATGTTCCTTTAACGCCACAATCTGAAAAAATTCATGGAAAGCACCCCACTCAAAAACCCGAAGAACTCCTGAAGAGGATAATTCTTTCCTCTACAAACGAAGGGTCTGTTGTTCTTGATCCGTTTTTAGGAAGTGGAACAACGGGAGTTGTTGCCACAAAATTTGGAAGAAAGTTCATAGGTGTAGATAAAGAAGAGGATTTTTTAAAAATCGCTCTAAAAAGAATGATATCTTTAAAAGAAGGCGAGTCTTCTAAAAAAGAAGTGGTGGTTGTTGGTGAACGTAGAGATTCCGAAATTTGTTAAATGGGCTGGCGGTAAAGGACAGCTTCTTAAACAGCTAAGTCCTTTATTTCCTAAAAAATTTAACAGATATCTTGAACCTTTTGTTGGAAGTGGTGCAGTCTTTTTTTATATTGTTCAGAAATATCAACCTGAAGAAATTATATTATCTGATGTTAACCAAGAATTAATAGACACTTATGAAATAATAAGAGATGATGTTGACAGATTAATTGTTGAATTAAAACAACATAAAGAATATCACATGGTTGAAGGAAAAAAATATTATTTAACAATTCGTTCCACCGATCCAAATAAACTTCCAAAACTTGAACGTGCTGCAAGATTTATTTACTTGAATAAAACTTGTTTCAATGGTTTGTATCGTGTAAACTTGAAAGGAGTGTTTAATGTTCCTATGGGTTCTTATAAAAATCCAGAAATTGTTCAAGAAAAACGTTTGAAAAAAGCTTCCGAACTTCTTCAAAATGTTAGTTTGAAAGTCATGTCTTTTGAAAAAATAACTTCTTTAGCAAAGAAAAATGACTTTATTTATTTCGATCCACCTTACTATCCATTAAAAAATAAAAAAAGTTTTACGACATATGCTAAAGATTCTTTTATGGAAAAAGAACAAGAACTACTTGCAAAAGTTTTTACTAAATTAGATAAAAAAGGTTGTAAAGTAATGTTGAGCAATAGCGATAGCGATTTTATAAAAAAACTTTATAACGATTATTCAATACATTTAGTGAAAGCAACCAGAATGATAAACTGTGATGGTGCAAAAAGAGGAAAAATAAATGAGGTTGTAGTTACAAATTACCAACAATGAAATTTCTATCAAAATACGAACAGTTGGGATTAAAAAACGAACAAGAAGTTTTTGACTACTTAATAAATACTTTAACTGGTTCAATCTTCACATGGGATTATTTTGTTGATTTTGAAAAAGTAAAGGAAAACATTCACTTTATTGAAAAGGAATTAAATTTACTCAATGTCTTAATTGGTAAACAAGATATTGAAAAGGAGTTCATTGATTTAGTGTTAGAATATCCTAATGTTAGAAGAATTCTACCTATTTTGGTTGCTGTTAGAAAGGAGAGGTTAAAAGACCTAAAAATAATTGATGACTTTGAAGAGTTGAATTCTGAAAGTAAGCTTGAACTATTCAATCCAAAAGTTGAACTCTCAACTGAAATGAAAGAAGATTTAATTTTTTTCTTTAAAGAATCAGGTTTGAAAGGGATTTTTGAGTCTAAAGATGTCAAAAATATTGTAGATTATTGTTTTGGTATAGAAGTTGGTATGGATACTAATGCAAGAAAGAATAGAACTGGTAAATCAATGGAAAGAATAATTGAGAAAATTATTGAAAAATTTACTGAAGAGAATGATTTAGATTTCATTCCGCAAGCGACCCAGAAAAAGATAAAAGAAAGATGGGGTTTTGATATTGAAATAGATAAAACCAACCGTGTTTTCGACTTTGCTGTTTTTCAAAAATCTAATAATAAAATTTTCATAATTGAAACTAATTATTATGGTGGTGGAGGTTCAAAACTGAAGTCAACAGCGGGAGAGTATCAGTATCTTTGTGATTTCTTAAAAAGACAAAATGTTGATTTGGTATGGGTGACTGATGGTTTAGGATGGCTCACAACTAAAAAATCTCTTTTCGAGACATTCTTACATAATGATTATCTTTTGAATATAGAATTGATTAAAAAAGGCACTCTTAAAGATGTTCTTCTCTAAGTACTTTTCAAGATGTTTTTTTCTGACTTTTTTTTGAGGTTCGGAGAATTTGCGGATTTCTGTTCGTAAGGCTTTTGAAATGTGTATGTATGGATGAATGAAGTAAGCAGAAATTATTTATATACATGTATATATGTATTTTGTATGACAAAGATAATTTCCCTAAAAGATGAGGCGTATCACCGATTGAAGAAGATGAAAGGAGATAAATCATTTACCGAAATAATTATGGATTTGACAGAGCAACATAGCCTGCTTGATTATGCGGGTTTATGGGCTGACGATCCAGAAATACAAGCAGTATATGACGAGGTTCTTGCTGAACGCTCGCAAAAAAAAGATAGAAAATGGTAGTTTTAGACACTGATGTAATTGTTGGTTTTTTACGCGGAGAACCAGCAGCCATACAAACAATAAAATCTTATCATAAAACGCACACTACAATAATTACTGTTTTTGAATTGCTCAAAGGCGCTTATAAGAGTGATAATCCGCAAAAAAGGCGTTCAGAAGTTCTGAGAATATTGCAAAACATGCAAATAATTAATCTTAATACTAAAAGTGTTGATGTTGCAGCGTTCTTAGAAACGAAACAGTATACTGATGGAAAACCAATAGGGACTTTCGACACGATGATAGCGAGCATGTGCTTAGCTAACAAGCAAACTCTTATCACTAGAAATAATAAACATTTCAAACAAATCCCAGGATTAAAAGTACAATCGTGGTAATTCTTGCACTAAAAATCTAATAATTTCTTGAGCAATCCAGGCTTTGCTTTACTTCGTAAATATTCAGTGAGTGCTTTTTCTGGGTTTGTACTATCGCTCATGCGAAACTTGCGCTCGTCTCTCTTGAACGCTGGCGTGTGGCTATGCGCACGGTTTCCTTTCATCGAGAACTTGTGTTTTTTGTGCAGGAGCTCGTGATACATGACGTAGTCGAGTATGTTTCCTGCCCCTTTGAGTATTGTTGAGAGCGTGATGCTATCAGTTGAGTAAGAATAATAGCCGAGTCGCGTCTTGCTCTCGCGACCCCAGCGTATTTTTGGCGCAGTCATGTAATTGTCAAAATAGTTCTGGTTTACTCTCTCAAAACTCTGTCGTAATTCTTCGTCCTCAATCTCTCCTTTGTGTGTCCACTCACCGATGTTTTTCAAGAAGCTGTCGTAGAGGTCCATACTCATTGTTCTCTCTTTACTTTTATAGAGTTTGCAAAGCAAGTATTGCATGACGCCTATTTGAATTTCTTGGCTTGTTTCAAGGAATTCTTTTGAGAGTCCAAAGCGAATCTCGCTCGGGCTGCTCGTAATGTTTGCTCCGTAGTCGCGAAAGCGTCCGCTATACTTGATGCTGACTTTCTTTCGTGGAGTTTTTTCAAAGAGTTCTTCGTATGCTCGTATTCCTAGTTCCAATTTCATTTGTAGTTATCAATGGTGTTTTTATAGTTGTGTTGTTTTGTTTTTTTGATGAAGTTTCAATATTTTATTCCGACATTTTCTTTATTTCTTTTAATTGTGTTTGTTATTGCGTGTTCTCAACGAGTCCCCTTTCCTGATACTTTAGAAATCGGCGAACTAAGTGCTCGTTGCGATGATGCTCCTGAGTGGGTTCGCGATGGAGAGTTCCTCGAAAATTATGTTTGTGTCGATTCGTGCCCTGAAGAGAGCTACAGTACGCAAATAGGTCTTGAAGTATGTATTGAATTGCTTGATAAGGAATATTTTGAGTCCCTTCCTGAATGTTTAGAATCATCAGCCACTTGTGATTGTATTAATCCTGCGAGCACGACTGATGGGCAAGAACTCGATGTCGGGTATCGTTGTGTTGAGAATGAGAATTATAAGAATCGTATGATTCATTATTCGGGTTTGTGCCGCTTGGATACGTTTGGTAGAGAAAGTTGTATGATTGCTTAAGAATTCGTCGCGTATCTGAGTATTGCTGCGAAACCACCCATTTGTTTGAGTTGGACTCCTTCTCTTGTCTCCGTTGAAATAAGAACGACTTCTGAACCCATCTTTTCTGCTTCTACTTCGAACTCTTCAATAATATCATCATGCACGAATTCTGATATGAGTACTGTTTCAACAGCTCCTATTTGTAATGCTTTCATAACATCATCTTTTCCGTATTCTGAGTGCCCTGTGTCTTTTGAAAGTTCGTAGAAAAATCTTCCCATGATTTTTTTTTCCTCAGCAACTTCTTCTGCTGCGAGCAGTTCGTCTGCTTTGTCAACGAGCTCTTGTAATCCAAATTCTCCTGTGTAGCTCAGCGCGATCGTTCCCAAAATCTTTTTTTTCACGTCTCCTGTGATGTAATCATGATTGATAAAATCATTAATTGTTGTATCTGGTCCACCAATGAGTATTCCTTTGAGTTCTTTCATATACAAGAATTCTTCTTTCATATAATCAGAAACTTTCTTGTAATGTTCTTTTGTTGCGAGTTCTCTGAGTCTTGCAAAACGAGGTGCACTCTGACCTCCTGCTCGCATTTTTCCAGGAACTTCACTGTGCGTTTGTCTGATCATTATGATGCTTTTTCCTTTGAGAAGGCCTATTGTTGCATCTCGTAAGTCCATAACAACAAGGCCAAAGACGTTTTCATCATCAACCATGTCTTTGAGTGTGTCAAGAATGAACTCTTTATCGCAGCGATAGAGTCTTTGATTGAGAGGTATTGGTGGCTCGATACTCCACACTTGGACGTCTGATTGTCCTTCTCTTTCAGCTATGTTTCCAGAAAAGGCACATAATCCATTAGGTGGTGTTTCTTTGAAGAGCTTGAGGTGTTGAATCATTCGCTCAAGAGCATCAATCACGCTTGTACGGGTTTGTTTACTTTTGATATTTGTTGCAGTGCCTTGCTCTTGTTGTAGGTGTTGTATGATCGCTGAAAGATCGTAGCCAGAAGGCACGTAAACACTGACAAGTTCTGTTCCTCTTCCGCGAACTCCTTCGATTTGTCTCACAAACTGTTTGAGCTTATGCCTCTCTTTTGCTCCTATTTTTTCAGCCATAGTAAAAGAATTTTTTGTACGTTTATAAGGCTAGTGGGCTGTTTGGCGTGCAGGATTACCGCCAAGAGTTAGGACCTTGTGTTGTTGGGGGTTTCACAAGAACGACGTTATGTCTGGTCCCACCACTCGTCTACGGTTCCTGCACGCCTCCGACTTCAAGAATTACTGATTTTGGTCCGTGTTCCTTAAAATCTATGATCATTCCCTTCTTCCAGCCTTTGAACTCTGCGAGTTTCTTTGGCAGAGTAATTGTTAATTGCCCGCTTGGAAGTTCTTGGATTTTAACCATAATAATAGTAATTAATCTATTCTTTTATATATTTTTTCAAATGTTTTTTTCTATATTTTTATACGTGTTTTTTAAAATATTTAAAATATTATTTTTAATAATAAGTTATTTAATATTTTTTTTATTAGTATTTTTTTGTTTTTTCCTTTCTTTTTCTGACTTTTAACCTATTTCAAGCTTATATTCACTTTTCTAAGTCTGTTTATAGAATATTTTTTATAATATTAGTATAATTATTTTTTTGAATAGCATTATTTTGAATTTATAATAGTAAAAAAATTATTAATTTGAATATTTTTTTGAATATTTATTTTTTCCCAGAAAAAGGGGTTATCCCGGGTGGGTGATATTTCAAGTATTTGGGGGTTACAAGAATACTGCGAACGTAATTTATGTTCACACCACCCGGATAAGAAAAAATACTTCTTGACTGTTAATAAACATTTATTGCGTAGATACTATACATTAAGAATCCACTGACAAAGCACTTTTTCGAAGAACTAACAGCACTGAGCAAATGCTAACGATAACGACAAAAACTTTTACCATTTACAGAGAAGTTTTATAAAAGAAATTTTTGTTCTAACCTTCATGACAACTGAATATGAAGCTCTGAGAAAAAAATGCTTTGAGCGCACAAAAAAAGAACTGCAAAAAGCAGTAACTGAAGACGTTCTTGTCATACAAACAAAAGAAATGATTGACGATCTTAATCGGATTTGCAATCAACTCACAAAAAGAATGAGAGAATGGTCAGGTGGATGGATTCCAGAGCTTGCAGTTGTTGATGATCACGAAAGTTACATTAAGAAACTTACAAAAAATAAAGAAGAAATTCTTAATGAACTCGACTGTGATGAGAGCGTTGGAACAAACATACCACAAACACACATAGAGAAATTGCAAAAAACTGCTGCCGCAATAGCAACGCTCTACGAAACACGAGCAGAACTCATCGCTTTTAGTGAAGAAGAACTTCGAAAAATAATGCCGAACACTCTTGAGATTTGTGGAGTATCAATAGCATCAAACTTACTTGCGCATGCAGGAAGCTTAAAGCGTCTTTCACGATATCCTGCAGGAACAATACAATTACTTGGTGCAGAAAGTGCACTCTTTCGTCATTTACGAAACAAAAAACACAAATCACCAAAACATGGAACAATCATTAATCATCCTTTAGTGCAAAAAACACAACGAAGAAACAGAGGAAAAGTTGCACGTGCACTCGCAGACAAAATATCCATAGCAGCAAAAGTTGATTATTTTAAAGGAGAGCCATGCGGTGAGAGATTGCGATTAGAACTTGAGGAACGATTTTTATGAACTTCAAGAAAAATCTGAAAAAGGTAATTAGAGTATGGCGTATTATAGCAGGATTTTTCTTTTTTATCATTCTCTTGCCAACATTTCTTGCAGCAAATAATTCAGAACATTTCTTTATTATAACACTCAGTCTTACTGCAATCATCGGTGGACTAGCATTTATTATTAAACAACCATTAAACAAAAAAATACGTACATATATGAATTCAGGGCTGTTGTATCTCCTTGTTGGTGCTTCATTTATCACAATCGAAGCAGTACTTGCATCTTCATTACCTGGAGTGCTTAATGTTATTTTTCTCACACTAGCAGCACTCAGTTACGCTTACGGTCTTCATAGACTAGGACTGAGTTATTTTCTTTTTATGATATGAGGTCACAATGAAACTACTCCAAAAAAAACGAAAACTTTTCACACCAAACTTAACACCAGGAAAGATTTTTTTTGACATGGAACGAGAATATACTTTTGACGGTGTCGTTTATCGAGAACTCAATCCTGAACGCAGCAAATTTGGAGCGGCAATAGTGAAAGGTTTGCAACAAACAGGATTGCAAGAAGATAGTATTGTCTTGTACTTAGGAGCAAGTCATGGTTATACGCCAAGCTTCTTTTCAGACCTTATACCAAATGGAATGGTTTTTTGTCTCGATTTTGCACCAAGAGTCGTTCGTGACTTGTACTTTATTTCTCAACAACGAAAGAATATGGCGCCAATACTTGCTGACGCGACAAAACCAGAGACCTACAGAGATCTCGTCCCTGAAGTTGACGTTGTTTTCCAAGACATCGCGCAACGAGACCAACTAGGAATTTTTCTCAAGAACTGCGATATGTACCTCAAGAAAGGAGGTCATGGAATGCTCGCACTCAAAGCACGAAGTCAAGACGTCTCAAGAAAACCAAAAGATGTCTTTAAGGACGTGAGAAAACTTTTCGAAGAGCGCAAGGATTATGTTATTATTGATTATCGAGAACTCGACCCACTCGAAAAAGACCACGCGTTTTTCACGATAAGAAAAAAATGAACTACTCACGACAAATTAAAGTCATAGGAGAAGAAGCACAGCAAGCAATTAAAAGAAGCACTGCGGTTATCGTCGGTTGTGGCGCGCTAGGAACTGTGCAAGCAGAACTTCTGACTCGCGCAGGAATTGGAAAACTTATTCTTATTGACTTTGACATCGTCGAAGAATCTAATCTGAGCCGACAACACTACAACAAAGAAGATATTGGCAGAAGAAAGGTTGATACGACGAAAGAACGACTGCAAAAAATCAGAGATATAGAAATAGAAACTATTCCTGCATACCTTTCTTTACAAAATATTGAATTGCTTGACGCTGACGTTGTTCTTGACGGAACAGACAATATGAACACAAGATTTCTCATAAACGAATACTGCAAAAAAAATATTATTCCCGTAGTTTTCGCGAGCGCAGTGCTTGAGAAAGGTTCAGTTCTCACAGTGAACTCAGAGTACTGTTACAATTGTGTCTTTGCAAATAAGAATTCAGAAGAAGACTGTGCAACTACTGGTGTTCTCAATACCGCAACACAACTTTCAGGAACGATAAGCACAAATGAAGCAATAAAAATACTTACTAGTCAAGAAACAATGAAGGGTTTGTTTTCCTTCAGTCTCGATGATAATCGTTATGATGTACTCAAGATAAAAAATCCCAACTGCAAAGTCTGTCAAGGACAATACGAAAAGCTCAATTCAAAAGATTCCTTCTCGATACGCTTTTGTAGCAGAGTCGGCGGACTACGAGCAGACCCACTCAATAAGAAAGCGACAAAGAAAGTCCGAGCAGTCGAAGGATATCAAGTCATTGTTGGCGAGAACGGTGAGGTCTTCTTTCCAGGACTCAAAGACGCCGATCTTGCAAAAAGACTCGCGGAGGAATTAGTATGAGAATATCAGTAGGTTCAAAAAATCCAGTAAAAATAGCTGCGGTCAAAGAATTACTTCCTGATTATGGTTGGGACGCAACTGTGATTCCCATGGATGTCTCTTCTGAAATAAGTGATCAACCAACGACTCTTGAAGAGACCATACAAGGTGCTGAGAACAGAGCAAAAAATGCTTTTGTTGATGTAGAGTACAGTGTTGGAATTGAAAGTGGAATCATGCCTTGCTCTCAAGTCCCTACAGGATACCTTGATATGTGTGCCTGCGTTATTTATGATGGCAAACAATTCTTTCATGGAATTTCTTCTTTGTTCGAATACCCTCCAAAAATAATTGAATTAATTCATCAAGGAAGAGAAGTGAGTGATGCCTTTCACGAACTTGGATTAGCAAACGGTGAGCGTTTAGGGAATCAACAAGGAGCAATAGGACTTCTAACAAAAGGACGAGTAAAAAGAAAAGAATACACACAACAAGCTATTAGAACAGCATTCATACGACTAGAAAATCCTTCTTTGTATTAATTCTTCAGATGCACTGTTTGTGTTGGGAAGGCCATCTCGATCTTTGCTTTTTCAAAGTCTTTCTTAATTGCTGTGTATAGTTCGTCTTGAACACCAAAATAATTATTCATTCCTTCTGGAGTAATCCAGTATTGGACGCGAATGTTAAGACTGCTTGCTGCAAACTCACTAAAGCTTACTGAGAATTCTTTGTTATCAAGCCCTTTAATTTTCTTTAAGTGTCCTTCAATAATTTTTTTACCTTTCTCAAGCTTAGCAAGTGAAGTTCCGTATTCAACACCAATAGTAAAAGTCATTCGGCGTTGTTTTTCAGCACTCACGTTCTCTGAAACACTATCAACGACTTTAGAGTTAGGAACAGTAATCATCGTTCCACCAAAGGTTTCGATACGCGTTGTACGAAGACCAATCTCGCGAACAAAACCATCAACATCAGAAACTTTGATGCGATCACCAACTTTGAATGGCTTATCCATAAGAATGGCAATACCACCAAACAAATTACCAACCAAGTCTTTTGCTGCGAGTGCAAACGCAAGACCACCAATACCAAGACCCGCAATTAGACTTGAGACATTATAGCCGAGCTTCTCAACAGCCATAACACCTACGACTGCCCACACGATGACATTTACGAGTTTACGAGCAATAGGGAGCAAATGATCGTCAAGATCTGTTTCGCTCTTTTCAGTTATTGGCTCAAGATAATGTGTTATAAGACCATTAATGAGTTTGCTCAAGTACCAAGCAATATTGAAAATGAACAGAATACTAATTGTTTTGAGATAAAAAGAACTAAATCCCGCACTCATCACGAGCAATTCTCTTCCAAAGTATAATCCTGCAAGAAAAACACTCAAAAGAACAGGGCCTTCGAGCAAGGTAAGAATAATATCATCAAGTCGAGTTTTTGTCTTATCTGCAAATGCTCGCAGAATAGTTTTTGATGTGAACGTAATAATTTTTCCAATAAAAACTCCTCCAGCTACGACAGAAAAAAAGAACAAATACTCTAGAACTGTATTGCCAAAATAGGTAGCTCCAAGATTAAATATTTCAAACATAAAAGAAAAAGAAAGTTAGCTTCTTTATATTATTTGCTTCTTGAGCTGTGCTCCAATACTATCGAGTGCGTCAGTGCATACTTGGTTTTTGTGAAATCCTTCGTGTCTGCTGTGAAAACGTCCTTGGTCAGTGTGCAAGTTTGCATGAACTTCGACCAAACTCTTTTGTTCTTGTGTCTTAACAGTCATCGCGAGTTCCGCTTCAGAAAAGCTAAACGGAGCAAGCATTTTTTGCAAGTCCTTTATGAGAACTTGTTTCATCCTCTCAGAAATACTGCCGTTGAATTTGGTTTTTACATCCATAATTCCACCTCAATAAGTCTTTAGACAAGGTAGTATTTAATCATTATGTACTTTAAGATAGAGAAATAAAATCTCTATTCCTGTTCTTCTTCATGTGGGCATATTCGGCCCTGTCCCGAATGATTTTTTTTTCCACACTAGCGCCCATCGAAAATCAAAGATTTACGGGGGTGTAAGAAGGTTTCTTTCACCCATCGAGCCGCTTTAGTCTCCTCGAGAAAGAGGAGACTAAGAAATCCAGCGGCGTGCCCTAGTGTGGAAATGTTTTCTATTTGGGACAGAGCCATATATTCAAAAACTATTTAAACGACTCTCGATAAAACAGCTATGGGGAAAAAGTGGTGGAAATAAACAAACTTTCTATAAAAATAGCCGGACCTGCTGGTGAAGGCATTCTGAGTGCTGGTCGCGTCTTCGCAAAGTGTTGTTCTCGAGGAGGATTATATGTCGTTACAGAAAATGAACGACCGAGTCTTATTCGAGGTGGGCACAATCAATTCATGATTCGTGTAGAAGAAGAACGTATTCACAGTCATATTGATTTGAGCGATGTTCTTCTCGCGCTTGATAAGAACAGTGTTGAGTTGCATGCTCACGAACTCACACACGAGGGAGCAATCATTTATGACGCAGAATCTTTTTCGGTAAGTCCTGATGAAATCGGGCGTCACGATTTGCACTTAATTGGTCTTCCTATGCACAGTATCATTAAAGAAATTGGAGCAGGAAAAATTGTTGAAAACGCAATTGCGCTTGGAGCATGTTTTGGTCTTGTTGATTATGATCTTGAATTACTTAACAAAATTCTCACTGAAGAATATAAGAAACATCCTGAAGCTCTAGACTATGATATTAAAGCAGCAAAAGCAGGATATGATTTTGCAAAAAATATTACTTTCAAAAATGCTTTACGAATAGTTAAAGCTCCAAAGAGAATGCTCATTAATGGAATAACTGCATTTAATATGGGTGCTGTCAAAGCAGGAGTTTCTTTTTTGAGTCAATACCCGATGACACCAAGCACTGGAGTTATTCAAGGACTAACACCAATAGCAGAAGAAAAAGGCATTGTTATTGTACAAACCGAAGATGAAATCTCAAGTATTAACATGGCTCTTGGAGCGAGTTACGCAGGAGTGCGTTCAATGACTGCAACAAGCGGTGGTGGATACTCTTTAATGAATGAAGGACTTAGTCTTGCAGGAGTTACTGAAGCGAGTATCGTTGTTTGTGAAGTACAACGTGGTGGTCCAGGAACGGGGCTTCCAACAAGAACAGAACAATCAGACCTGTTATTTGTTCTTCATAGCGGTCATGGAGAATTTCCTCATATCGTCATCGCACCATCAATTCCAGAATCATGTTATATAGAGGCACAAAGAGCGTTTAATATTGCAGAAAAATTTCAAACACCAGTAACTGTCTTGCTTGATCGTCATAACGCAGAAACATTTCATACAATAGAACAGCTTCCTGAAGATCTTCCTATAGAGAGAGGTCCACGCTATGTAGGAGAAGAAAATCCTGATCGTTTTGAAATCACAGATAATGGTGTGAGTCGTCGTTTTGATCCAGGTTATAAGGGTGGTCGTGTTGTTGTTACAGGAAATGAGCACGACGCATCAGGACTTATTAATGACGTTCGCGTAACAAGAACTGAGATGGTTCTCAAAAGGCAAAGAAAGCTCGAAAGTGTTCTTAAAGAACTTCCTGCGCCTATACTTGATGGAGATGGAGATGCCGAGTACACTTTCGTTTCTTGGGGAAGCACTTTACCAATCATTACACAAGCAAGAGATTTTTTGAAACGAGAAGGAAAATCAACAGCTCATTTACACTTAACCTATATGAATCCTTTTCACAGTAAAGAAGTCAAAGAACTTTTAGAAACAATAAAAAATCCTATTCTTGTAGAAAACAATATTACTGGCCAGTTGGGTCAACTCATCCAAATGAGAACTGGTTTTGCTATAGAAAAAAAGATATTACAAGTTGATGGCTGGCCTTTTTCACCAGAAAAAATCATGCAACGAGTGCTTGAGGAGGATTGGCATGGAGCTTAAAAACAAAGTTTTTGAATCCCCACGAGGTGTTTTTGATGGAGCTTAAAGATCTTAATACAAAAGCACGACCTACTTGGTGTCCGGGTTGTGGAAACTTCGGAATTTGGAATGCTCTTAAACGAGCGCTTGTTGAGAAGGGAGTTCCACAAGAAGATACAGTTATTGTTGGTGGAGTTGGTTGTAGTGGAAAAATTCCTCACTGGGTTAACACCTATGGTTTCCACGGACTTCATGGAAGAACACTTCCTGTTGCTACCGGTCTGAAACTTTCAAATCATAAACTTACAGTTATCGCTGCAGGTGGTGATGGTGACGGTTACGACGAAGGAATGAGTCACCTCATTCATTGCGCACGAAGAAACGTTAATATAACATATATTATCCATAATAATCAAGTCTTTGGCCTTACTAAAGGGCAAACAAGTCCGACTTCAGATCCTGGCTTCAAGACAGGGACGAGTCCTTGGGGTTCTCGCGAACAATCGATTAATCCGATTGCATTAGCAATTAGTGCAAAGGCAAGTTTTGTAGCACGAGGATTTGCAGCAGATTTGCCTTTTACTGCAGAACTAATTAAGCGAGCGCTCGATCACAAAGGATTTGCAATAATAGATATTTTACAACCTTGCGTGACTTTTAACCATATTAACACTTATGATTGGTACAATAAACGAGTGTACAAGTTAGACGATCATGATCCAAAGGATAAGATAGCTGCTCTCACAAAAAGTCTTGAGTGGGGCGATAAAATACCAATAGGTGTTTTTTACGAAGAAGAACGACATAGTTTTGGCGAAGACCTACCACAACTCAAGAATGGAACGCTCGTCGAGAAAGACATATCGAATATCAACATCGATGATTTGAAGAAGAAGTTATTCTGATCACATTCTCTTCGTATCGAGTAACATCTGACGTTCTTCGTTCGTTGGGATGACAAGGATTTTTACTTTACTTCCTTTAGCATGGATTTGATTGCAGCCTTTTGGTTTTTTTACTCGTTTATTCTTTGTTTTGTCGAGTTTGATGCCGAGGTTTTCCATTCCTGAGAGTGTGAGTTCGCGAACTTTCCATGATTTTTCACCGATACCGCCTGAAAAAACTATTGCTTCAGCACCGTTAAGCTCAGCGTGGTATTGACCAATATATTTTTTCACATCAAACCCAAGTTTTTCAAGCGCAAGCTTTGCTTCTTTCGTTCTCTTTTTTTGAACCTCACGAAGATCTTGTTCACCACACAAGCCAAGCAATCCCGATTCGTTATGAAGAATATCATACACTCTTTGAGGTTTTATGTGAAGATGCCGCATGAGATAAAGAGGAATCTCAGGGTCGATATGGCCACAGCGAGTTCCCATGATGACACCATCAAGAGGAGTAAAACCCATACTCGTATCAATACTTTTCATATTGAGATTTGCTGTGATACTGCTTCCATTACCTAAATGACAAGTAATTACTTTTTTTGCTTTAACACAATTTTTTGCTTCAATGGCCAAATATTTATGACTGATTCCGTGAAAACCGTACTTTCTAATCTTATATTTTGTATACAATTCTTTAGGCAATCCATAACGATATTGTATTTCTTTTATTGTTTGGTGATATGCAGTGTCAAAAACAGCTATGTGTTTTGCTTCAGGAAGGAGTAATTCTGCTCTTTCGATACAATCAAGATTACTAGGATTATGCAGTGGCGCTAATATTCTTAAAGCAGCTATTCTTTCTTTAACCTTTTTTGTGATAAGAATTGGTTTGTTATAAAACTCACCTCCATGAACAACACGATGCACGACTTTGTCAATAGTATACTCTTTATTTTTAAGATATTCAATATTGTGTCTCAGAGCATGACCAGGGTCTATGAGCTCAACTTTTTTTGCTGTTTTATTAGCAAAAAATTTCGTGTCCGAACCTATCTTATCGTAGTGATAGTGCCCAACAAGCTTTTCTTGATCGTATAATGATGTTTTTAGACTACTCGAACCTGCATTAACAATAAGTGTAAACATTAGTGTTTCCTCCGAAAAGCAAAAATGACGATTCCTACAAGAAGTAATGGTAAAAAGAAAGTCTTCCAAGCGATGTTTTTGATTGCAAAAGGAGGCTCAGGTTGAGAAAACTCTTTATAACTCTGTCTCGAACTAATATCTTCTATTGCTGCACAACTATTTGATTTTTGACAAACGCCACTCTCCCAAGAGCTAGGGCAGCAAACAAGACCTTCGTTGCATTGTGTTGTCTCATTACATAGTTCATTACATCCTTCACAGGTTGAGTAGCTAGTAATCATGTTCTGAGGAAGAAATATTGCAAGTCCTACTAATGTGATGATGAGAATCGCCAAGTAAAACATATGTGCTTTCATATCCTTTCTTGAAATCTTGGTCTTTTTATGTTTGTCGTAAGATTTAGGAAAGTAGAAAGTCTTCGTCGGCACTTGAGACCGGATTGCTCAAAGCAATCTAGGTCTTGGTCCGACGGAAGTGCTCTTGGTTGCCACACAGCGTGTGGTGAGCACTGGAGTAGGAGACTTTCTACTTACCCGTAAGGTTTATTAAGAAAATTCCCTATTTATACATATGAAAAAATCATTACTCGATATTCTTAAGCTTTTTTTACCGATGAGCTTTGAGAAAAGAGAGCTTCTTGCAATTGCAAAAAACTATTTGTCTTCTGAGGAAATTGCTGATATCAAGTATTTTCTTAAGATGGATAAACTCTTTGGTTATGTCCATGAATATTCGACAGAACTTTTTGAATCGCCAAAGTGGGTTGAATTCAAAACACATATTGGTGACTCAGCAGTTGAGAATCTCATCAAAGAAGCAAACACGACTATTCGTAAAGAAACTGATCAAATTGCTTTTAATGAATTTGCTAAAGTCGCAAAAGAAAAAATTCCTAGTATTATTGCTAATAATCTTGCTGGACTTGAAGAAGAAAAATTTGCTGCTGCACTACAACTCTTTGCAAAAGAGCCTTTTCATATTCTTTATCTTGGCGATCCTGGAACGGGGAAAACTGATATTTTACGAAGCATCTCCGTTCTTGCACCAAAGAGTAGTTTTGGACTTGGAAGTGGAACGTCAGGTGTTGGTCTTGCAGCAACTTACAAAGGAGACGAATTATTGTTAGGTTTGCTTCCTCAAGCAGATAAAGGGATTGCTTGTGTTGATGAGCTTAATTTAATGAAAGCGCAAGACAGAGCGAGTCTTTATAACGCGATGGAGAAAGGATTTATAAGTTATGACAAGGGTGGAAAGCATGAGCAAGTTCCTGCAAGAGTACGGGTTTTGGCAACAGCAAATCCAAAAAATGATCAGTTTGTTGGTCAAGGTGCTGCTATTCTCAAAAAGCAAGTTCCTTTCGGTCAAGCCTTGTTAAGCAGGTTTCATCTCGTTTTTCTTATTCGTCGTCCTGACTCTCATGAGCTAGGAAAGATTGCTCGTAAAATTGTTCGCGACGAAAAGCCAAAAATGAAAAAAGGAGATGTTGAGTTTGTGTCTCGTTACGTCGATGCGATGAACAAAAAGAAAGTGAAGTTTCCTAAAAAGTTCGAGCCGATGATTGTGAATGTCATTGAAGATCTTCGTGAAGACGAAAAGAAATTTCTTATTGAAATAGGACCTCGAACTGTAATCGGGATTATTAGAATGGCTAGCGCTTATGCGAGAATGCAAGGTAAAGATGTTGTTGAGCAAGAAGACGTTTTACGAATTCTCTCACTCATCAAAAAAAGCTATTATGTTCGAAAATGATAGTCGTAAGATTATATAGAAATTTTTATTTCTACTGTTTAGAGGTGGGTTCGGTGAACTCATGGATACAAATGTTAGAGGGGTTAGAAATGACAGACTAGCTCCTGCTTCGTTGCTCTGTGCAGAGGGCGAATATCATGAACTTCTTGGGCTCGGGTATGAGGGAAACAGATTCTTTCCTGTTGAAACTGAGTTTTATGCACGTAAGAGCAGTCCTACATCTCGAGTGAGTGGTTTACACGCAGTTTTTTCTCCAGTTGATGGAAGAATGCGTAAAGTCGTGGATTACTTTGATAACAGAGAATGGAGTTATTCATCAGTAGATGAATTCGGAGATTTTTATTTTAGAGCAATGAGACCTCCTCGTATGCCGATGACTCCTGTTGATGCTCGGTTTAGACAAGAGGGTGTAAAAGCTCTTGTTGAAAATGACTCATTATACACTGCAACAGAACAAGCCCTTTGCCAAGTTGTTGGAGTAAGAAAACTGCCTAAAGGGTTTGATGCTGTTATTGATGCGAGACCTGAAGCCTTACGAGAGAAAGTAGAAACTCTCGAAAGAGTTGTCGAAATTGAGTCAACTGCAGGTCCTTTTGCTCGCTTGAATGATTGGCTACACACAGTACATAATGATCAAGTGTATCAAGAACATTTTCGTGAGAAGAGAAAAGTTACTGATTCAAGAATATTCTTAGGAGTTACAGAACAATATAGTGGAACAACTCTTTTCATGCTCAATGAAGGTATCGAACTATCTGATGTCGCGACACCAGTAAGTTCTGAAATGACGAGCTATTTGAGGTTAGGAAGAGATTCGCGAGAAAAAGATGAAATGCGATCAATTATTAAAGAAAAAAGTCAAGGTGAGCTGTTCGCAGCGGACAATCTTATGTTGGAAGTTCGACAAAGAATGGATGTGCTTAATGAGTTAAGCGCAGGATATTCAGGAACTGCATTTACCTTAACAATGTTGCAACTGCAAAATCTGTTTCTTGGAGCAACACTCTATCGAGATTGGCAAGCTTCAGGTTATGAAGTAACATTTCCAGAAATTAGTGATGATAGGCTTGATTGCAACTTGCAAAATATCAGACCCATCGGTTTAATGTTCGCGCATAACATGAATGAGAACAGTTCAGAGAATGGTTTTAAACCTATTGATATTAGTCTTACCCACCAACTCACACATATTCAAGGACCAAATAACAGAGGCAAGTCTCAAGCTTGGGACACGGTACACTACGCTGCTTTATTTGCAGCATATGGTTGGCCACTGCCCGCTGCTAGTGGGAAGATAGGAGTACATACTGGGTCACATTATCTTTCATTTTGCGGCGACAGACATTTCGGAGGTTCTGAATTAGTGCATGCAAAAAACGAACTTCTCAGAGCATTTGAAAGTGTTCGTCCCGGAGATCAAGTAATTATTGATGAGGTTGGAAACAGTACAAACGCACCAACTGCAAATGAAATAGCAGATAGGATTCTTCCAGAACTGTTGTCTAGGGGAGGACGTGTTCTCACCACTTCACACCATGGGTCCCTTGATAAAAAAATCGAGCAGTATGGTGGAGTTACTCGTACTACTAGTGAAGGTTATCAGTTGGTTCCTGTGACGGGGTCTATTAATTACATGGCAGGTGAAGTTTTAGACAACATTGGTTGGACGCAATCAAAAGTTCGTCAGGCTCTTTCGAGTCAAGCAAATACTATGTCCTCGCCTGTTAATCAAAGTATGGATCAAAGAGGATCAAGAGGAGAAATGATAGAAGAATTCGGACTAACTGATGATGAAAGACTTGGTGGATTAGATCCTGATGGTGACGATATTCCTTTCTAGTTACCAAAAAATGAAAATACTTTTTATTGTCTCTATGAATATGTCAATTGAGACTCCGTCAAGATAAGGTCCTGCGTACTTGAGAAAGTATGTGTATCCAAAAGCAAGAATAAGAAACTTTATCATTTTTCCCACTGCAGTCCAGAGCATGAATGAGCTAAAACGATATTTTACTGCTCCTAAAAAAACTGCGAATGGTTCTATCGGAAAAGGAAGAATATTTCCTATGAGAATAAGCATTGCGCCAGCTTTATCGAGTTTTTTCCTGAATTTCTCATAATTCTCTTTCATGAAATGGCGAACAATTTTTTCTCCTATGAGTCTTCCAAAACCATAATTAAAGAGCATGCCAAGAAGGTTTCCAATCATTACAACAGTGATTATTTGTACAACATAATAGTTAAGTCCTAAATAGAAGAGAAAAATTACTTCTACAGGAAGACTGATGAAAAAGATTCCTCCAAAAAAACTCGCGTATAAAAGCCCAAGAAGAGTTCTGCCTTCAATTTCTGCACTGATTGCTTGATACCAAGCCCAAACGGTAGGGTTCATTTGTAGTAATTGTAAGAGGTAGCCTGGAACGTCTATTAAGCTCCATACGACAAGTGCAAGTAATATTATTGCAATCCAAAAAAGAATCTTTTTCCAATTATACTTTTTCTTTTCATCCAAATGAGCGTGTTGCTTTTTGTGATTCTCTAAGGCTTTTGTTCGAGAAACGAGAAGTTTTTTGTGCGCTTCTTCTTGCGTATTTGGCTTAACAACAATCCTCATACACTCCGTGAGAGGAATAACGTTTAAATATCTTCTTGTAATAAGCTTTATATACGCCTAAGGGCTTTCCAATGATATATGGAGGAGTATGAAAATGGCAGTAATAGGATTTAATTTTACAAAAATCGCAGCACAAAAGCTTTCAAATAAGACAGGAAAGGTGCAAGTGAATAATAATATCTCAATTAAGAGTATTGAGCAAACAAATTTTGCAGCTGATGAAAAAAGAAAAGCGATTCGTGTTGTTTTTCGATATGATGGTGTTTAT
>CAZDJS010000014.1:0-3780 GCA_964505795.1 uncultured Methanosarcinales archaeon
CTTCTGTGTGCCTTTCTGGATGAGCTCAGTAATAGTATCAGGCGCTTGTTCACCGGTTTCTTCGTAGCGTTTAACGAGTTCAGCATAGATTACTCGAACAGACTTGTTGATGATATCATTAACCTCCTCGGAAATCTCTTTGGATGTTTCTTGAGTATCTTCGTCGTCTTCTGGCTCTTCATCAGAATATTCGCTGTATTCATCGTCAGAGCTTTCGTCAGCGCCGTCCTCTTCATGATATTCGTCACTTGGTTCTTCGTCGTCATTTTCATATTCTTCTGGCTCGTCTTCAAATTCTCCGTCATCTTCTGTATTCTCATCGTCTTCTGGTTCTTCGTCGGAGTCTTCAGTGTCGTCCTCTTCATATTCTGTATTATCTTCAGAGCTATCATCGTCTTCTGGTTCTTCGTCGTCAGCGTCATCTATGTAATCTTCTTCAAATTCTGTGCTCGAGTTATCATCATCTTCTCCAAAGTCTTTGTCATCGTCTGTATCCTTTTCAGAGTATTCAATGTATTCGTCATCAGTTTCGTCGCCTTCTGCTTCGTCATGTTCCGGTTCCTCGCTCTTTTCTTCGTTTAGTTCTTCACTGTCCTCAGAATATTCAATGTATTCGTCGTCTTCTGGTTCTTCGTTTAGTTCTTCATCGTTATCAGAATGATTCGTGACGTGTTCGTCAGCAGTATCATCGTCAAATTGATCTTCAAATGATTCATCGTCAGTTAATTCGACATACTCATCGGTATTGTCTTCAGGATCATCTACTCCGGTATGTTCGTCATCAGAGTCTTCGTCATCAACATTTTCTTCAGAACTATCATTTTCGGTGTCTTCAAATTCTTCGTCTTTTTCTGGTTCGTCTTCAAGATCGATGAAATCTTCTTCAGTGTCGTCTTCTTGAGAATCATCATTTTCGGTGTCTTCAAATTCTTCGTCTTTTTCTGGTTCGTCTTCAAGATCGATGAAATCTTCTTCAGTGTCTTCGTTAGTATCGTCTTCTTCAAAATTATTGTTGTCTTCAGAATCTTTTGATTGAGCAACAGCCTCCTCGTGCATCTCCCTAGCACCCTGTGCTGAAACCTCTGAAACAGTCATGGAACCAAGGGATTCAGAACTCATACTCTCAGGAGTTCTTCTATTAGGAACGTTGTATCTGTTCGCCCAAAGAACAAAAAAATCATTTTTTTCTTGAGCAATAAAAAGTTTTGTTGGATTACCAAGGACCTTCTCTGACTTTTTTGCAAGACGAGCAACTTCCATAACTTCCTTATCATTCATAGACTGCCCTCGACTAGCAAATTCATCAGGAATAAGTTTTCCTTCATCACGAATAATGATCTTTGTTTGCTCAACAATTTGAGAAGCAGCAAGATTCAAGTATTCTTTTTTTACATGAAAAAAATCTTTTGCAACAAGATCACGAATATCCGTAAATCCTTTGTAAGCGTGAACAAAAACCATCTCTTGAGATTCAGGATCAGTACTGTACGCCGTTGCACTCGCTACGCTCTCAGGCATTGATTGGATGATGAGCGCACAACGAAAACTTCTTACTCCAATGAGTCTTCTGTATAAAATGGCTTCAGGAGTGAATTGCATCGCATAAACTTCCTTAAGAGCAATGATTATTTCTTCAATAGTGTGGATGTTTTGAATAATTCCTTCAAAATTCTCTGCTTCGGCGACATAATCAGGACTTGCAACAATAGTAACATAAGGGGAGGTGTCCTCTTTTGTCATTTCATCAAGCTCAATACCTGTTCCAAGGCTCTCATAGGCTTCTTTTAAATCAAATAAAATACTATCAGGTACTTGTTCGTTGAGAATCAAGCGACGAATGCTATTATAGGCACTGGTCAGAGTATCTTTTTTCTTTGTGTCAACTTGTTGTAAAATAAAATCAATCTTGTATTTGATAGTCTTAAGAAAGGTTTCCCAAGCTTCACAAGAAAGAACGAAGGTCTCAGGGATAGGAAGCCTCTCAGAAGCGAGATGTGCAAGGTCACAAGCACGATTTCCGTAAACAGTGTTTTCGCTGTATTGGACTTGATTAAGAGTACGGATAAATTTCATAAATAGGTTTGAGTTGAAGTTCTTTAAATGAATTACTAAATTCAAGTATTCATGATTCATCAATCATATTCATAAATGCTGACTTGCTTCAAGAGCACTTTTTCTCTCAATAACAACACTACGAAGAGCTTTACTCAAACTAAAAGGTTTGTCAGACTGCCATACGTTACGACCAACAGCGATACCAAGAGCACCATTTTTTGTCGTTTGCTCAACATCATTAAGTAATGATTGAGGATCTTTTTTTGATCCTCCAGCGACAAGAACACCAGCTCTACCAGCACAACGAGTAAGCCATTTAAAATTCTCTACATCACCATTAAATTTCATTTTGACCATGTCAGCACCTAACTCAAGTCCGATACGAGCACTATAATTGAGAATTTCATTTTCGACATCATCATGAATGAAGCGACCACGAGGGTACATCCAAGCAATTACAGGAATTCCATAATCATGCGCTTTCTCGACAATCTCGCCAAATTCTTTAAAAATTTCAGGTTCATTCGGACTCCCATCATAAATGGTGTATCCAACAGCACTTGCTCCAAGCTTAATTGCGCGCTCAACACTACACGTTGCTCGACTAATAGGATCGATTTTTGCAAGGCTTGATTTTCCGTTAAGTTTGACAATAAGAGGAACTTCTCGATACGGGCCTTTCCAATACTTTTCAGCAACTCCTGGTTGTAGAATAATACCTGTGTATCCTCCTTCAAGAGCAATATTAAGGATGTACTCAGGATCGACATTCTTTTTGTTAAAATCAGTAGGGCCGTGCTCAAGACCTTGATCGTAGGCAAGGAAAAGAGCTCTTTCCTTATGCAATAATTTTCCCATATTAATATTCACTCACTCACCTCTATACTTTTTTTCATCAAAGAAGTATTTAAAGTTTAGGTTTGAGAGATTCATACAACTACGGCCCTGTCCCGAATGATTTTTTTTCCCACACTAGCGCCCATCGAGCCGCTTTAGTCTCCTCGAGAAAGAGGAGACTAAGAAATCCAGCGGCGTGCCCTAGTGTGGAAATGTTTTCTATTTGGGACAGAGCCACAACTACTAAAATTATTTAAAGCTGCTATAGATAATTTTTGTTATGGCTGGTTTGCTCAATCCTGATGGACTCATATTTCTCGGTTTTCTTCTTCCTCTGCTTCTCTTATACCTTATTAAACCAAAACCGCTAAGAAAAACGATTCCGAGCCTCATGTTCATTCTTTCAGACTCAGGAAAAAACCCAATAAATCGAATGTTCAAAAATTGGTTCACTGATGTACTCTTCATTTTTCATCTTCTTATCATAGGATTACTCGCAGCAAGCCTCGCAGAACCATTCATTAACGTTTCACAAGGATTTTCCGTGCAAAACAGCGTTATCATACTTGACGTGAGCGCAAGTATGGATGAATACTTTTCTGAAGCAAAAACTCTTGCTCGAAACACGGTTGGAGGAACAACAACCATCATTCTCGCACAAGCCATACCCGAAAAAGTTGCAGATGAAGTGCCCGCTTCTCGAGCAAGAAGGATACTTGATGATCTTGAAGTAAGAGATACAACAACAAACCTCGCTGACGCTATACAACTCGTTACTGCAGGACCAGAAACACAAGTCGTTATAATCAGTGACTTTTTGCCGAGTGCAGGAAACCTACAGATTCAGCCTTTCATAGATTCTCTTGAAAGTCAAGGAGCTCTTGTTAC
>CAZDJS010000014.1:3790-14148 GCA_964505795.1 uncultured Methanosarcinales archaeon
TTACACAATCTTGGCTCGCCCAGAGAGAACATAGGAATAATAGATGTGAATGCAGGCGCCGAAGAGAGTAGCGTGTGGATAAAAAATTATGCTAATGGACCTGAAGAAATCACCCTCTCAATAGGCGAAGCAGAACAAAAAGTGATTCTCGCAAAACAAGAAACAAAAGAAATAAGCTTTCAAACACCTGAAGGAGTGACACAAATCACAATCAAAGAAAAAGATGCTTTCATGACTGATAATACAGTCTATATTAGCACACCAACAGATAATCAAATCGACATGCTCGTTTTTACAAATGATCAAGAAGGATTCGAGAAGAGCAGAGTAAAACTAGCCTACGATGTATTACAAACGAACTTTCCAATAACAATCAATATAGAATACGCTGTTTGGCCAAGAGTTCCAGACTTAAACCACGAAGTGTATGTGTTGTATAAAAGCGACCCGAACCTCATCATTCCAGGCTACATTAGAGATTTACAAGAGAAAGTACAAGAAGGAGCAGCACTCTTTATTTTTCAACAAGAAGGACTTTTTGGAATGAATCTTGAAGGAATGCTTCCTGTTACTTACGTTGATGAAGGGGCGTCAGGAGAAGTTCTTGCAGCACAAAGAAATCTCTTGACAAATGATGTAGTTTTTGGTCAAGTACAAAAATATGCCCAAGTAGAAGCAAAAGAAGGAGTAACAACAATAGCACAAGTAGCAGGAGATCCTTTACTCACAATTAGCAAATTAGGAAAAGGAACTATTCTCTACTATGGTTATCAAGAAGGGTTTGAGAGCTTTAGTGCTGAGAATAGTTATCCTATTTTTTGGCGTCGAGTCCTTGATCTTGCAACAAACAGACCAACACTACGGTCACTGAACGTAGAGACAGGAGATTTGCTCAGTTTTTCAAAAGAGGAAAAAATAACCACACCAACTGGGCGGATACAAACAAATCTTTTACGAGCAGACTTTGCAGGACTCTACACGCTCCCTGACAGGACAATCGCAGCGAATCTTCTTAGCGACCTTGAGAGTAACACGAATCGTGAATCAGCAATAGACTCGCAAGGAGAAGGAGCTGAAGGCGAAGAAAATAAAGTTCCTTACGAACTCGCAAAAATATTTATTATTATTGGTATGCTCATTCTTTTCTTAGAATTAATATACATCAAGCTCAGAGGTGACATATAATGCTAGACTACTTTGATCAACTACTCGCTCTCGCGCCTCTTGAAGCACCAAGATGGCTTCTTCTTATTCCAATCATTATTTTCTTGCTTTTCTTTTTACTACGAACAAATGTTGTGAAAGTGACACTTGATAATATTCAAGAAAGAAAAAGAAAAAAGATGCGATGGATTATTTTCTTCTCAAGAAGCATTGTGTTCACACTTATTCTTATTGCACTCGCAACACCTTTTGCACAAATCCAAGAAGAAACCAGCGGAGACCCAGAAATTACGATACTTGTCGATGAAAGTAAGAGTATGGAAGTTCTCGAAACTGCTTTTGTTGAAGAACTCGAAGCCGCCTTAAGCCAAGAAATACCAACAACAGTAAGAACAATTGCACGCGATGAAAACAGTAATATCGGAGATGGTATTCTTGACAATCTCGAGCCTGGAAAACAAGTCTTACTCATTTCAGATGGGAATGTACAAAAAGGAACTAGCCTCTCAGATGTCGCTTTTTTTGCAAATAACAATCTGAACGCAAGCATTTCAGCAATACAACTTGATGCGAAAGAAGAAGATGCTGCAGTTTCTATACAAGGACCTAATAAGGTGGTGGCAGGAACAAGCAATAACTACCTTGTTTCAATTAGTGCAAGTCACAACAATGCAGTACCAGTACGAGTTCTTATTGACGGACAAGTCGTTTTTGATGAAACCACAAGAGATCGAACTCTCGCCTTTGAAAAAGAATTTACTATAGGAACGCACAAGATAGAAGCAAGAATTGGAGGAAACGATTACTTCTCGCAAAATAACGAATTTTACAAAACAGTAACTGTTCTTGAGAAACCAAGAATTCTTCTTTTGAGCAATAAAGATACTCCAGTAGAAGGAATACTGAACGAACTGTACACAGTCACAAAAAGAAATAGTATTCCTCAAGATCTCAGCGAGTATTATGCGATTGTTGCAAATGACGTTCCTGCAAGTTCATTCACAGACCCAAACGCCATTCACGAATTTCTTCTTGATGAAGAAGGAGGTTTTTTTGGTGGAGGAATGGTTGTTATTGGAGGATTCAACAGTTATGACCGTGGGGGCTATCAAAACTCTCCTATTGAGAGTATGCTTCCTGTTACTGTAGGAAAAGGAGAACAAAAGAAAGGTGATGATAATATTGTTATCGTTCTTGATATTAGTGGCGGTTCGACAGGAATACGCTACGAACAAGAATGTGAAGCTCCAGGTAATTGTCGCTGGGTGGAAGTTGTTGATGAAGTGAGCGCTCTTGATATTATCAAAGCACAAACACTAAACTTGATTGGCAGTGAAAAAAACATTCTTGCAACAAACAAAGTGGGAGTGATTGCTTTTGGAGCGCAAGGAACAGTTGAAAGCCCAGACCAAGATTATCAAGCAGCAGACACAGTAAAAATTATTGAACCGCTCGACTATCTTTATAATAATCAAGGAAGAATCAAAGAAAACATACCGCGCCTGAGAGGTGGAGGACCAAGCGAGATAGGAATTGCATTACAAACAGCGTATGGGATGCTTAGTAATCGACCAGGACAAAACAATTATGTTTTACTTCTCACTGACGGAAACGTTGGACCTTCAATACAAAACCAAGCAGGAGTTGTTGTGAGTAACTTGAGAAAACAAGGCATTCAAGTTTTTACCTACGGTGTTGGTCGCAATGAACAAAACGTCATGAGTGACTTTTTGAGTACACTCGCCGAGATGGGAGATGGACTTTACGAAGGACCAGTCTTTACGACACGAGACGTCAACCCAAGCAGAATCAGCATTAAATGGGGAGATCCAGACCAAAAAGGATTTGGAGACGAATTCGGACTTATCACTTTTAGTCTTACACATTTCATTACGCGAGACCTCGAACTTAGTGCAACGCTCAACGGATTCAACCAAGTAGCACCAAAAAGCACTGCAAAACAACTCCTCGTGACGGATTTTGGACAACCAGCGCTCACAACAATGAATTATGGAAACGGAAGAGTGGCAGCGCTTAGCGTATTTACAGGAAGTGGGCTTGGAGAACTTCTCAACGCAGATAATAGCGTTGCAATCACAAGAACAGTCAATTGGGCAATCGGAGATCCAGAAAGGAAACAAGACTTTTTCGTCGATATTGGTGACGCAAGAATAGGTGAACAAATCACAGCAACAATAAAGTCAGACGAAACAATAAATGACCCGAATATCGAGCTGATTCGTAACGGTGACAGTTATACTGCGTACTTTACTTCAGAACGTGTGGGCTTTAATACCTTCTTTGGAGCCGAGTATGCAACAAATTATGTGAAAGAGTATCAAAATGTTGGTATGAGTGCAGAATTAAACGCTACAGTTGAGGCAACTCAGGGAAAGCTTTTTAGTCCTGAAGATACTAATGCAATAATAGAGCACGTTACTGCTATGAGTAAACAACAAATAGTTGAAAGAAAAGTTGTTCGTTGGCCATTCCTTTCCTTGGCTTTACTGATCTTCCTGCTTGAAATATTCATTCGAAGGGTGTATGTGAAATAATATTTATGGTACAGATGTGTGCAATATATGTGTAAAATGTGAAAAAAATGGGATACTTAGATAAAAACATTAACATGATTTTAGTCGTTCTTGTCGTAACAATAGTCATTATTATGCTTGGAATTACTGTCTTTTTTCAAGTCGGCCTCAAAGAGAGAACAACAGACTTTGAAGTAACAAGCGAAAACCTTACTATGTGTCAGACACAACTTGCTAATTATCAAGATAGACTTTCACAAACTTCAGAACAGCTCGAGAGTACTTCAGAAGACATCAGGAGATACGATCAATTATACGAAACAAAAGTTTCGGAACTCTCAACAGTTGAACAAGAATTAAGTCAAGCAGAGCAAAGAGTGAAGAATTTACAACTCATACAAGCAAGTCTTGAGAGCGAGAATAATCAACTTGAACAACAAATCCAACAAGAGCAACAACGCGTGAATCAATTAACATCACAAGTAAATAACTTACGAGACGATGTGGACTTTTGGAAAGATAAGTTTTCGTGTTGTGAAAATAGTCCATCAATAGATGAATGCCGAAATAATTGTTAATAGTTAGATGATGTGTAATGAAATCAATAAAATCAATGTTCGATGAAGTGCAATACGAGCTCCTCAAAGTGCTCTTGCTTAATGTCTTCTTAGAGTCCGCAATACTCTTTTTAGTAATACATCTCATCTTAAGCATATTTAGCATGCCACTCCTCTTTAGCGGGGTACTTGCAGCAATATACTTTGGTGCACGATTTTATTTTCAGAGCAGAAGTTTTGACCTTAAACGAATAGAAGAAAAAAATCCTGAAATTAGAGAAATGCTCAGAACAGCAAACGACAATCAAGAAAGCAATACCTTAATGGCACAAGCGCTTTTTACAGAAGTACTCGAAAAAATGAGAAAAGTCAGTAGCGGCACCTTCATAAACATAGAGATGATACTCAAAAGAATAGGAGCAATATTTGTGCTCTCAATACTCCTTGTCGGATTAGCATTTTTTAATATTGATATAGCAAAATTCGACAATCCTCTCGCTGGCTCGTTTTCAGCAGCAGGAAACTTTATTGACGGTCTTCGAGGAGAAGCGCCTTCACAAGAAGGAGTAGAATTAGCTGATGATAGCTTATATGGTGATCCTCGCATGGCAACTCTTGGAGACGAAGAACTTAATATAGAAATCAAACAAGGGCTCAATCAGGTTGATTTTAGCAACCTTGAAGACCCAGACCTTTCACAAGGTAACATCAAAGACTTCCCTGGACAATCAGAAGCAGTAGCTGACGGGAGTTTTGAAGGAGGCCTTGATGACGTTGCAGACAGGAAAGCAGCGGCTGAGTACGCACAACAGGTAAGATGAGAAGACTAATGAATAATCAAAGTGTTGCACAAGTCGGGTATGCTCGCAACTATGCGGCAGGTTTCGAGCAACAAATAATCAACAGGTGATATCATGAGTGATGCAGTCAAAAACATAGATAAATTAAAATCAACGTTCACGAACGTTACAAGCGAAGTAGCAAAGAAAATTATTGGACAATCAGAAGTGATTGAGCAAATGCTTATTGCAGTGCTTTGCGATGCGAACGCACTTCTTGAAAGTTATCCAGGGCTTGGAAAAACCAGCATGGTAAAAGCAGTCTCAGAAGTATTAAATCTGAAATTTAGTCGTATTCAAAACACCCCTGATCTGATGCCTTCAGACGTTATAGGAACCTACGTTATTGAAGAAAGAGACGGCAAGAAAGTCTTTAAGTTTCAAAAAGGTCCTATTTTTGCAAATATTGTTCTTGCTGACGAGATTAACCGTGCAACACCAAAAACGCAAGCGGCAATGCTTGAAGCAATGCAGGAAAAACAAGTAACTGTAGGGAACCAAACTTTTGATCTTGAAAGGCCGTTTTTTGTTCTTGCAACACAAAACCCTATTGATCAAGAAGGAACCTATCCTCTCCCAGAAGCGCAAACAGACCGTTTCCTCCTGAAGATACTTGTTGATTATCCAAAAGGAGATGAAGAAATGGAAATTGTTGATCGCTACACAAGAGTTCAAGACGAAGTGAAGTTGAAACAACTTCTTACAGGAGAATCAATCCTTCTTTTACAAAAACTCACTCGTCAAGTACCAGTAGCTAATGATATCAAGAAAAAAGCAGTTGATATTGTTCAATTAACAAGAAAGACACCAGATCTTATTGAGTACGGAGCAAGTCCTCGTGCATCGCTTGGTCTCATCATGGCTGCAAAAGCAAAAGCCCTTATTGACGGACGCAAATATGTGTCGATAAAAGACGTTGAGCAAATGGCGTATCCAATACTTCGACATAGAATTGTTCTTTCATTCAAAGCAGAACGAGATAACATGACGCCAGATCAAGTAATAGCAGAGATCATCAAGAAAGCATAATGGCAATTGAAATAGATTTTTTGAGAAGTCTTGACCGACTACAAATAATTCTCAAGAAAAAAATTTACGCAGACAAACAAGGAGGACATAGTAGTACAAACTATGGAGAAGGACTTGTTTTTCAAGATTACAAAGCCTATGTTCCCGGTGATGACTTTAGAAATGTTGATTGGAAAGTCTACGCAAGAACAGATAAATTTTATATTAAACGCTTTGAAGAAGAAAGAAACTTAACGGTTCATATTCTTGTTGATAGTAGTGCCTCAATGGATTTTGGAACCGGAAAACATACGAAATTTGAGTACGCAGCAGAAATTGGGCTTGGTTTTGCTTACATGGCCTACAGAAATAATGAACGTTTCTTAATGAATACTTTTACTGATACAGTAACGAGTATCAGGCCAGGAAAAGGTCGGAATCAACTCATGGACCTTTTTGAACACTTTCAAAAAGACCCCGTTAAAGGAAAAAGTAATTTTTTACAAGCGATGGACGAATACAAAAAAAGAATCACAACAAAAAGTATGATTGTTTTAGTAAGTGATTTTCTTTTCGATCCAACAGAACTACGTGAAGTGCTTGCACGATACCGCCGTTCAGAAGTCTTTGTTGTACAAGTACTTGATGTTGAAGAAAGAGACCTTAGTTTACGAGGAGATGTTATTCTTGAAGACGCTGAGAGCGACGCAAAAATGAGAACTTTTGTGAGTCATCGAATGAAACAAAACTATCAGAATAAGCTCGAAGGTCACATTAGTGAACTCAAAGATGTCTGCGAAGAAAACGACGCGAGCTTCATTTCAGTAAGTACGAACACACCAATCTTTGAGGCATTCTATCATATGTTGAAGTAGTAAACTTTCCGGATAAAAGAGAGTAACTTTCTTGAAAACCTTTCATTCCTTTTTTGTATGTCTTGGGAATTTACGTTAAGCGTTTATACAGAAGGAAAGAAGAGAAATACAAAGTCACTCGACATAATCCATTATTTTCTATTTCAGAAACCTGAATGTTTTCAACAAAAAAGGCTGTAGTTAAGTGTTTTGAACAATGGTTGATTCTTTGTGAGTAAACGAACTAATTCTGGTTGTTCATATGAATAAATGTCTGGGATGTTAAGACATATTTAAAGTATTATTCTTATTCCTTCTTTGTCTTTTATTATATGAGCGTTTTGTCCTTTTTTAATATTGAGTTCTTGAGCAAGTGATTTTGGTATTCTTACTGCTAGACTATTTCCCCATTGCGAGAAGAGTACTTCTTTTGCTTCTCGCATTTTTTTATGTTCTTGTGAGAGCTTTTTTAGTTGTTGCATGTCTAAGATGCTTTCTCCACAACTACAAACGTACTTCTCATATGGTATTGTGTCCATGGTTGCTTTTTCTAACAACATTTTTTTATTGCATTTTGGGCATTTCATATTCTTACAACCGTTTTTATGATTATTTGATTGTTTGTTTCTTCACAAACGCACTCAATATTTTTTCCTTGTATACGTAAATGGTTTTTTCCAAATCGTTTTATTTTTCCTGTGTGAATCGTCGTATATATTTCATCAGGGAATATTATTTCTCTTTTTCTTGCTCGTAGCAATGCGTGTTCAGTAATTATTACTTGTTTTCCATCAAATAATAAGATATCTAAAGATATCCTTGTATATATTCTTTTCTTTTTTCTCATCAGAAAAAACACAATCTACTTCTTCAAAAGAACTTGCAAGAAAAATCCGAAAATATTCTAACACTAGATAAATATTATTTTTAACTCTTCAACCCACTAAAGCTTCTTGGCGCTTCCTTTTTTATCTTGTCCTTTATCCATTCGTCAAAGAAAGGTATCTTAATTGGTATTGCGAAGGGACTAAAGTTTGTCGTAATTATTGCTTCTCCTTTGTCAAGACTCGCTATTGCTCGATCATCACGGCTTAAATCCTGACTTGCGCTATCAATAATCGCTTGTCGTTCAGGGCGCATCTCAATACCAAGAATGATTTTTGTGTTCATATTAGCAAGAATTTGTCGAGGAATAAGAGAAGGCAGTTGTGTTATTGCAATAAGACCAACTTGGAACTTACGACCTTCACGAGCAACTGTTGAAAAAATATTCGGACCATTTTCAAGAACTTCCTTGCCAAGCACGCGAGGAGCTTCTTCAAGAACAAGAGAAATTACTGGCTTGTCACGCAAAGTACCTTGTTGTTTATGGCGTTTATAGCGTGCAAGCACTTCAGTGCTAAAGATACTGCCGATAAGAATCTCAACTGATCCAGAAAAACTACTCGTGTCAACAACAACAGTCTTGCTCTTTTCGAGATCATCAAGAACATCGTTAATAGTAGATTCAGCACCATCCCAAGTAAAAACACCTTCAGTATGGGCTTCCTCATCAACAACCTCAATACTGAGCATGCTACGAAGGCGTCTTTGTACAACACCAAGAGTTGCTTCATGATACTTTGGAAGTTCAGCATCAAGAACTGCCTGCTTTATCCAGTCAGAACCATATTTTTTGTAATACGCTCCTAAGGATTCTCGCTGAGGAGCAGTCCAAGAAGCGCTTCCATCAAAATGCTTTGGTTTTATTTGTTTGAGATTAATGCGTAAACTTCTTGAGCCAGGAAGAGGGTCTACACTATAATAGCTTATTTTCTCTTTTTGCGGATGTGCGCGAAGGCTTTTTTCAGGACGATAATACTCATCATGAGGATCAAGTACAAGTACACCAGAGTTTTTTTCAACAAGATCCCAAAGCAAGGTCTTGAGCAAATTACTTTTTCCTCGACCAGTTGTAGCAGGAATAAGAATATGATGACTCAAAACTTTTTTTGCATCTAGATGGATGGGAACATCAAGAACCTTTGTTCCACTTCGAAGCTCACCAAGATAAAGACCTGAAGAATCTAAAAAAGAAAAATCTTCTTTCGTTACTTCTCGAAGTTCAGAAAAAAACCCTGGAAGCGACTTAGAAAGAGATGCAGAATCCTTTTTTATTACAAGCATCTCACGAAGATACGCGAGCGTATATTCGCGCAATTCTCTATCAAGAAACTCAATTTTTGTATTTTCTTCAAGTCGCATACCACTTATTAATTCACGGTTTTGCTGACTTACTTGACTGCCAAACAATAAATCATAAACTTGACACAAAACCTTCGTGTCTTCGCTCTGAGCAATCAATAATTCGCCAAGCTCAAAAGACTCTTTTGCTTTTTGTCTTGCAATGACCTCGCCGTAACGTCCACCGAGAATAATTCCTTTCATAATATGACGAAAATACTTTCTCTTTAAAATAATTGGCGAAAAATACTTATATTCTTAAATTAAAAAGAGATTATGGTAGAATATTTTTGTGGAAATTGCAACAAGAAGTTTCCTATGCAAGAAATGCGTTATGACTCAACAGGAAGCCACCTTCTCTGCGCTCCTTGTCGCGGTGAAGCGAAGCCTGAACGAGTCGATCCTTTTGCAAAAACGCCCTTTGAAGGAGGAAAAACCCTCAAATACCAATGCCCAAAGTGCAAATATGCTTTTCGACGCTCGCACACACCAATAAAATGTCCTAATTGTGCGGGGAAAAAACTTATTCGCTATGAAAAAATCACTGCTGATGATGTGCTTGCAATGACTGAGGATTCGCGATTCTCAGGATTGTGAAAGCTCATTAATTTCTCTTATCTTTGCCGTGCATTCGCATAGCGTAGTCTCGACCAGGATGGCTTAAAGTTGCAGGGTTTCCCTTATCTAAACGACGTGGAACTCTATATGTTTGCTCTTGCGAACGAGTACTTGCTGCACGATACTTTGGTGTGTGGATAAAAACTTCATCTATAAATTCTTGAAAATCAGGAATGTTACCAATTTTAAATTCTAAAGTACTATTATTCTGAATGGTACTATTCAAGACTATTTGCTCAGCTGCTCTGACTTCTTGTGCTGACATTGCTGCTATCACTCCAATTGTTACTATCAGATAATTTGCCATAGTACAATTAAGAAAATAATAGTATGAATACGTTTCTAGAGAAGAGGGTTTTGACCGCTATAAGTGCGTAGAATTTTGCATCACTTAATAATCTTTGAAAAATAAAATGTTTTTATTATACAGTGATAAATTTATAAGGTTTGTTTGTTTTCTGTTTCTTCATGGTACTATTCACATCCAAAGAAGAACTTACCTGGTTTGAAGAAGAAAGTTTAAGACTTTCGTTAGCACCTCTTGCTCATGGGGGGTTGTAC
>CAZDJS010000014.1:14158-20658 GCA_964505795.1 uncultured Methanosarcinales archaeon
ATTGGATGCGTATCGTTTCTCAAAAGACTTGGACTATCGTTTAATTAATAGAGATGAGATTACTGCGCTCATAAAAACTCATGGTTCATGTAATGATTTCTTAAAAAACAAAGGTTATGATCCAGGTAATACACATAGCTGGATGACGAGCACAATTTTGTTTGCTAGCCAACTTGACACAAAAAAATTCCCTCACAAAAAACACAGAGATAAATATTCTTACACTCAAAAAATATCTTCAGTTGATTTGTCAATAAATGAACGACGAGGTCATGCAGTAAGTAGTATTGAAGATGTTGTATTCAAATTTAATCCTAATTGGATAAACAAAATAGGAGTTGCACAATGGGGTGAGTACGAGTTACAAGAAGATGGTTGTCAACAAAGAATTGTGATTCACAATCCAGAACTTCATAATTATACACATAAAAAAAGACCTAATAACACTTCTGATCAACACTCAATATACTTTGATAATCTCTTATTTCTTGATTTGTTTAAACAGTCTCATTTACATGTAGGTTCTGCGCTATTTGGTCATACTGATAGTATTAATCAAAAAATTGGTTTGTATGCAGGTGGTGCTTTACTTGTTAAGAATCTATAGAAGCGGGTTTTGTCCACCGTAAAGCGCGTAGAATTGACCATTCTTGAACTCAAGACTAAAAATATCGTTATTACACGCGGTCGTTCTCATCTTCACAACACTAATTTCACGAACAACTTGACGTCGAAACGGAGTGAGTTTAATAACAATAATAGCGTCACTTAAGAAATCCTCAATTTCGTACTCAGAAAACTTACTTCCATCAAGAGGCATCTCACTAATCAAATAACTCGTCATATTAAGGTCTCGAAGAAACTCAAAAATATGAAATAATTCAATTCTTGGATTTTCAAACCTACTTAAAACGTATAATGCACTTAAACTATCGAGAACAAAACGTTTGCAACTTCCTTCTTGCGCGAGCTTTTTTGTGACATTTTTTACAACATTAAGCCAAGACTTATTATTATCAGAATTCACATCACGAATTTCTTTACGAACAGTTCCAATATCAATAAGAAATAAAGTACCAGTATCTCGGCGCATCTCTTGAATATGGCCTTCGATTTCAGAGAGGCTCTTAATAATGATAAGGTCGATTTTTGAAAAATCATAATCCATGTTTACCATGTGATTTACAAGAGATTCAGAAGATTGTTCAAGAGAAAAATAAACACCATTAGTTCCATTTTTTGCTTCATTGTACAAAATATTGAAGGTAACACTACTCTTCATAGTACCCGCAGCACCAGAAATAAGAGAAACATGACCTTCAGGGACTCCACCTTGGATATTCTCATCTAGTCCATTAATATAGGTTTTCACCCGTTGAATCTCGTGCTTATCAGTAACAACTCCCATCTCACACCCTTTTACTCTCTTAATTGAATAATCTTTTATAAGTTTTCTGTTTAATTTTTATGATTGAGCGCGTCAACAAAGCCACTTTTTACGTTTAAGATAAGCTCATTATCGAACAAAGAACAACCAACAATCATTCCTTTTGTCTTATATTTCCAAATACTTTTTCCTTGCCGATCACCAGGAGCACTACTTAAAAGGTCAGAATAATGCCCTGCTTGATGCATAATTCCTGAAATTCCAGGAACATACTCCATCTCATAACTTCCTGAACCTTCAAGTACATACACTTTAGAATCAAAGCTTCCAGCAATGACTTCAATATTTCCATCACCATCGATATCATGGAGGAGAGGATGTGCCATCACCCAAAAATCCGTTTCGTAACTCCATATTTTTTCACCATTAAGTGTTAGTGCATAAACAGAATTGTCGCAACTCCCAAAAACGATTTCTTCTTTTCCATCTTTGTTAATATCTCCAACAACTACTTTGTTGTAAATTGCTCCTTGTGTTCGAAAACGCCAACGACATTCACCTTCCATATTCAAAGCATATAATGAACCATCCCACGAACCAACAAGAATCATATCATTTAGAAACACTGGTTCAGCGGTGATTTTTTCGCCCGTTTTAAAAGTCCATAATTGTTCTTCTTGAGTGTTTATTGCGTGAAGAGAACCATCATCAAGACCAAAAACAATAACTGTTTGTTTACCATTTTTTCCTCTGAGAATTCCAGGAGTTCCTTGTGAACTCACAGGTGTGTCGTACATCGCAATCTTTTTTCCATCATGACTAATGATAGCTAGTTTTCTTGCAGTACTTGTGACAATAACTTCAGGATAGCCGTCATTATCAATATCAATAACTTTTGGCTTACTTTTTATTTTGCCGCCAACTTCGAACTTCCACAATAGCTTTCCTTGACCAGTAAGAGCGTAAACAAAGCCGTCGTCAGCACCGAAAACAACTTCTTTCTTTCCATCAGCATTCAAGTCAACAATTACAGGCTCGTTACTTACAGCGTGTAATTTTTCAAGATCATAAAAATACGAATCTTCCTCAGAAACGCCCCCTCCCATACTGTACTGCCATTTCTCTTTTGCTTCTTGATCAAGACAATGAATCGTTCCTTCTTTTGTTCCAAAAATTACTTCTGGTTTTCCATCACCATCAATATCAGCAATACTAGCGCTGCTTAAAAGTGGGCTGTGAGCGTCAAAAACCCATTTCTCAAACACGCGACCTTTATGTTGTGACATTGCCTTGTTTAAACTAAACATAAGAGTATAATGGAAAATTGATTTTATAAACCTTGTTATGTAAAGGGTACAACAAACAAATTTATAAATAAAATTTCTCAGAATAATAGTATGAAAGATATTGAGCGCTCGGTAGATGAACTTCTTAAGCAAGGTCAAACACCGATTCAAACACGATCAGCACTCGTACAAAAAGGATTTCTCGAAGACGAAGTAGATAAAGCACTCAATAAAAAAGCAACAAACACTGCTTCATCAGAACAAAAACGTAATAATCGTCTTCTTTCGACAAAAGAATCTTTCGACAGATTAGGATATGGATTTGCAAGTCCTCAGTTCGTAAATATTTTATTTTGGTTGAGTGGAGCAAATTATTTTCTTATAGGATTAATGAATGGAATAAAAACAATTCTTTCACTTGTCTTCTCAAGTGTTTTACAAGAATACGTAAAATATCACACCGTTCCAAAAAACAAAATAGCAAATGCAGGTTTACTCTTCGGGTTCAGTTTCTTTATTATGGCCTTTGCAGCACTTGCAAAACTTCCTTATGTTTTTGCAATTGGTTTTTTGATGGGAAGTCTTGGTGTAGTGACTTATGGTGATTTGTATTCTGCTCTTGCTCGAGCGATGATGAAGCATGAAAAAAGAAGTCATTTCCTTCAAAAAGCTGCTTTTTACGGAGTAATCATTAGTGGACTCTCTATGCTTGTCAGTGCTGTTCTTATTGATAAAATCACGACAACTTTTGTTCTTTTTGGAGTTTCACTTAAAATCCATGGCTTTCTCATTAGTTTTATGATAACTGCTTTTGCTTTTATTCTTGGAAGTTATGTTATGAGTCGCCTTCCTGATCCTCGAGAAAAAAAGATTTCAGACCTCGGAAGGTTTATTGTTCGTCATAGCAAAGTTGTGTCTTCACACATGAAAGTATTTTCAAAAAATCCTTATCTTCTTTTACTCTTACTTCCAGCAATTCTAACTGGCTTTTTACAAATACTCGGAACAAGTTACTATGGAATTTATATTTTTCAAGAATTTAATACTCTTTGGTTTGGCGGATTCACTAATGTTGCAATACTTTATGTAGTTGCTCTTTTTGCAAGTATGTTCGGGCCAACATTCACAAAGCTTGTGCAAAACAATATTGGTCTTGCACCAAATCTTGTTTTCGGAACGTTACTTAGCGCAATACTTCCCTTTACATTAGTCTTTAACCCTCATTTTTTTGCAATCATGGCAGCGCTTGTTTGTAGTGTTATAGGAGCAGCGATTATAGGAACAGCACAAGGACTTATTGTGCAAAAAATCATGGATTTCGAATCAAGAAAAGCATTTTTTATCACACAATCATTTTTTGTCGCGATACCATATTTGATTCTTTTACCTCTTGGTGCATGGTTTGCACAAAACTTCGGCCTTGAACAACTTTTTCTTATGATAGCATATGGTTTAGTACTAGTTGTAGTGCCACTTTATTTTTTACTCGTTGTTATAACAAATAAAATGAAACTTTAGTGAACACTCATTGTGACAGCATCAACTTCAATTGCATCAAAAAAGTAGATGTTTTGCACATACACAAATCCTTCATCAAAGTAATGTTCGCCATCTTCTTGCAATATTTCACTTTGTTCATTAACAACAAAACGAGCACTTGGCTCATTATTTTGCAAACCAATAAAATCAACAGTAATAGTTGCATTTCCAAAGTTGTATCTCTCATCAACATAAATATTTGTTCGAGCACCGTTCAAAAAAGCGTCTGCATATGATTTTCGAAAGATTTCGTTGATCTCAAGAACACTCCAGTTAAAACCCGCAAATTCTATACTTTCGTTTTTAGAAAGCAAAAAAATAGTTTGATTAATTCTTATTTGAGCTTTATCGTCTATCAAGCCTAAAAATTTAACAGGAATTTTTCCCGAAATAATAATATTCTGACTCTCAACAAGTATAAATTCTTGTACATTTGGTTCTTGTTCAAGATTTTCAATAGTCTGATTGGGCTGTTCAATATCTTTAGGAGTATAAATTGGTTCTTGTTCAGGGTGCTCAAAAACTTTGATGGGCTTTATTGGCTCAGGAATTACCTCGACAACTTCAACACTTTGACAAGCTGCAAGAAATAATAGAAAAATAAAATACTGCCTCACTAGTTCACCTGATGTGTCGTTAAATGAACAACACTGACAATATCTTCAGAACTACATCCTCTACTCAAGTCATTCATCGGCTTCTTAAGCCCCCATATCATAGGTCCGACTGCGTGATATCCTCCGAGACGTTCAGCGATTTTGTACCCGATATTGCCTGCCATAAGGTTTGGGAAAACGAAACAATTTGCCTTACCTGCAATCTTACTTTTTGGCGCTTTATGAGAAGCAACCTCGGGAATGATAGCAGCATCAAACTGAAGCTCATCAGCAAGAATACTCTTCTTTTTCACAATCTGAAGAGCTTTATGAACTTCTTTTGCCGCTTCACCACCTCCAGAACCATGTGTGCTATAACTAAGAAATGCTACTTTCGGTTTCATTCCAAAACGCTTTGCTTCAAGAGAGAGTCCTCGAGCAATTTCAGCAAGAAGCTTATAATCAGGACTAATGTTCAAAGCGCAATCACCAAACAGATACGGTTCTTTCATCTTCGGATGTAGCATCATAAAATAAGAAAAGGCTTTGATACGAGGTTTTGTTCCAATTATATGTAAGGCCGCTCTCATTGTTTGAGCACTAGGACTTAAATTACCACTTACAGCAGCGTCAGCAAGACCTTCATGCACAAGCATAGCAGCAAAATAATGAGTGTCTTTTGCGAGCTTTTTTGCTTCTTTCTTTGTTATTTTTCCTTTTCGTAAAACAAGTATTTTTTCAGAAAAATCAGTTTCATAAGACTCAGGATTGATGATAGGAAAATCAAAAGATGCCTTGTGTTTCTTCTTTAGCTTAGTAATCTTTTCTTCATCACCAAGAAGAATAATATCAGCAACACCTTTTTTGGCAATAACATCTGCTGCGAGAATAACACGAGGATCTTCTGCTTCAGCAAGAACGATGGTTGCTTTTTTTGTCTGTAATTTTTCTAAAAAAGGATGCATGTTTCTCTCAAAGAAGTTCAGCTATAAATTACTTTCTTCTCGCAAGACCATGTTTTACAAGAATATTAGTGTACTTTTGATAATCTTCTGACTCTTTAAACGCGTCTTTATTTCTTTTTGAAAGTTTTTCAAGCCAGTTATGGGTAATTTTGAGAACTTCCTTCATATCTTCATCGATTTGTTGCTTTTCTTCTTCAAGCTCTTCTTCAGCCTCAAGAACATGCTCTTCCTCATCTTCGAGTTTGTGTTTGTGCTTAAAGAATCGCAAACTTTGAAAAAAACGTTCAATCATACTCTCGCGAGCTTCTTCATAAATTTCAGTATGTTCAGGATCAGCAGACTCTAATTCTCTTACTGCTTCAATCTCGTCTTCCATAGCTTCAAGACGTGCTTTTTCGTCCTCGGTTAAGTCTTCAGAAGGAATTTGTTTTTCTTCTTTCTTAAAGATTCGATCCCAGAAACTCGGTTGTGGCTCCTCAGAATTTTTTTTACCAAAGCGAAATGATATTTTACTATCTTTTCGTTGTTTGATGTATTTATCCATTTCTTTATCGAAAGCACGCGCCATTCTATGAATAATATGTTGTAGCTTTTTAAAGCTTACGTCAGGAAGGAATATTTATAAGGAGCTTGGGGTTCGCAATCCTTGCGCGTATGGCCAAGCAGCTAAGGCATCCGCCTGCAGAGCGGACATCCCGGGTGCAAGTCCCGGTACGCGCTTGTTAAA
>CAZDJS010000015.1:0-19690 GCA_964505795.1 uncultured Methanosarcinales archaeon
CTTTAAAGCCATATTGTGTTCTGTGTGCTTCATCAGCTGCTACTATGATGTTTTCTCTTTTGGTGAGTGGTTCTTTTGTTTCTTGGAACTTTTGTATTGTAGTAAATATTATTCCTCCTGAGGATCTTGTCAATAATTCTTTTAGTTGTTCTTTGTTGTTTGCTTGTTTTGGTTTTTCTCTTAGAACAGTAATATTTGAGAAGGTCTGAAATAATTGCTCGTCCAAGTCGTTTCTATCTGTTAGTATGACTATTGTCGGGTTATTTAGAGTTGGCTCTACTTGTATTTTTCCTGCATAAAACGCTAATGTTAATGATTTTCCTGATCCTTGTGTGTGCCAGACAATGCCTGCTTTTCTTGATTTATCAACTGCTTTAATCGTTGTTATTATTGCTTTGTTTGCTGCGTGGTATTGATGATATCCTGCAAGAATCTTCACTGTTTTTGTTTTTTCTTTTGAGAAAGTAATGAAGTTTTTTATTATGTCTAAGAGCGTGTTTTTTTGAAACATTCCTTTGAGTAGTACTTCTATTTGTGGTGTTGTTTTTGGAGCGTTATTTTTTCCATCAATTGTCTTCCATGGTAAAAACCATTCTTTAGTTGCTGTTAGTGTGCCTGCTTCAGCGTATGTTCCGTCAGACAGTATAATTAGTTCGTTGTAGTTGAAAATAGTGGGTATTTCTTGTTTGTAGGTTTGTATTTGTTTATACGCACTCGTTAAGTCAGCAGTTTCGCTCGTTGAGTTTTTTAGTTCTAAAATTATTAATGGTAATCCATTAATAAAGATAATAACATCTGGTCTTCTGTGCTTGTTGTTTTCAATAATTGCAAATTGATTAATGGCTTTAAAGACGTTATTTTTTGGATTTTGAAAGTCAAGTAGCCTAATATTGTCTGAAGTAATTTTTCCTTGTTTATTTCTGTATTCTAGAGGAACTCCTTCCAATAAATACGTGTGGAGTTGTTCGTTATTTTTTAGTTGGTTTCTCGTGTTTAGACGCTTAACCTTCTTTATAGTTTCATCAACTGCGTCTTGTGGAATATTATTGAGATTTTTGATTGCCAATCTTAAATCATCTTCTAAAAGAACATCATCCCATTTCTTTCTTTGAGGATCATCAGAATCAGGAGCAACATCAGGACCATGAATTACTTGATAGCCAAGCTCTTCAAGTATTTCAAGAGTAATATCTTCAATATCCGCTTCAGTTAATAATGGCATTTTGAATCCTTTTAATGGTTTAATTTTAAAAACAATAATTCCTTTTTAACTTCTTGGTCTTTAAATTTAAAATTCCATCTTTTTTCCATAAAATCTAATAATTTTAATCCTCTGCTTTCTATGGTATCAGACGTCCAATCTTGATATTGAGAAACTTCTATTTCAGAATGAGATCCATTATCATACCCTTCTCTTATTTTATTCCCATTAACATCTAATTTTGCTTTCTTCTTATTTTCAAAACCATCATTTTGTAAGCTTGAGTTTATACTCTGAGATAACGGAACCAAATTTCCTAAAGAGCCTTGAAAAAATTTCAAATTATCTTCTGAAATACCTCTAAAAGATTCCCACTCATCCAAGTCAGGTGTTTGAGGAAAAATGTGTTCTATTGAAACTTTGTCTTTTTCATTTTTTACAAATAGTTTCCAGTCTATTTTTTGGTTTCCTCTTTTCTTAACTTTTTCTAATTCATACTCATATAAGAAATACCTTAAACCATTCCAAGAATAATATCCTTTATTTTTCTTAAATAATCTTTCTAAATAAACTTTAAAATGCTTTTCTTCAACATAAGTTTCTTTCGATTCTTGGTTTAAAATAAACCATTCATTCAAATTTTCATGAAGTTTCTTAATAATCTCTTCTACAGTTATTTCTGAATTTAATAATTGTCTAGCATACCCATAAAATTCACTATTTCTGTAAGTTGAAAAGAATCTGTTCAATCTAAATATTATAAATATAAATCGCTCAATTTCTTTAAAAAGTTTAACTCTCTCTACAGAAGTTACTTTTTTTGATAAAAATGATGCTGTTATTAAGGGTCTAAAGTATAACATACCAACACGATTCAGTTTATCTAACCAAACACTTTCTTCATCAGTTACTTCTGTATTGTTGATGGGAAACCAAGTATTATACCAGTGTCCTGCTGAAGATTTTAAATTTAACACATAGTTTTCTAATTCTTTAGGCGTAATCTTTGCTTGTAAAACAGTTTTTGAGTCATTTCCATTTAAATCTTCAAGTTCTTCTTCTGAAAATTCATTCGTTTCTTCAATTTCTTCTATATCATCTAAATTTACTTCTATTTTTTTTAAGATATTTTGAGGGATAAAATGTTGATAAAGTAAAAATCTAATATATTCATTTCCTGTAACTCTTTTATATTTAAAATACATAATCCAATGTGCTGCTAAAAATTCATCATCTTGAAGAGGAGTTTTTTTATTTTTACCTAATTGATGATATACTTCTTTCCATGAGTCATTTATTCTTTTTCTAAGTACTTCTTTTTCGTCTTGGTTTAATTCTTTTTCATCATAAAGTGTAGTTAAATAGATTAACCTGTTTTTCAATAATTCTAAATTAGAAAGTTTTTTACCTCTATTATTCATAGTTTCAAAAGCAACAAAAACATCGAAATCATTACTGATTTCATATAAATTAAACATAAGATTCTGAGTTAATTTTTTAAAAATTAAATTTATACCCTCTAAATTATGATTATCCAGATGACCTTTTAGGTTTTTATCAAAAAACTTTTTCGCATTCTCTAAATTTAAAGTATAAAATGTTTCTTGTAATTCTCCACTTGCAGGTTCGTTGAAAATTCTATATTTCAAATATTTAAAACTCGGATTGTCTTTTTCATAACTAAACTTATAACTATTAATTATGAATTGAGTCGGTTTTTTAATCACTAAATATTCTTCTCTAATTTGTTTTAAGTTAAATGAACCTAAATATATTTCTTCATCTTTTTTATCTTGATTTTCAGGTAACTCTTTTAGTAAATCATATATTGCTTGAATAAAAATTACAAATGTTGTAAGTCTTTGTTGTCCATCAACTACATGAAATGCTTTAAATCCTCTATCTTCAATTAACCATTTTTCATCATTCCAAGTAATCCAATACTTTTTTTCAACTTCCTTTATGGTCAAAACTCCCGTATAATGGTTTTTGTCTTGATTTAGACTTAGAATATCTTCCCAAAAATCTGTTAATTGTTCAACTTTCCAGGCATAACCCCTTTGATAATCTGGGATTTTAAAGAGTCTGTCTTTAAATATACTTTTTAAGGATTCTAACTCTTTCACCTTTTAACCTCGGAAAAACTCTTGTTATTCGAATCATATTTTTTTGAAGAATGGTTTAGACATTTGTTAAGAGGTCCTAATTTATACTTCATAATCAAAATAAAGAAGAGCTTATTTATAAATACTTTTCAAAATAAGATATTTTAGAGACTAATTACCGTAAATTATTCGATAAATGACTGATAAAACTTTTAAATCAATTTCACTTCTATTCCCTTTATGGAAGCAATTACTCAGAGCGAGAGGCTTAATGAATCATGGTTTTCTGGTATGCGTTCAGTTCTTGAGAATACATTCATTAATATAGACCATAAAGCTAATGCAGAAATCATTTTGCACGAACTCAAGCAAGTTGATATCAATCAAGAAGAAATGGTTACTTTCATAAAAAAACTTCCTGAGCATGAGTGGGAATCGAAGTTTCTTTTAGAGAAACTTAATGAAATGAATGATTTGCTTGGTTTTTCTGAAGATTTTATCAAAAAATATGCAGTAAATGAGTTAAATAAGCAAGATTTGAATGAAGTTAAGTGGGAGATACTCAAAAAAACAACAATGAGCTATGCAAAATTTAGTAAAGAATTTTATGATTCTCTTAAATATGCTCAAAGTAAAAATATGAGCGAATCAAGATATAAACTTATGATTGAATTAATGAAGGCGCTTGATGTTATTTATGATTCATCTAAAGAGTTAGTTGATAGGTACTTTCAGAAAAAGTACCATCCTAGTTCTTATAAAAGATATATGAATACACGTTTTGGAATAGAACATCTTTTACTAAGAGTCTTTTACGTACTTCTTAATAGCGATAATGAAAAAAAGATTGATTCTTTTAGAAAAGTTCTTGCTGCTGAAAGAGTGGAGTATACAATCCACCAGTTACGATGATTTCTGAAGATGTAAACGTTATTTTTGCATATCTTGATGCACAACATAAGTTTCACAGAAAAACTATGATGTTTGTTAAGACTAACAAAAGAAGAAAAAATATTTTTCTCGCAAATGTTCTTAAGAATTTCTTAGTGACTTATCAAGGATACATAACAGATGTTGCCACAATTATAGAGTTTTCAGTAAATAGAATAAGAGAAGAGAGGGAAAAATCTCCTATTAAGAACCCGTCACCATCTTATATAACAAGACTTATCGAAGCTGAAATCGAACAAGGTCTTAAAGAATTATCTCAGAGCGTGAATTATGCGTATGAAGCGTTAAAAAAATTCAAGGAGCTATTATTAACTGAGTTTTCACTACCAGAATTGTTTTTTGAAGAAGATACAATAGCTGAATTTCGAGAAAGGTTCATTACTAAAGCAGATGATTTGTCACTTGGTGCTTTTAATACCTTTTTTACTGAGTTCCCAAATAAAAAACTCATGAAACAACACGAGTATAAGAAATATAATGAGAAATTAAAGCTTCTTAAGAATATGAAAGATTATGAGGATAGAAGAATATGTGCAGAACTCTTTTGTTTTGGAGAAGAGCGTGGAGCAATAACCTTTCTTACTTTTGATAAAGCGTTTAATAACTTCATCAAAACCCACGGTAAAGACTACCGAGTAAAAGCGTATTGAAAGTGTTCTTATTGTATTGGTGAATTTCCGCTTTAGCAATGCAGGATTTCATTTTCTTTTCTTTGTTTTATCTGGTTTTAACTTTTTCTTACATTTCTCATCATAGACAAAGATATGCAAGAATGTTCCAGCTGCAATCAACAGTGAAATTTCCATTAAGCCTTGATTGTAATCATTATTGAAAAGAAGAGCTCCAATATATGCAAAAAACACATAACAACTAGAAACTACCAGCATTAAATTAGAGCCATATGTTAGCACACTATATATTGCTGAAGGTAGTTTTTCCTTCCAATCAAATTTAAGAGGGATGTTCTTTTTCATTTGAAATCCCTCCAATCTAGTTGTAAACCACAATTAGGGCAATGATGATTGTCTTCAGTTACGGGATAAAAACACCTCGGACACTTTCCCTTCTTTTTCCTCGTTAAAAGCCAACCTAGAAGAGCAAGACCGCCAAGAGCAAGCAAAGTATTCTCGTCTTCTTTATTCATTTAACCACCGATCATTCTTTAAGTATTTGCTTTATAAAATTAACAATTTTTTCAAACTCAGAGTTAGATTTAATCCCATCAACATCACCACATAGACGATTATATAAGCCTATGTCAACACGAGCTTGTTCTTTTCTGTAATTAAGAGCATCCTCAATAGAAGTAGGTACTGCATAGGTATTAATTAGAGCTCTGCTTGATTTAAGATTCTCGATAACCTCATTCAATTTCTTATGAGATATTTCTTTGGGCGACTCCTTATTATTATCATCATCGTATAAACACCAGACTTTCAGACCCAATTTATTAAGAAGCTTTGCAAACTTATACACATGAAACTTTCCAACAACATCAATAATCACAAGGTTCTCAACCCCAGAAAACCCATACAAGGGACCATCAGGATGGTCCAAAACATATGCGCACAAGGCAATTTCAGTTGGACCTTCAACAAGAAGTACTTTTTTTGAGAAAAAGCAATTTGCTCGTCGAGGATCCATCCACAACAAATATCTTAACGAATCATCTTCTTTAATTTTTTGAGCCTCCATTACCTTGTCCAAACTAGGATCACATATTGATTTTGCATCAGCCATTAAATCTCCATTCTCAGTGCAAATCTGGTCTAGTTCAGCTAAAGTTATCTGTTTCACTTCAGAATTTGAACTTTTCTTAACTACTCTTGCAATCTCTGAATAGTTATCTACATTACTAACAAAGTAAGGGGAATGTGTCGTCAAAATCACTTGATTAGGTGGCTGTTTAGATAAATGTGAGAGATTATTTCGAAATGCTAACTGATGATTAGGATGTAAATAGAGTTCAGGTTCTTCAATCAAGTATAATATATCAGTATTACTTCGTTCAACCTCAGATAGTGCAGAAAGCAAGGCATATATTAATGAACGTTGGAATCCCATACCCTGAGAGTCCAAGTCCATTTCATGCCCCTCAAGAAGTACTTTATTATCAAAACATTGTTTGACAAAGTCAAAAGCTGATGGAGTTTTTAAAGTAAATGAAATATTTAATCCAGGATAATTCAACAAATGTCGCTCAACTCTTGTTTTAAGGTTTTTCAAGGCACCGCCTGAGTCAGAGTTCATATATTCAGACAATTCAGATATGCTATGGGAAATTTGTTTAAACTTATCTGTTTTTGTGGACTCGCCTTCAATTCTGCTTACAACTAAACGATTAATCAGTTTCATTATCGTACTGTTAGAAGTAGTTTTAACCTGACCATCTAGAGTTTCAAGAGCGGGTATGAAAACTATATCTAAAGGAAAATTCAGTTTGCCACAAGGACTGTTGTCAATAGAGTATTGATAAACAAGTTTAACATTGTGTTTACCAGAACTCTCACAAACAGCTTTAATTCTTATAACATCTTCTTCTTTCTTTTCTGCGTCAAACCAAGATCTTTCAGCCCCAACATAAAAAACCATTTCAATATAGGAACTTTCTACGTGACCTTTTTTTAAATCACTATGCTGAAGCTTTCGCTCTCCAAGAAAAGTTTGTATCGCATATAGTACATTACTCTTACCCGAGTTGTTCTCACCCACTAAAACACAATATTTTTCAAAGTGAACTGTGGCGTCCTCAAACGATCTGAACCCTTTAATTCTTATTGACTTAATCTTCACACTTTCACCCGTATTTTTCCCGTCATGAGCTTTGGAAGAAGAAGATCTCTAGTTTTTTGGAGACACAAAATATTTTTTTGATTCTTATTTATTTTATGAAATAATGAACAAGATATTTTATGAAATTTCTTAAGCACATCGTTTTCAGGTAAGATAATTATTTTATTTTTTAAATCGGTTTGTGTTATTAACGGCTGTGTACTTCCTCTATTTAATGATTTAAAATCAAATCTTAATAATGTAAAATAAGCATAATAATAATTCTCAGGTTTGCTTGGTTTTGATATTAGCACATTATCTGAAATCCAGTTCTTTCCTTCATATAGGTAAACCGTTCCTAAAGTACCAACTCTCCCTGTTAAAATCAACGATTCATCGAATAAATACTCATCAGTTCTACCTAGAACACCATTAGCTCCAAGTATAGGGTATTTACCATTTTCAACATAATCACTTTTTTTACACCCTTTACCTGTTGAAACCGAAACAATATCTTGATAGCTTCCCACACCCCACCCCTCAGGTATGTCTCCCAATTCACTTTCAACCATTTTTCCGCCATTTGATTTGTACGGCTTTCCTTCTTCATTAGGAAATTCGAAGTCGACGAACCAGTGCTTGAACAGTGTTTGACCGATGGCTTCGAGAGTTTTATTTTGTTGTTGAAGAAGTTCAGTTTTAGAGTCAAGGTCTGAGAGGATTTTAGCGATGGTACGTTGTTCGGGAAGAGGAGGAAGTGGTAATAAAATATGTTCAAAAGTAGACCTTGTAATTGTTCCAAAGACTGAACCATGAGACTTAGATTGAACATCTTTTACTTTGTGTTTCAATAAATAGTATAAAAAATCATTATCTAATACCTTCCCACCATCAATCCCATAACAAGACTGGTTGAATGCCATTTCTTTGGCGGCTTGGCCAAGTTCTCCTACGGTTCCTCTTGCTGAAATAATAATTTGTCCTTTATCTAAGAGCTTGGCTGAGCTATTCTTAAGACCTTCCTCAGTAATATGTTTTTCAGTATCATAAATCCAGCGAACACCCCTAACAAAATCAACTACTGAAACCCATGGAATAGAACCTCCCCAATAATTAGAATTAGACGTTTTCGGAGTTCCACCGCCTATTAATTGGATCGAATCTGAAGCTTTTCCCAATTCCCAATCTTCTGGAATCATTCCTATTTCAGTTTGTTTGAATTCACACTTCATGTTTAGCCACTCCTAATTGGTTCGCAAAATCTGGCTCTGCTGGTTTTTTAATGCCCATTTTTTCTGATAGCTCTGTGAAAATCTCTTCAATCTCCCCTTCATATTCTTGTCGAGGGATGAGTTTTATGACCATTCCCCAACGAACGGTCACTTCTGCTGATAAAGGAATGTTTTTTCTTCTTGGCATCACTATAAACTCCCACATGCCTGTTTGGGCTGTTTTTTTTGGAGAAGTGGTTCCAAGTTGATACTCTGCAATTTGTATTGGAGTGCATTTACCAAATGTTGACCATTTCGAACGATCTCCAAATAAATCGTATTTTTTATTTACGTTTTTTCCATCTGGTGCGAGAACTCTAATATTGAAATATATTAATGATTGAACATAAGGGTTTATTGGATAATTATTCGAATGAATAAGAAAGACTTGTATTTTTTCAAATTTTTCAACATCAACATATAATGAAATGGCTTCAGCATTTTGATGTAATGGTGAACCTTTAGGTTTTCGAGGTTTATATTCATTTAATTTTTCTTCTCGTTCATTCTTAATAAGAATAAACTTTGAATCATTAATTAATTCTCTTTCAGAGTTTATTGTTATCTTACAACTTCCTTCAAGTCTATTTTTTAAAAAATCTATTTCACCAGTGGCCAACATTAAAGCTTTATATGTTTCTGCGTATTTGATATCTGAGTATACTTGAATTAGTCTGAGAAAATAAAATCCTGCTAGCGCATTAGCAAAACTTGTTCCAAATGAATTCACTATTTTTCCATCAGCACTTACTGAATACAAGTATTGAGTTTGTTTATTGAATTGTTCTGAACCACCAAAAACATATAAGTTAGGCTTAAGAATATAAAATTCTTCGGCCTCATATTCTAGAGTTGGAAAAAAAGGCAAGTAACGAGTGTAAGGAGCAATTTCTTTTTTTATCGAGTCAAATTGGGCAAGAGCACCTACTGAAAAAGAGTTTTTACAATTGCTTGGAAAAAGAATAGGATTCTTGTCTAAATAGTTGTGTTTAATAGCATCTAATACTGTTTCATCCGCATTGTTTCCGGTTGACACAAGAAGTATGGTATTTGTTTTGTGAAGAAAATAATCAATTCTTTTAGTGAGGTGTTGAATAAGAGTTGATGGAAGCGTATAATTAATATTATATGAAAGAATGAATAAATTCGTATGTTCTCTAAATGTCTTTATAGCATTAACAATTCCTTCAATTATGTTTTCTTTTTCTCCATCACACATATTATAAGAATATAAACGATATTCTTGTTTCAATATTTTTTCTCTTTTTAATAAAGAATTTGCACAAGAAGTTATTGATGCAACTTGAGTTCCATGATCAAGATCATTCTTTTTAAAATCTTGGATAGCAGATGATTTTTCAACAACTAAAACGTCTTCACTAACACCACAATCAATAATACAGGCAGAAGGTTTTGTTCTTAACTCGTTTTTATCAGCAAGAATTTCTATAGGATGATTAGTTTTATTTCTTGTAAGCTGATAGAGCTCTTTTGTTTCAGGTGTTAGCGTTTCAATATCTTGTAAAAAGGCTGCAGATACAAATTCTTGTTCACGAATCAACTCAACATCAGTTTTTTTTTCTAAAGTTCCGAAAATAATTCCTAACTCTCTAATCGGTTTTAAACTCTGAAAAGAGACTAAGTTAGTCAAACTAGTTATATGAGATTGGGTTTCTGTGAAGCGTTTTATAATTATTATTACCTTATTCGTATTAGGATCATCAATTAATTCTGAATCAACTTCACGAAAAGCATCTGCGAAATTTCTTGAACGGAGAATTTTCGGTTCCGCTTTAAGACAACCCATATATGAGAGAAACCGATCATTTGTTTTGAGAGAAGAAAGGTTTAATTTGTTCGGATCAACTTTTACGATTACACTTGTTTCCTCTTCTCCCACAGCTATATAATTAGGTATATCATCTCCAGTAAGTTTTTTCATGCATTTTTGCACATCAACAGATACTATAAATTCTCTAAAAGTAAAATAAACATATACTTGTTCTTGAGAAGATTTTAAAACATCGAGCTTACCAAGAAATGGAGTTATGTTGCTATTTATCCGAAGATGAGCTTTTTCTTTTTCTGCTTCTTTTTGTTCTTTTGTTCTATTATCACGAACTGCTTGTAGTTTAGCAATTGTTTTTCGAGTTCGTATATCTAAAATGTGTAATGGATTCATTCTATCTCAAACCCTATTCCTTCGAGGTTTTTCTTTATTTCTTCGTCTAGCTTTTTTCCTTCTCTCATTTGCTCTGCTAGTTGTGTTGTGAGTTCTTTCATCTTGTCTTCAAATGGTATTCCGTCATCAATTTCTTCTGGTATTCCTACGTATCGTCCTGGTGTTAGGACAAAGCCTTGTTTTTCTATTTCCTTTAATGAAGCGCTTTTACAAAATCCTGCAATGTCAGAATAAGCCCCAAAATCAGTGTTTTCTGTTTTTTCTCCTCTCCACGCGTGGTAGGTGTCAGCAATCTTCAAAATCTCTTCTTCAGTTAAAGCGCGGTTTCGACGAGAGATCATTTCTCCCATGTTTCTAGCATCAATAAACAACACCTCGCCAGAGCGTGCTTTCTTGTCTCGTCGTAAGAACCATAGGCATGCTGGTATCATTGTGTTAAAAAATAGTTGTGATGGTAATGCTACCATGCAATCAACTAAGTCTGCTTCAATTAATCGTTTACGAATTTCTCCTTCTGAAGAAGTGTTTGATGACATTGAACCGTTTGCTAATACAAATCCTGCAACACCATTAGGTGCTAAATGATACAACATATGTTGTACCCATGCATAGTTTGCGTTACCAGTTGGTGGAACACCATATTTCCATCGTGCGTCATCAGCCAAATGCTCCCCTCCCCAGTCAGATATGTTAAACGGTGGGTTGGCTATAATATAATCTGCTTTCAAATCTTTATGATTATTTTCATGAAAAGTATCTCCTAACTTAATATTTGAATCAATTCCTCGAATTGCTAAATTCATCACTGCTAGTTTCCATGTGGTAGGGTTGCTTTCTTGTCCGTATATTGATAAATCAGCTATTTTTCCTTGGTGTGCTAAAATGAATTTCTCGCTTTGTACAAACATTCCTCCTGAGCCACAACAAGGGTCATACACGCGTCCCTTATACGGACGCAACATATAAACCAAGGTTTTAACAATGCTCTCAGGTGTATAGAATTCTCCTCCTTTTTTTCCTTCAGCGTCAGCAAATCGTCCTAAAAAATATTCATATACTCGACCAAGCATATCTAATTCATCATTTGAATGCATCGTAATTGATCCAATTAAATCAACTAGTTCACCCAAACAACGTTTATCAAGAGAAGGACGGTTATAGTTTTTAGGAAGAACTCCTTTTAAGGAATTATTTGATCCTTCAATTAAATCCATCGCTTCATCAATGATTTTTCCTATTTCAGGAAGTTTTGCCTTACCTTGAATAAAATCCCAACGAGACTCTTTAGGAACCCAAAAAGCATTTTGTGCCTTATGCTCCTCTTCATCCTCAGGATCAGCATACTCTTCTTGAGAAATCTTATCATAGACGAGTTGGAACTTATCAGAAATATACTTCAAAAAAATGAGACCAAGAACAACGTGCTTATACTCTGCAGCATCCATGTTATTTCTTAACTTATCTGCTGCTTTCCATAACTGTTTTTCTAAATGCGAATTATCGTCAACCATCGTATCATTAAAGCCCCCGCTTAACAAGTAATAAATAGTACAAACTACGTTATTTATAAAGATTCTTCGTATTTGTCGAGTGTTTCCGTAACTCCTCCGGTCTTCTCTTCGTCACTTTTTTGAACAATCCTTCCTTTAGGTACTCCATGCGTGTTTGCGACATTAATTCGAACGATAGGCCTAGGGAGCGTTTAAAGCTTTTAGGTCCGACTTCCTTATCTGACGCTGAACTCTTAGCCTTAATCTTAAGATCCGGCTCTAAAAACAATAATATCATCTCCCAGTCACAAAGTATTCTTTCTCGCCATCCTTTGTGTTCTTTGCAATTTGCTTCTTTACAAGAACTATTGTTAATTAAAGGTGTGGGAATAGCTAAAGCTTCTCAAATACTAGCGATTTTCGAACTTGCAAGAAGAGCTCATAAAAAGGACATCCTTGAGATTAACTCTCAAGAACAAGCAAAGCAATACGCAAGTAACCTTATTAGCCATTTTGAACAAGAGCATTTCTTAGTTATTTGGCTTAATAACAAGAATCATGTCTTAGGTCATGAAATAACAACAAAAGGCTTAGTGAATGAATGTATCGTTCACCCAAGAGAAGTATTTCGAGGAGCTATTAAAGCAAACGCCTCAAGAATAATAATAGCGCACAACCACCCCTCTAAAGATTGTACCCCAAGTCAAGAAGACGAAGCAGTAACTAAAGCATTAAAGCGAGCAAGTGATATTCTTAACATCGAATTATTAGATCATGTTATTGTGTAGGCACTGGTCAACCACGAAAAGCGCTTTTAAAGAAAAAGTCTTTTCCTTAAGGATATGGCTAAAGTCATTTATATTCCTGATTTGGACTTTTTCGAGCAATTTCTTGACGATGAGTGCAAACAGTTCATCATCTCTAAAGAGAGGTCTTTAGTTAGGTTTGAAGATGATAAGCAGAAAAAGGCTTTTTTGGATGCAATCAATAATATCGAGTTTGTTGATAAAAAAAGAGTCGAAGATATTATTAAGGACGTTGATCCAAAGATATTACGGCAAATAAATGACGCACCATTTAATCTTGAATCAGTTGATTATGCTTTGAGTAGACTCTTTTCAGAAATCGATACTGAAGTTATTCAAGGAGCTGATTTTATTAAAGTAATTATTGAACTGTTCAATCATACAATAAGGAAAAACGAGATCACCTTTATTGCAATAGGGTTTGCTGATGGATCACTTGAATACGATACAAAATACCCTTGGCACAAAAACCAAGCTTTTTTGTTTCAGTTAAGAAAGCTAAATTTTAGTCTTGACACGTATTATTCTTTTTATTCCAAACTACAGTCTTCTTTTACTCATGCATTCTTAACAAAGATTCGTTTTGGTGAACAAAAAATTTCTGATAAGGAGTTCGAGTTTCTAAAAAGGTGTCTTAATGAGAACGCAAAAAGATTGTCATCATTTAAATTACAGCTTGAAACCATCGAACAAGAGATAAAAGAACAAGTCATAACTCTGAAAAGAACTGGTTTTTTTAAGAAAGAAAAGCTCCCAAACAATTTTCTTGAGACAATAGAAGAGAGTCTTAGTAAATTATCAGATAAAAAAGAGATGATAAATAAAGAAATCGAGAGTATTTATGAATCAAAGATTGTTCTTTCCGAAGAATTAAAAAAGAGACACCACATTATAAGTAGAGAAACAGTAAATAAATTATTATCAACAAACAAATTTACTCAATGGTTAAGGAGATGAAAAAAATGGATTTTGATAGTTTAGAGAGAAGTGTTGGTGAGGTTTCAGAACACGTGCTTAATAGTCTTAGAAAAGAAACAAAAACTATTAGTGATTTGTCTACGAAAAAAGACTTTAATAAGAGCTTTAAAAAACACTTTAAATAACCCTTATAAAAAATTCAGCACTACTCTTTTTGAAAATACCATACTTACTCGTATTCTTACTGTATCAAATTTGACACGGTTAGAAACATTGTGTGAGCACTGGTCATGCTCGAGAATCATTTAAAAACATCAGTGAGCTTCTTCTCATAACAACATTTATATATTACTTTTAGTAATAACATTATTACTAAAATGAATAATACTAAAATATTACAATTCCTCCTCAATAACAAAGACGAATCATTTACTATTCGTAATATCTCACAAAAAACGAATATTAACTACAGAATCACACACCAAACCATTAAGTCTTTAGAACAAGAAGGCATCATTCAAACAAAAAGTGCAGGAAAAGCGCTTCTTTGCTCTCTAACAAATAAATTTAACGAAAAAGTATACTTAGCAGAACATCAAAGAAGAAAAGATATCAACTTACAACAAATAATTACAAGATACGAGCAAGCTAAACAAACATATATTTTGTTACTTTTTGGATCATACGCAAAAAAAACAAATACGAAACACTCAGACATTGACTTATTAGCTATTACAAACGAACCAGAAGAGATAGAAGAAATAACTAAGCTTATTCCAAAAAATATTCATTTAACAACACTAACATACAAAGAATTTTTGCAAATGAAACAAAGCAAAGAAACAACAGTTGTATCAGAAGTTATGAAAAACAACATTCCACTCATAAATATTGAAGAATATTATAGGCTAATAAACAATGAATGAGAAAAGAATTCAAGAAGCAGAAAAGAACTTTAGAAGATACTTAGAAGAGGGTTTAATAAAAAAATCAACAAATCATGTAGCACAAGAAATCTTCACAAAAAACGCTCAGGAGAGCCTAAGAGCAGCACAGCTATTGTTTGACAACAACATACCATTGTGGACAATAGTGTCAAGCTATTATTCAATGTTTTATATTGCAAACGCAGTACTCCTACAAGCAGGATATAAAGTAGGTGATAAAATAGTTCATAAAGTAACTGCAGACGCTCTTATTCACATAATAAGACCAAAGTTAACAAAGCAACTCATACAACACTATGAAGAAGTACGAGAAGAAGCGTCAAAGATAGCAGAGATACGATCTGATGAAATAATACAACACTTTGATTACGAGAGAAACAAAAGAAACACAATACAATACCAAACAACCAAAGAAGACGTCACAAACAAAGCTAGAACTTCTTTAGAGCGAGCAAAAGAATTCTTATTTGAAATGGAAAAAGTACTCAACCCTTAAAGACAAATTCTTAACATAGAGAAGGTTATTGTATACACCATCATTTCTTTTTCATATAGTAATTTAGACAAGTATTTAAACTTTAGTTACAACAGTATAACTATGGTTACAATTTCACAAGGTATTGAACGTCTCTTATTCATATATAGGGGACGCCCTCTTAACCAGCACCAAATTGCAAAAAAACTCAAGGTATCAACACCGGCTGTAAGAAAAGCACTCAAAGACACAAATGCCGTTCAAGAGCAAGACGAATCAAAAAGATGGAATATCTACATGCAAGAAGACACACAAACAATAAGAAAAAAACGTGTTGATAATTTACAACAACTCTATGAATCAAATATCTTAAACACATTAGAAAAAAAGTTTCCAGGAGCCACCATCATATTATTTGGGAGTTATAGTACTGGAGAAGACACCATTAACTCAGATATTGATATAGCAATCTTAACAAAAGAAAAACACATAGATCTTACTGTTTTTGAAAAAAAGCTTGTAAGAACAATAAACATTAGTTTTTTCGAAGACTTCCAAAAGATTCACGAAGATTTACAAAAAAGTCTTATGAATGGTATTGTCCTAGTTGGACAAATATAAAGGAGAGTCCTTAGAAGAAGAATACGCGCAAGAAGTACTAGCATTCACTAAAAAACAATACGATAAGCTACAATAAGTCCGTAATCGTTAGTATTCCTACAACTTCTTCGCCCTCAACCACGAGTATGGGTCCACTCTCAATTACTTGTTGTATCACTTCTTTTGTCGTATTTGGTGGTATGGTTATTACTTGTTCGTATTCTTTATTTTGTAAAAGGCTCCTCTCAGAGACAAGAGTGTTATAAGAACGCACGAGTTGGGATAAGCCGTGTTTTTTCATCAAAGCCAAATCTTTTTTTGCATCACCGCTTGACCATTTAATGTTTTTTTGCATAAGGTCAGCTGCTGTTAACACATCTTCATCAAGTGCTTGCGATATTTTTACCATGCTTGAGAAGCTTGGGTCAAGCAATCCTCGCTCAATTTTTGCAATGAGCGATTGTGAGACGCTAGCGCGTATTGCCAATTCCTTTTGTGTAAGGCCTAAAGCGCGTCTTTTTTGTCGTAATTCCAAAGGATAAATTATTCTCATAAGAATATTTTAGACAAGTTTTATTATAAATACTTTCTTGTTTTACAAAACTATGGTAACAGCAGAATTCGTAAGTAGAGGACACCCGGACAAAGTATGCGATCAAATAAGCGACGCATTGTTAGACGCGTATTTAGCACAAGATAGTAACGCAAAAACAGCAATAGAAACACTCGCAACAGGCAACACAATAATTTTAGCGGGAGAAATACAATCAAACGCAACAATAAATCATGAACAAATAGTAAAAGAAGTCCTCAAAGATATTGGCTACACCGACAATAAGTACGGACTTGATTACAACAACATAATTGTACAAAACCTTCTGGTAAAACAATCACCAGAAATCAATCAAGGAGTAGAACAAGGAGGGGCAGGCGATCAAGGAATAATGTATGGTTACGCAACTGATGAAACACCAGAATTATTACCCCTAGCATACGTTCTTGCAAGAAAAATAATACTTGCCTTAGAAAGACAAGAAGACCCTAATTTTGGCCCTGACGCCAAGTCACAGGTAACTCTGCAAGAGAACAAAGCAACAACAAGAGTAGTAGCACAACAACACCTAGGAGACATAACAGCACAAGTAGAACAAATAGTAAAAGAAGAGCTACAAGAGTACATAACAGCAACAACAAAAATAATTGTTAACGGAACAGGAGCCTTCACCTTAGGAGGACCTGGAGTTGATTGCGGACTAACAGGGAGAAAAACACAAGTAGATAGTTATGGCGGTTTAGTACAACACGGAGGCGGTGCTTTTTCAGGAAAAGACCCGAGCAAGGTTGACAGGTCAGCAGCGTATTATGCAAGAAAAGTTGCTTGCGAGCAAGTAAGAAAACACGGCGGCAGCTGCTTAGTAAGCGTCTCATACGCAATAGGAAGAGAAGAACCTTGCGAGGTCTCAATTAAAGGATATGACTTTAGACCAAGTAATATTATTCAAGAACTCAATCTTAAAAAACCACAATACTACAAGACAGCACAACATGGGCATTTTGGACGAGGTTTTGCTTGGGATTGAATTTGGAGTCTTTCCGGTTTTTTCTTGAGTATCCTCTTAAACAACACTCACTAAGTAAACGCCATGACACAAAACTATTTAAGTATGTTTACTTATATTACTTATTATGGTAAATATGACTTTGGCACTTCCAAACGACTTGCACAAAAAGATGAAACAACATCCAGAAATCAAGTGGAGCGAAGTTGCAAGACAAGCAATCAAAGAACAAGCAAGAAAGTTAGATCTGCTGGACACAATTACGCAAAAGAGCAGCCTTACAAAAAGCGATGCACAAGACATCAGCAAAAGTATAAAGAAGAACATCAGGAAAAGACATGGTTTGTAATTGGCACCAACTGCGTGATCTCAGCACTCATAAGAGATAGTCTTTCTCGACGTATAATAACTGATCAAAGATTTTTCTTCATAACACCAGAGTTCTTACAAGAAGAAATAGAAAAGCATAAAGAACTCATTCTTAAGAAAAGTAATTTAACAGAAGAAGGACTTAAGCAAATTCTCAATATCTTGTTTCAAAAAATAATAATTGTTAATCATAAAGGATACGACAAATATCTTGCACAAGCTCAAATTGAAGATAAAAATGATATCGTCTTTGTTGCATTAGCTATTGCAAAAAACCTTCCTGTATGGTCTGATGATAAAGCGTTTAAAAAAGCAAATATTACAACATACACCACACAAGAATTAATGGAAGAATTCTACGCATAATTTCCGCATTCTTTTGCAAAAAACATTTAAAGTATACCTTGGTATACCGTAGTATGCTAACGACTATTAAATTGAAAAAAGAAACGAAAAAGGAACTCGATACTTTTCGAGAACACCCGAACGAGAGCTACGATCAAGTACTCAGGAAAGTCATGTTTATTTCGGGAAAAGCAGAAAACGAACCGGAACTAAGTCAAAAAACCATTCAAGAAATACAAGAAGCAAGAGAGAGGATGAGTAAAGGAGAGTTTCTTACCGAAGAACAAATGAGAAAAAGATTAGGTCTATAATTTTTTGTAAATATTTTTTCTATGACCAATACGCCGAACTAAAACAGTATTTCCTGTAATATCTGCTATAACCCTATAATCACCTATACGTAATTTCCATCCATGTTTTTGGAGTTTTTCGAAATACAAGAAAGGATTTTTCTTTGTTTCAAGTATTTTAGTAAAAATCCTGTCTCGCATATTTTCTTGAAGTTTTGAAAGTTCCTTATCAGCTTTTATATCAAAAGAAAGAACATACATCAAAACACCCTCTTCTCCAAGAACAAGAACAAACGCTCATCGAGGTAACCAAGGTCGCGAGCGAGACGCAAGTACAAAGACAGACGATGCTCTTTTTCGTCCAAGTACGCCAAAGCTTCTTGTTCTAAACGAATTACGAGCACGCTCGCTTCAGGAGGAAAAGTGGAGAGTATCGGATATAAGTCCAAAATCAGATCATATTTGTTCATGAAAAGAAAATAAAGAAGCGTTCTTAAGAAGAGTTACGATAGAAAACACGGAAGAGTTACGGGTCGTGTTTAAATTTTAAGATTTTTTTGTAAGGTCCATTACTTATCCACATCTCATCAAGACCACCACCTGAATGATAATCACGATTCTTATCAAAAACAAGAACGTCAAAAGAGCGCTCAAGCCAAGGCAAGTCTCGTTTCAAACATCGATAATACTCACTAAAGTGATTATAAGATTCTTGAGAAGTAGCTTTTGCTTGATTTAGCTGATCATCAATACTAAAACCCGAATAAGAATATACATCAATATTATTTGCAGTTCCACTAGGACCACCAAGAGCATTCTCAACAACACTCACAATTTTTTCTGCAAAATCATACGCGGGTTGATCAACACAATCAAGTTCAGGCAATCTGTCAGGAGCATACGCTGCTGCACTCGAAGCAAAAAGAAGAGGAAGTAATCGTTTCATAGAGTAGATAATAAGCGTTCATTTAAAAAAATATAGGAGAGACTTCACAGTAGTCCTTGAAAAAAAAAAGAAAAAAAATCTTACCAGCAAAGCTAGTAAAAAATCAAGGAAACCGAGTAGGAGAGCAATATCGAGTTAACGATCAATTATATACGAGTGTTTGGTAACCGCGGACTGAAAGTCTCGCTTGCGCTCGACTCTTACATCCCAGTCCCATCAAACCCATGTTCTATGGGCACTCTTATGTCTCTTTTCAAGGCGGGTTTCGCACTTAGATGCTTTCAGTGCTTATCCCTTCACGCGTAGCGGCCCGGCCTGCCTTGTCAGACAACCGGTAAACCAGAGGCGTGGAAGTATCGTTCCTCTCGTACTAAATACTCCTTCCCCTCAGACATACAACACATCCAATAGATATCAAACAAACTGCCTCACAGCGTTCTGAACCCAGCTCACGATCCCTTTT
>CAZDJS010000016.1:0-18756 GCA_964505795.1 uncultured Methanosarcinales archaeon
CAAAAATATTGAAGGGTATGATTACATTTTGCTTGATTGCCCACCATCACTCGGGCTTCTTAACCAAAACGCGCTCCTTTACGCAAACGAAGCACTCATACCAACAAGCTGTGATTCTCTTGGCCTTGACGCAGTACAAAAAATGACTGACGCTATAGAAACAATCAACGATGTTTTTGGCCATAAACTCTCTGTTTGTGCGATTGTGCCGACACTGTATGATTCACGACTCAAAACTTGTCGAGAACATCTGGGCCAATTACAAAATACTTATTATCAGCTCGTCACAGAACCGGTACGCTCTAACAGCAAATTACGAGAGCTTCCAAAATCACCAAAGAGCATCTTCGAATATGCAAAATCATCAAACGGTGCAAAAGATTACAAGAAAGTAGTTTCTTTTGTGTATCATCAAGACGCAAGTGACGAAGAACGACTTGCAAACCTAGTAGCGACGACACAAGAAGCGTGAATCATAAAAACAATGATCTAATTATGATCCAAAGAACAAATAGTAATATTGCTGCAATAACTGCTTCTTTGAGTCCTCCGACAATTGCGTAACCTTTTTTATTCATTTTAATCGCCCTTTTTATTTCCTTGACATCTGTTCTCAAGTTTATAAAATATTCTCTTATTTCTTTATTTTTTACTTTAGCCCATTCTATGAAATGCCAATACATTGCAAAAAATATTACAATAAACAAAGCGAATGCCCATGAAAACCAATTTATTGTTGTACCAGTTATGCTAATCAAACCAAAGAATGTTGCTAAGGCAACTAAACTTAATCCAATCTTTTCTAAAAATGTTTTAGGTTTTGTTTGCATATTTATTGTATGGTTTTTGTATTTTAATTAATCTTCTTCTCTTTTTCCGGAAATCTTTCAAACCCTTTGCACGAAGCCGTCCTCTGGTTGTGTGATAAAACCGAAGTCAAGTAATTCATCTATGGTTGTGATTGCTTGGTCTTCGGTCATGCCTTGATTTTGTGCTTCGAGTATGACTTGTTCAACTTGTACTTTTGGTCTTCGTATGCTTGTCAAGTTGTTGATAATGTCCATAAGTTCGAGTTTACGATCTGTCTCGTTTTCTCGCATGATTCTTCCAGCCATTTGTTGCTGAATTTTCATTAACTCATCAAAGTTATTCATTTTCCCCTTGTAAAGAAGGAATGAGGAATGTATAAAAACATTTCGTTATTAGTATACAAAAAGCACAACTGATGCAGGTTTCCGGCAATTTTAGTCCCGCAACGCTTAAATACTCTAAGCACAATTAAGGATTTGTTGGAGGGGAATGGTTGAGTTCCAACGGGGGGTAATTATGTTGTCTGTAGTATCTACGAGTGAAGAGTGTGGAATACACACCATCGATGTTGTGGCCGCAGACAACGATTTTTTTTTTCATAAACAGATACAACGAGTGAATGGCTTTACTTTTATGCGTATGAAAAAGCGAAAGATTGAGTCCTCATAATTTTTGATAAGTTTCTTAAATAAGAGATAACATATGACTCCTAGGTGAGATTATACGAATAGTGATAATAGGGGGTGGCTTTGCGGGAACGTACATTGCTCGAAAGCTCGAAAAAGACCATGATGTTGTTCTTATAGATACGAAAGATTATTTTGAATTCACACCAGGAATTCTCAGAACCTTAGTTGAACCAAATCACGCAAAAAATATTCATCGACTACACGAATCATACTTAAAACGAGCGTATTTTGTTCGAGGTCAAGTAATTGGAGTCACAAAAAAACACGTTCAATTAGCAGATATTTCTTTTGAATATGATATTCTTGTTATTGCATCTGGTTCGGAATACACACGTCCATTCAAACAAAAAAATATCATAACTGCAGACCGTGGGCGTGCTTTGCGCAATCATCATAACGAAATCGAAGAAGCAAAAAACATATTGATTATTGGCGGCGGTATTGTTGGTGTTGAGCTCGCAGCACAAATAAGTATGCGTTATCCTCATAAAGAACTCATTCTCACACATAGCAGAGAAGAGCTTATTCCTCGAGCAAGCAGTGCAGCAAGAAAAAAAGCGCTTTCTTTTCTTAAAAAACGCAATGTACGGCTCATTCTTGGTGAGAGGATGCAAAAAAGTAATGGAAAACATTTTACCACAAATAAAGGAACAAAAATTACTGCTGATTATGCTTTTCTTGCATTAGGAATACAACCAAATTCCCAATTCCTCAAAGGATTCGCTAAACTTGATGAAAGAGGATTTGTCAAAGTCGAGAATACTCTTCTTATGAAAGGGACAAACAATGTTTTTGTAGCAGGAGATGTTGCTGCAATCGCTGAAGAAAAACTTGCACAAAACGCTGAGAAGCACGCAACTATTATCGTTGAGAATATTTGTCGGCTTGCAAAAAAACAAGCACTCAAACCATATCTCTCACAGCCTCGAGTAACAATTATTTCTCTTGGAAATTACGATGGTATTTTGTCGTACAAGAATTGGACTTTGACTGGATTGATTCCTGGTCTTATGAAATCATGGGTTGAGAAGATGACAATGCATCATTATCGGTGATGAGAAAACGAACTTTATTTTTTTTCTCGCAGACGACGCTCAACTTCGCGACGAACTTCTTTTTCCATCTCACGACGTTTTTGGTACTCGCTATATTGACCTTTGAGTGATTTTATGGTCATTTGTGGTAAGTGAATAAATGTCCAACGAAGACATTTTTTTGTTCCTCTTGCAGTTTTCTTACACGCTCGTTGTGTTCTTTGTAAAATAGGCCATTCTCGTTCTTGAGAAAGTTCCAAGTCAAAAGAGTTGTCTGCTTCAAGTGTGCGATGATATTCAATGGATTGAAGAAATTTTTCGATTTCTTTAATTGCACCATAGATTTGATGCTGTTGACTTAAGTCCAACTCTGAACGATTCTTCTCAAGTTTTTCAACAAGATTATTTCTTCGCTCTTCAAAAGAACGATGCAATTTTATCAAAGACATACTATTCAAAAGCCTGAGAGAATATATAAAGCTTATGCGTTGGGTGGCTGTGTAGAAAGTAATGCTACTCCGTAGTCCAGAGCCCGATACTTACGTATCGTAACCTGTCCTACGTCGCCGAGCCACGCCACGTACGACCTTGTCGCACGATGGCGTACGCGGCCTCGACGCTTACTTTCTACTTACCCGCGTTGGGTCATTCATCATTTTTTTAAAGATACTATTTTCTTTTTAAGCTATGACCCCCAAACAACTCGCACAGCTCTTTAGTTATTATCTTCTCCCTTTTTCTCTTGTCATTACCGCACTATTTGTAACAAATCTCGAGTTCTTTTACTTTCTCGGAGAATTCGCGTTGTACTTGCTTTTTTTCACGCTTCTTCTCAAACCACTTTCTGTTTTATCTAAAGCAAAAGTGTGGAAAACTCTTCTTGGTTATCGACGAGAAATAGGAATTCTTATCTTTTGGATGGTTATGATTCACGGTGTTGTTCTGTGGCTTCGTGCAGGATATTCAAATAATGATTTCTTCACTTTGCCTTATTTGTTCTTCGGTCTCATAGCAGGTTTGGGAATAGTTGTTTTGGGGCTGACAAGCAACAGAATTTCAACGAGATTGCTCAAGAAACACTGGAAGACGGTTCACATCATTGCATATCCGACGCTCATCTTTGCAGTTCTTCATGCAACAAAAGCCTCCGGAGAATATGTTATTTTCTCTCTTCTCGCTCTAATATATTTTTCTCTAAGACTCTGGGCATTTGCTTCTCAAAGAAGTACGCTAGGCAGTCGTGGCCACAAAAACGAGCCTTCTTCCTCAAACCCTTCGGACCAAAATGAATGAGAAGATCTTCTTCTTCACTCACTCGCTTCTCACACACAGGGCAGACAAGCATCGGATTTGCGAGTTCGACCATCCTCTTCTGCAAGTACTGTTTTAAGAAGCCTTCTTCGATTTTGTCGCTGAGTTCTGTGAGTTCTTCGTTGCTCAGACCATCCACGAACATTTTTAGTTTATCCACGAGGCATCACGTTTTTCGGGTCGTAGAGAATAACCGGGTTTTTGAATAAGTTCACATAATATTCTTCTTTCTTGGACAATCCTTCTTTTGCTTCGCGATCTGTGTGGCTCCAAGAAACAATCTTTCTCGACTTGTCCTCAGCTTTGAGGGTGATGTGAGAGTAAAGTTTTCTGTATTTTTCAATGTCGCTTGTAAGAACAAGAATGTGTGTTTCTTCTTCTTCTGAACGAACATAAGCTATTGCGTCTACTGTCGAGAGAAGGTCTCTGTGACTCCATAATAGTTGGATGATCCAATTTTTATCGTCTTCAGGGAGTTGGAAAGCTCGTAGGGTTGCTGCGTGCATTGCTGAAGGGGAAAAAGTGAATTGCTTTGCGACGCCATGAGTGCATAAGGTGATGTGAACTGTTTCTTTATTGAGTGTGTAGATTGTTCTTGGTTTTCCTGGTTTTCCTCTTGAGAGTGCTTTTGCTGTGATGTATTTGTATGCTTCAAGTAAGTTTGTTGCTTGACTAATTGCAGGAAGGCTTGTGTTTGTTTTAAGAGCGATTTCTGAGGCAGTCATACTTCCTTCTTTTGCGAGTATCTCGATGACTTTCCAACGCACCCCCTGTAATAATTCTTTTTCTTCCATCTGTATTTTGTTAGATATAGATGTATATTTAAAGTTATTTATATTAATAAGTTAAATAATATTTAAGTTATTTAGTTATTAGTATTAAAATTTACTTGTTTTCTCTCTTGAAATTCCAAAACTTTAAAAGGAAAATCATTTCACTATCTGATATTACTGCTTGGTAACGCAGAGCAGTAGTATCATTGGGAAATACCAAAAAAAGGGGTGAAGATGCGTATACTAATGTTAGGGTGGGAGTTTCCACCGTATTTTACAGGGGGGGTCGGAATAGTTTGTCATTCTTTAATCAAAGCGCTCGTCGACAAAGGTCACGACGTAACATTCTTAATGCCAAAAGGCCCTGAAGAACTGAAAGCAAGTAATCCTTTTACAAAAATTCGAATTGCAGATAATGAAACCAACATTCCCGTAAAAGTACGAGAAGTGGCAAGTCTTCTTGCAGGACCATATGAAGGATTTGAAAACTACGAAGAAAGATATAAAGAGTACATGAATATTCTGAGTCAACAAGGAGAAAGCGGAGCAATGTACGGATCAAACCTCCTTCAAGAAGTCGAACGCTTTGCAGCAAAAGCAGCAATCATTGCACAACAAGAAGATTTTGATGTTATTCACGCTCACGATTGGGTGACGTTTCAAGCAGGAATTGCAATCAAAGAAGCAACAGGAAAACCACTCGTTGTTCACGTTCACATAACAGAATTTGATAAAAGCGGCGGAGAACATGCCGATTCAAGAATTTACGCAATAGAAAGAAACGGAATGATGCAAGCAGATAAAGTCATAGTAGTCAGTGAATTTCTCAAACGACGATGCATAGAAAAATACTACATTCCACAAGAAAAAATACGAGTAGTTTACAATAGCATTAACTTTGCTGATGAAACACTCAGAGTCAAAAAAGAAATTATTAGCCCTCACGATAAGGTGGTTCTTTTTCTTGGCCGAGTTACTCTACAAAAAGGCCCTGAATATTTCCTTGAAGCTGCAAAAAAAGTATCCGAAATTGATGATGACGTAAAGTTCATTCTGGCAGGATCAGGAGATATGCTACCACGAATGATAGAAAAAGCAGCAGACTTAGGAATAGGAGCAAAAGTGCTCTTTCCAGGATTAACATCAAGAGAACAAACCTTCGAGTTAATGAAAGCAGCAGATGTTTTTGTCATGCCAAGCGTAAGTGAACCCTATGGTATTGTTCCTCTTGAAGCAATGAGTCAAGGAACGCCAACAATAATTAGTCGACAATCAGGAGTTTCAGAAGTCCTCACAAACACGCTCAAAACAGATTTTTGGGATATTAATGATCTCGCAAATAAGATGCTCGCAGCGCTACACTACAAAACAATGCACGAAACGCTTAGCGAACACGGACTCATAGAACTAAAAACGTTCACATGGGAGACTCCAGCAATAGACTGTGAAAGAATATATAAAGAACTAGGTATAGAGTAGAGGTAAGTGATGGATGTGTCATACCAGGTGGTGTAACAGGTAAGGTTCAGAAAAAGATAGGGTTCAGAATGAATAGAACAAAAAAAAGGTGGAATATGTGGTAAGCGTTTGTTTTTATTTTCAAGTACATCAACCAAGAAGGCTCAGAAGATACAGCGTTTTTGACATAAGAAATAATCAAAACTATTTCGATGAAGAAAAAAACAGAGAAGTTATGCAAAAAGTAGCAAGAAAATGCTACCTTCCCATGAACAAACTCTTACTTGAACTTATCAAAAAACACAAAGGAGAATTTAAAGTAAGCTTTAGCATTAGTGGAATTTGTCTTGAACAATTCGAAGAATACGCACCAGAAGTACTCGAGAGCTTCAAAGAACTAGCAGCAACAGGCTGTTGTGAATTTCTCGCCGAAACATACTATCACAGTCTTTCATTCCTCTATAACCACAGAGAATTCAGAGAACAAGTTCTGCAACACACAAAAAAAATTCAAGAACATTTTAATCAAACACCGAAAGTATTCAGAAATACAGAACTTATTTACAATAATGAATTGCCAAAACTTGCTGAACAAATGGGCTATTCAGCAGTGCTCTCAGAAGGTGCAGATCACATCCTTGGATGGAGAAGCCCAAACTTCCTCTATCACCCAACGAGCACAAAAAACGTCAAATTGCTTTTAAAAAATTATAAGCTCTCAGATGATATAGCATTTCGATTCGGTAACAAAGGATGGGAAGAATACCCGCTCAATGTCGATAAGTTTGAAAAATGGGTTTCTGCAGCCAACGGGAACGGAAACGTGATTAATTTGTTCATGGACTATGAAACCTTTGGAGAACATCAATGGGAAGATACAGGAATCTTTGAGTTTATGAGACACTTGCCTGAGGCTTTATTAAGAAATCCTGATAATGACTTCTTGACGGTAAGTGAAGTTGCAGATCGTTACGAACCAGTTGCTGACATTGACATACCACACACGATCAGTTGGGCTGACTTAGAAAGAGATACTACAGCGTGGTTAGGAAATAAGATGCAAAATGTCGCAATTGATGAACTCTACAAGATGGGTGCGAAAGTTGAAGCGCTTGGTGATGAAGAAACAATGAAGATGTGGAGAACTCTGACAACAAGCGATCATTTTTATTACATGTGTACAAAATACTTTTCAGATGGTGACGTGCACAAATACTTCAGTCCGTATGAAAGTCCATACGAAGCATATATTGCATTCATGAACGTTATGAACGACATGGCGTATCGAATAGGGAGCTCAGGTCCGTTAATTTCGGAGCAACCAACAAGAGGTGGGATAAATGGTGGAAAAGAAAGCTACTAAAGTAGCAAAGAAAGCAGCAAAAACAAATGCAAATAAAGCAACAGAACACAAACGAGCAAAGAAAACAGCGAAGAAAGTTACAAAGCGAGTTGCAAAAAAAGCAGCGAAGCGAGCGGTAAAATCTTCAGTAAAACCTGCTGCAAAACCGCGTGCATCAGCAAGGCCAAAAGTAGAAGTTTACAAGCTAGCACAAGATGTGCCTGAAGACAAATACTTCATATTGGCAAATGGAAAACCAATAAAGCACGTTAAAGAACTTGCAGAAGTCTTAGAACATCTAGAGGATCATGTCTTCAATCACCACGTCAACCCGGAACAAAACGACTTTCATCTCTGGGTGAGAGAAGTTTTTGAAGATGTGCAACTTGCAAAGAAGATGCTTGGAATATCAGATAAGAAAAAGCTTCAGTTAGCGATTTACAAGCACGTAGCAGACCAGGCATTTAGAAAATGAAATCTGAAGAACAATTCTTCTTTCGAGATGGTTCTCAGACTGCAAGCTTAGACGAACTTAGAGATAAAATAGAAATAATTAGCTATGATGAGTTTTATCATCATGTAACGAGCTCGCGTAACGATTTTGCTAACTGGATTCGTTATGTGCTCAAAGATCCTCAACTTGCCGACCAACTCGAAAAAGTAAATAGTATTGTTGAAACAGTAGAGATTCTCAATGATTATCTGCAACCAAGAGCAAAAAAGGAAGTATCAGATATTCAAAGTCGTATAGAAAATCTTTTAGATATTCAAATACCAGAAGAAAGAAAGAATCTTGATGTTGAAGAACCCACAGAGTCTCCTAAGGAGTCGCCAGAAAAAATTAAAGAGATACCAACTCTTGCTCAAGCTACTCAAGAAGAAAATCAAGAGACGAACCAAGAGACAAACCAACAAGATGAGTTAGTTCATGAGTCACACCACTACGCTCGCTCAAAGCAAGAAAAAGAAGAACTAGAAACTTTTCATCATCAACTCGATAGAATAATTGTGAAAGACTTTATTTGGGGAATGATATTTGGTCTCATAGTAGGATTTATTCTTGCACGAGTTCTGGTACTGTAATGGTGATTATATGAAGCAAGTATTTGAAGTTAGTTGGGAAGTTTGCAATAAAGTTGGCGGAATAAATACTGTCATCAAAAGTAAAGCAAAGTATATGACCCAAGAATATGAAAAATATATTCTTATAGGACCATACATTAAAGAAAAAGCAGAGTTTGAACTTGAAAGAAAACCGATTCCCAACACTTTAAAAAAAATCTTCTTAGACCTTGAAAAAGAAGGAATTCTTTGTCATTATGGCATGTGGAATATTCAAGGAGAGCCAGAAGTTATTCTTATAGAATTCTCTGACATGAAAAAACAAACAAATGATTTGAAAACAAAGTACTGGAATGAATACGGTGTTGATTCTCTTATGACATCGTGGGAGTTTGAAGAACCAATGCTCTTTTCAACCGCAGCAGGGATGATAATCGATGAATATCAAAAAGCAACAAAAGAGCAAGTAGTCGGTCATTTTCATGAATGGATGGCAGGATTCGGAATTTTACACCTAAAAAAGATAAATCCTTCAATAGCCACAGTATTCACAACCCACGCAACGATATTAGGAAGAACAATTGCTGGCTCTGGACAAGCCTTATATGCAGATCTCGCAACTCTTGATCCGGAACAAAAAGCAAGAGAATTTGGAATTATCGATAAGTTTAGTGTAGAAAGAGCTTGTGCTCAAAACGCAACGATCTTCACGACCGTTTCTGAAATTACCGCTCTTGAAGCAGAAAAAATTCTTGGAAGAAAACCAGAAGTTCTACTCTATAATGGAATGTCAATGGCAAACTTTCCAACAGTTGAAGAAACAACAATAAAACACACGACTAGCAGAGAAGCACTCAGGGAATTTATTGCATATTATTTTTATCCATACTACACTTTTGACATGAAAAACACTCTTGTTTATTTCACAGCAGGACGATTTGAACACCACAATAAAGGTTTTGATATTTTAATAGAATCTCTAAAAAGACTCAATGAAGACCTTAAAAGACAACAATCTGAAAAAACAATTATTATGTTTTTTTGGATTCCAATGGGTATTTCAAATGTTGAGCGATCAATTATTGAAAACAAAAACGCGTATTTTCAAATAAAAAATTATGTCGATTGGCACGCACAGACAATACTTAAAGAACTCACCTGGGATTTTCTCATACAAGGAACAAGAGAAGTAAACGAGAGCTTATTTGCAAAAGATTTTTTACAAGAAATACGAAAAGATGTGAAGCGATTCAAAAGAGTAGGAAATCCTCCAATATCAACTCACGAATTCCAAAATAATAATTCTCTTTATCGAGCTCTACAAAATGCAGGACTTAATAACTCACCTGATGATAAAATCAAAGTTGTTCTTTATCCTTCTTACTTAGATGGGACTGATGGGCTTCTTAATCTTCCCTTTTATGATGCTATCGTAGGAGGGCATTTAGGAATTTTCCCAAGTTATTATGAACCTTGGGGTTACACTCCACTTGAATCAGTAGCGCTCGCAGTTCCTGCAATAACAACTGACCTAGCAGGTTTTGGAAGATTTATTAACAGCCATTGTCATAGTGAATCTGTAAAGAATCAAGATAATCATACAGGCATCTGGGTCTTAGAACGTTTCAAAAAATCATGGGAAGAAGAAGTTCAAGATCTTTTCTTAATTCTAAAAGAATACACTTCATACGATCATCCTGAACGAGTCCAAAAACGACTTGCTGCAAAAACAAGCTCTTCTATTGCTGATTGGAAGCATTTTAGTAAATATTATTTTTCTGCTCACGAAAAAGCAATCCAAAAATTACACGAAGAGTCACAATGAAAATCATCCACAGAATTGGAAATAAAGAACGTTCTGGTGAGGGCTCAGGAAAGTTTCTTTTAACAAATAAAAAAGGCAGTTATCTTTCTTTTGGAAAGCCAGAGAGCGATCATGATGGTTGGTTTGTGTACGATGCTAAGACGAGAAACTTGTTTAAAATTCTTCAGTCCATTTCTCTCTCTCAAGAAGCAGATACAATAATTAATGGACTCTCATGGGTGGAGAGAAAAACGAAAGAAGTCACAGAAAAATTTTATCTTACAAGTAATGCTCTTGTCTATGAAATCTCAAACTATACAGGGCCAGTTTTTATCGATCTTGATTGTAAAAGACTATATGATGACTCGACAGAAAAACGAATTTATTCTTCAGAACATGAAAAAATTGAAACGGAGAACTCTCTTCACGTTCATTACACGAAATATTCAGGTCTCATGCCTCAATATACACGACATCTTTTTATTACGACACAAGCGAACATACGAAAAAAACATTTTTGGCACCCTAAAAAGATGCCTTATGATGTAAAAAGAGGCTCACAAGATGAACGCTGGATTTACAACGCTTGTGAAATCGATGTTGAGAACACTGCAAGAATCATCTTCACAAATTCGCAAGATTCCGAAAAAGCAAGAAAAAAAGCAGAATACATAATAGAAAATGAAGAAGATATTCTTTATGCTAACGAGAATTATCCGAACAGATTTGATTCGACAGATTTTGAGAGAGCAGTTGTTGTTTCTTCAATAGATTCTTTAATAACAAAACTTAAAGAGAAAAAAAAAGGCATGTTTGCTGGCCTTCCTTGGTTTTTTCAATTCTGGATGCGAGATGAAGCAATCGCTCTTGGAGCTATCATAAAGTTAGAATATTATTCTCTTGCAAAAGAAATAATTTTTCGACAGTTATCAGAAATAAAAAAAGGAACTGCTCACGAAGACTCGAATTTAGGTTCAGCTGACGGTCCAGGGATACTTGCAAAACGCACTTATGAATTGCTTCAAAAACTTAAAAAACAAAAAAAACTTGATGACTTTTTTTCAAAAAACGAACTTGAAACAATCTTGAACTCATTCACGAACTATTATGATTCACTACCTTTTGAGAATGGTTTTGTAAAAAACAGTTCTAAAGAAACGTGGATGGACACTGAACCATTTGGTGATTCAAGAGATGGCTTCCGAATCGAAATTCAACTTTTGACAATACAAATAATCTTATTATTTGATTTCTTAAAAAAAACTTTAAGAAAATCATCTAAAGAATTTCAAACAAGTATAAAAGAAAAATTCTTTGTTAAAGGAAAACTTCTTGACGGTTTTTACTCTGATGGCAGACCAGATACTCGTGCACGACCAAATATTTTTTTAGCGTGGTATTATTACCCAGAATTATTATCACAAAAAGAATGGGAACAAAGCTTTGACGCCGTATTGCCCGAGTTATGGCTTGAGTGGGGAGGGCTCGCAAGTATAAGTATCCATGATGAGCTTTTTCAAAATTTTTATACGGGCATGAATGGTTCATCTGAGAAAAATGCGAGTTATCATCATGGAGACAGTTGGTATTTTATCAATAACATTGTTGCCATGGCTCTTTATTCAATTAATCCGGATAAGTATCAAGAAAAAATAGAATCGATACTTGCTGCAAGTAGAAAAGATTTATTTTTTCAAGGATTCATCGGACATTCTTCAGAAGTTAGTAGTGCAGCAAAGCAAGAACCAGGAGGTTGTTTTTCTCAGTTGTGGAGCATCACAACATTTTATGAGTTACTTGAATTATTACGCGTTAACTGAAGCATAATATGCTAATTTACTATTCTCATATCAGTATTAATGTCGTGTTCATCAACAATTTCCCCAATAATTTCTTCAAGAACATCTTCAAGTGTTACAATGCCGATAAGTTTCTTATTACTATCTTCTACTGCAAATAAATGTGTTTTTTTCTCTTTGAATAATGAAAGAACAATATCTAACTTTTTATTTGAACGAACTTTTTGTATTCCCTTTCTCATCATTTCATTCGCAGTCTCTTTTTTTTTATAATCAATAAGAACAATATCTTTTGTGAAAAGAATTCCTATTATGTTCTTTTTATCAAGAACTGGTATTCTTGAATGTCCAGAATCATAAATTTCTTGAACTACTTTTTTATTAAGGATTTTATTTTTATCAAGATAAAAAACATTCTCGATAGGTGTCATTATTGAACGAACAGTCTTGTCCGAGTAATCAAGAGTCTTTTTAACAAGTTTATAATCATCAAATTCAATTTCTGAATCTTCAATATTATGCTGTTCACGTATTAGTAGGGCAAGTTCTTTTTTTGAAACTGCACTCGGAGATTCTCCCCCGAGAAAATGATCTAAAATCATCGCAGATGGTTTAGTAACAGGATATAACACTACTAGAAAAATCCACACAATCCAGATAAATTTTGATCCATAACGTAATCCATGCCTTGCAAATATTGCTTGAGGAATTACTTCTCCAAAAACAACAATAAGAATTGTTGCGATTATTCCTGCAATTATTCCTGCTGTAATACTACCAAGAAAAATAGATAATGCGGCGTTTACTGCAACATTACCAAGAAGTAGTGTAGTGAGTAAAAGGTTTCCTTGTTCTCTGAGAGGAAGAATTTTTTTTGCGTTCGTATCACCTAATCTTGCTTTTCTTCGTAAAGTAAAGGTGTTTAAACTCATTAATCCAAGTGTTAATCCTGAGAATATTCCTGAAAGTGCTAATAAAATAACAACTATTATGATTTCGTACATTTCTTATGTTCTTCTTACGCTTCTCTTAATAAGCTTATCGTCATTTCGCCCGTACTTGTCTTCGAGACGTTCATTATCGTCTTCATCAAAGTGTCCAAAGCTAATTTCTAAAACTTCCATTTTGTTATCTGAACCTAAACGGTGACAATCTCCTCTTTTAATGAACACTTCGTCTCCTCTTTTCAAAGGGATTTTTTTATCATTAAGAATTGCAAATCCTTCTCCACTAAGCACTCGCCAGAACTCATCGCGATATTTGTGGCGCTGATAACTCAAGAGGTCTTTCACAATGAGTATTTTAACGGTTGATTCCTCATTATGAGTGAATTGTTCAAAAGCTCCCCAAGGTCTTTCTTCCTTATAGACTTCAATCATAAAATAGTATGATGTTATCATACTTTTAAATTTTTTGTTTTATTATTCTATGAGGTATGGTTATGATATCGCCGTTTTTTCTCTCGATATGAATCTCAGTGATACCAACATGCTTCACTGAACCTTTTATATCCTTGTAAGAAATCTTCTTTCCAACAGGATATTTTCTGAGAACACCCATTCTTGCAAGAAAGTTAGGAAAAAAATCTTTTAGAGCAAATATGAACGAAAAACCTAACACAACTACAAAACAAAAAATAATGAATAAAAGTACAAGCCACAGAACTCCAAGCGAGTATAACGCGGCAATAATTGCGATAATATAGATGCTAAAACTAACAATGGTGCTCACAATTTTGGCAAGACGATACTTTTTTTGAAAAAAGAGTGTGCTTGATTTATCAATATCACGAAAAAAGCGAAGACTGAGATTACCAAGAATTTTCCCAATGACAAAACCAACAAAAACAATGAGAAAAGCAGCTACTATCTTGTTAAGAAAAGGAGTAATAGTTGCGACTATGAAATCAGCAAAAGAGAGTATTTGACGAAACATAATTATTATGAGTAGGAAATAGTTAAAAAAGTTATTGAACTGTTTCTAAGGCGCTACTCACACTCCAAATTTGTGTTCTTACAAAACTAGGGATGTTAACATCATTACTAATGTCTTCAAGAGTATTTTGTAGAGTATCTATTTTCAATTGATTTTCTTGCTTACTATCAATAATTGTTTTCATAAAAGCTATTTTTTCACGCATACTCTTAGGACAACTTTGATCTTCTTGAATTATTTCAAGCATTTCTTTAATATCTTCAAGGGTAGTCATTCTTTCACCTTCATAATCTCTTCTTGCAATTTTCTCGCTTTTTCTTGTAAAGTGCTTTCTTGATCTTGAACTTGCTTCAAACGCGAACGTAAGGAAACATCTTTTTCTTTTATCTCTTTAATTAACTTCTCTTTTGGTTGTCGAACCATAATGTTTGCAACAATTTTAAATGCTTCCTCAGTAGTTTCTAGCTCTTTTAGAGCACTCTCTGACTCAAGTAATTGTGAGCGCAAACCATGATGTTGTGTTGCTAGGCTTTGTAAATTCTGCTCGATACTTTGAAGTTCCTGAATCTTCTCTTTCATTTTGACCTCTTGATAATATTTAAAATTCTTGTAACGCTAGTAATAGTCGCTCTCAGAGCAGTCGGGTCTTGGGCGGAAATAGAAATATAACAATCATTATTTTTTTGTTTAACAGAATAAGAAGATCTCTTTGTTGCAAATTCTTTTTCTTCAGCAAGAAAAACCTTTTCAGCAAGAGGCTCATCCCTTACGGTGATTGAGCATTCAAGCATTTTTACCTCGCAAGAATCTTAGTGATTGCTGTTCTATCCTTGTAGATGATTTTTGAACCACAATAAAGGCAGCGAACACGCTTTTTTATTTGCTCACTCTTAATATCTTTCCCACAAAAGAAACATCTGTACATTATGCCACTTCCTCCTCGAGTTTAATTCTTGGAAGCTTAGCAACAGTATATGCTTTACTTGCGAATTTAGCTTCGCATTTAGAACAAGTAAAAATACCTACTGATTCCTGTTTAGCACTCTCATAAGTACAATAAGGGCATTTATGATTCTTTTTCTGCTCCTTCTCGACTTTATTGATTCTTTCTTTTACAGTCCGACCATATCGTGCGCCAAAACGCTTCGCAGAGGTTATTTTCTTTAATTTTGCCATTGTGAAATTCCCGTAAGCCGAGAAAACGCTGGTTTATTTATAAAGCTTATTGTCTGATTGGATTTGTAGAAAGTAATGCTACTTCACAGTCCAGAGCCCGATACTGAAGTATCGTAACCTGTCCTGCTCCGTCGAGCCACGCCACGTACGAACCGTCCGATGGCGTACGCGGCCTCGACGCTTACTTTCTACTATCTCTGTCTGATTGGATTTGTCAGAACTTGAGTCGGCAATGTTTCTAATTTCCAGATGCTTAATGGGGCTACGAGGATTTGAACCCCGGTCGCCAGGTTTCTTGATGAACAGCGGTTGCTGAACTGTGCCCAAACCTGGAGTGATACCAAGCTACACTATAGCCCCATGCTATGGTGTCTTAAACCTATTTATAAGCGTTTCCTGAAAGTAGTTAGCGACATTATTTACTTATAATATGTTGCCTTGGAGTAAGGCAGAAATCACGCCGATTCATGCAGGTGTGATTTCGTATTCTCTGCGAGGGACTCGCAGCAGATCTCCGCAACATATTATGTGATTCTTTTGTCGCTAACTAAAGAATTTCATCTTTTTGGTGGCTTCAAATTTTTATTCCCAGAAATAAACGATTCTTCAACCAAAGAATTTTCTTGAAAAAAATCAAAGGGATTTCCAGAGAAATCACCAGCAAAACCACCCGCTTCTTCTACAATGAGTGCGCCAGCAGCAAGATCCCAGATTTGAACTCCTTTGCCGTTAATGGCCCAATGAGGATATGCGCCGAAACGACCTTCAGCAACCTTTGCACACTTCCAAGCCCCGCCGTCGTGAACGGTACAACCAAGATTTTGAAAAAAAGAACTCACAACACAATCACTCTTTTCAGGGTCGACATGAATTGGCTTATTGTTTTTGAAAGCACCCTCGCCCTTAAAAGCATGATAAAAAGCATTTTCTTGAGGAAGAAAAATGAAACCAGCAATAACTTCTTTACCATCGAACAAAGCCACAGAAATACCCCAACCAGGACGTCGAGCAATGTAGGCCTTCGTCCCATCGAGAGGATCAACAACCCAACACTTGTCTTTCCAAAGACTCCAAGGACGCTCTTCACCACGAAACTCAGCTTCAAGGATTTTGTTAAGGCCTTCCTCGAGCATAAGTTCAGATTGCTTATCAACTAGCGTTACTGGATCGTTATGCCCTTTCATCTCAATATCATCAGAACTAAGCTTGTTTTGCTCTCTGAGCTGATACTCGCCGACATCTTTGAGGACTTGCTTGATTGCAGTAATATTCATAATAATAATTCCTCCAAAGCCTTTTTAAAAAACTGCTGTTTCGAGACTTTATGTCGTATGAACTCATCATCACGGAGAAGCCTTCTAGTGCTCAGAAAATAGCACAAGCGCTTGCAGACGGCAAACCAGTGCAAAAAACCAGTCCGCAAAAAGTCAAATACTACGAACTTAGTCATAATAAAAAAGATATTGTCGTTGTGAGTGCAGTTGGTCATCTCTTTAGTGTTGCTGAGAAAGAAAAAAGTTTCAAATACCCGAGCTTTGACATTGAATGGCAACTCGCTGCTGATGTCACAAAAAGTGCAGCGTACTCAAGAAAATACGCGACCCTCATAAAAAAGCTGGCCAAAGATGCTTCTGAATTAACTGTTGCTACGGACTATGATATTGAAGGAGAAACAATTGGTTCGACAATTATTACGTATTTATGTAAGAAAAAAGACGCGAACAGAATGATATTTAGTACAGTAACTGTTGAAGACTTGCGAGAAGCTTACGAGAATAAACAAAAAAGTCTAGATTGGGGTCAAGCAAATGCAGGAGAAACAAGACATTTCTTAGATTGGTTATACGGTATTAATGTAAGTCGAGCACTCACGAATAGTGTAAAAACAACAGGAAGTTTTATGCTTTTATCTACGGGAAGAGTACAAGGACCAGCGCTCAAAATAATAGTTGACAAAGAAAAAGAAATCAAAGCTTTTGTTCCAGAAGACTTCTGGCAAATAGAACTCGTCGGAGAAAAAGACAAGACACAATACAGTGCATGGCACAAAGACGATAAAATATTTGATGAAGAAAAAGCTGTGCAGATTCATAAGAAGTGCAAAGGAAAAGATGCAAAAGTTGAGTCTGTTGAAAAAAAAGAATACAAACAACCACCGCCAACACCTTTTGATCTTGGAGGATTACAAACAGAAGCTTTTCGTTGTTTTAAAATCCGACCAAAAGAAACTCTTGAACATGCACAAAATCTTTACAGTGCAGGGTATATTAGTTATCCAAGAACAAGCAGTCAACAACTCGACCCTAAATTAGGTTTTAAGAAAGTGCTTGCAGGACTTGCAAAACAAACTAAATACAAAGAGCACGCAGAACTTCTGGCTAAGAAACCGAGTCTTAAGCCTAATAATGGTAAAAAAACAGATCCTGCTCACCCTGCGATTTATCCAACTGGTTACGTTCCAAAAAGCATGAATGAGAGAGAAGCAAAAGTGTATGATCTTATTGTGAAACGATTTTTTGCGACCTTTGGAGAATGGGCGATTCGTGAAAGAATGACAATCACTATTGATTGCGAACAAGAACCATTTATTACAAAAGGAGCAAGAACTGTAGAACCAAATTGGCATCTTCTTTATGCACCATATGTGAATATTAAAGAAGAACTTCTTCCTGCTCTTGAGGAAGGAGAACAAGTTGATGTCAAGAAACTTGACTTACACAAGAAACAAACAACACCTCCAAAAAGATATACACAAAGCAGTATTATTACCGAGCTTGAAAAACGAGGATTAGGTACAAAGGCGACAAGAGCTGATATTGTTGAAAATCTTTTCAAACGAGGATATGTTGAAGGAGTAAGTATCGAAGCGACTGATTTGGGAATAAAAACAACTGAGTCTCTAGAAAAAGCACTTCCCGAAATTGTTGACGTTGAGCTTACAAAAAGCTTTGAAGAATCACTTGAAGAAATTCGAGAGAAAAAGAAAAAGCCAGAAGAAGTACTTGATCTTGCAAAGAAAAACTTGAATACGGTCCTTACTGACTTTAAGAAAAATGAAAAAACACTTGGTAAGATGCTTCTTGAAGCGCATCGAGAATATGAAGATGAAAAGAACACTCTTGGAAAATGTCCGACTTGTAAAGAAGGCAATTTGATGATTAAATTTTCTCGAAAAAATAAAAGCAGATTTGTTGGTTGCGATAAATATCCTGATTGCAAGCAAACATATCCTTTATCAAACTCCGGTATGATAGAAAGCACAGAAGAAAATTGTGAAGAGTGCGGTGCTCCAATGATTTCTGTAAGAGCAAAAAGAAGCAGTCCAAAAACTATTTGTGTAAATAATGAATGTAAGACAAGAAAGTTCGAACTCTCTGATGAAGAAAAAAAGCCCTGTCCTAAATGTAAAGAAGGAACACTCGTTTTACGAAATGGAATGTATGGTCCTTTTTTAGGTTGTGATCAATACCCTAAGTGTAAAACGATTGTAAAAATAGAAAAAGAATAAAAAAATTTAAAACTATCTTTTACGACGAGCCGGAGCTTTTCGTTTTGTAGCTTTC
>CAZDJS010000017.1:0-18557 GCA_964505795.1 uncultured Methanosarcinales archaeon
GATGATGATTGGCCGGGCGGGAGCAGTTACGCAGGTGGTCTTGTAGGACTTGCGTCTGGAACTACTATTTTGCGTTCCTCAGCTATAAGTGACGTGCAAGGTGAGACTCGCACTGGAGGTCTCGTAGGAGGAACTTGGGGTACTACGATTCGTGAGTCATACTCGGACGGTTCTGTTTTTGGAAAGTCCCAAGTTGGTGGTTTAGTTGGTGATCTATTTAGCACAGCATCCACTAGTAATTCATATTCGAGAAGCAGCGTCTCAGGCGATGGTTTGATTGGTGGTTTTGCAGGAATCATTCAGTTTGGTGGCCAGTTGAGCAAGAGCTACTCCACTGGTTCTGTTGTACTCAATGATCCAGGGTCTGATACTAGGGTTGGCGGTCTCTTGTACCTTGACCAATCGGATGGTCTCTCCGCGTCATACTGGGATACGCAATCATCGGGTCAGTCTTCAAGCGGAGGGGGTACAGGCAAAACAACCTCTCAGATGAAGCAACAATCACCTATTCTGGTTGGGACTTCACGAACATCTGGGCAATCGATCCGGCCATCAACGACGGCTATCCTTATTTACGAAATAACCCTCCTGGTGATTCCTTGTCCCAATGCACATCAAGTTCTTGTCCTTCTGGTTTTACTTGTGAGAGTGGTAGTTGTGTTCCTGAGCCTGAATGTTCGTCTAGTATTCCTTGTGCTTCGGGTTTTACTTGTGAGAATAATGTTTGTGTTTCGGACGACCAATGTACTGCCAATAGCGATTGTCCAGAGGCAGGTCAAGAATGTCAGTCAGGCTCCTGCGTTCAGGTTGGTGAGTGCATAGCGGATAATCAATGTCCGAGCAATATGTACTGTAGCTCAAGTAATGATTGTGTATGTAACTCGGTCTCCTCTTGTGGTAGTTATTCAGTTGGTGAAAGCTTTTGTTTATATCCTGGAAGTGGAAATAATTTGGATGTTTTTTCATGCTCTCAAGATGTTAATGGTTGTGCCGTAACACAACTTGAACAAGACTGCCAATGGGTTTCGTTAGAGGATTGTTATTATCGACAAGGTGAAGCGATGTGTTTAAGCAGGAATCCCAGCCCAGAGGTAACATTTTCAACATCCTTTAACGGCAACCCGGTCACGACTTTTGATATTTCACAGAGAGTTTACGGTCGAGTTATACACATCGATTCAGAAGTGATTGAAGCCTGTGCTGCAGTTGAAGGTTCTGTTTGTGAAGATGGTGACTTTGCGGTTTTAACGGATGCACCTTTATGGTCCCTAGCTTCTGATGGTTATGTCAGAGCGGATTGGATTCCGCAGAATATTAATGGCGCGTATACAGGTGATATAACCTATAACTTCCGAGGAGAAGGTTCGTCAAGGGTTTCGAGTGTCACTCTAACACTAGTCAGTAATTAATTAAAGACCAACTCTATTCTCTCTTTTATGGTCCGTAATAATCGTGAAGAATGGAAGACTTATGATAATGTCTTTGATAATTTTACGAATCGTCTCCTTTTTAAGCTCGCAAGTCAAGGTTACTTTGATGAAATAGAAACTATTGTTGCGCCTGGTAAAGAAGCGAATGTGTTCATCGCAAGAAAAGGTGATGGTCATGTTATTGTCAAGATTTATCGGCTGAATTGTAATTTTAATACGATGTATGAGTATATCAGGCAAGATCCACGCTACATAAGCATGCCGAGAAGCCGACGAAAAACAATTTTTTCTTGGGTGCAACGAGAGTATCGTAATTTACTCAAGGCGCGAGAACACATTCGTGTTCCTACCCCAATTGCTTTTAAGGACCATGTTCTTGTGATGGAACTTATTGGCAATGAAGTAAGCGTAAGCCCGACGCTAAAAAACAGCCCTCCCAAAGACCCGCAAGCATTTTTTGACGTGCTTCTTAAAGACATTCATGGCTTGTGGCATGGCGGTCTTGTTCATGGCGATCTCTCAGAGTTTAATATTCTCAATCATAATGAATCGCCAATCATCATTGATTTTTCTCAGGCGACTATGAATGAAGCTCATGCTGCTCGTCGCTATCTTGAGCGTGACGTGGAGAATGTCTGTCGTTTTTTCCAAAAACAAGGCCTTTCTCTCAACCACAAAGAAGTTCTTGAGAGGGTTCTCTCTAGTAAGTAGAACATTCTCGTCTGTGCCAGCAATGCCACGTAGTGCGTAGCACTGCTGGCAGGCCAGACGTCGCTTACCGCGTTCCCCTACTGCGGCACGGCGCTTAACTTTTCGACTTCGGCTTCGCTCGTCGAGCGCCTCAAGAGGGCGGCAGTAGGGGTGTTGCGGTAAGCAAAGTAGGGAATGTTCTACACGGCATCCCCCGAAGCTTTTTAAACGAACTCGGGTTCTTCTTAGTTATGGGAAACGATGATATCATCCAAGAAGGCGACAATTTTGTCTATTCACTCAAAGTTCCTAAAGACAGAGTAGCTGTTTTTATAGGAAATAAGGGTCAGATGAAAAAACAGCTCAAAGATGAGCTTGGTGTTAATCTTGAGATTGATAGTCGCGAAGGAGATGTTCTTGCAAAATCAAAGGATTCCTTGCAGCTCTATATCGCTAAAAACGTTCTTAAAGCAATTGCTCGTGGATTCAACCCTGAAATTGCGATGTTGCTTCTCAAAGCAGAAAATACTTTTGAAATGATTGACATCTCAGAGTTTGCTACGACAAAAAATTCCTTTCATAGGCTCAAAGGAAGAGTCATTGGCTTTCAAGGAAAATCTTGGAAAACAATCGAGACTCTTACCGAATGCTATCTTGCAGTCTATGGAAAGACGATTTGTGTTATTGGCGAGCTTGAGCACGTTGGTGTTGCAAGGCGAGCAATCGAAGCATTGCTTAGCGGCAGTCAACACGCAGCAGTATATATGTGGCTTGAGAGACAACGAAGGAATTTTCAAGTTCATATCTAGACTTCTCATTCCATAACTTTATAAAACATTTTTTCTCAAATTGTTCAGAGGTGAGTGATGACAATAGCATACTTTAGTGCAGAAATTGGTTTTGACGAAAAAGTAAAAACTTATTCAGGAGGACTTGGTGTTCTTGCTGGGGATACAATCAAAGCAATGGCTGATATTGAAGTCCCTTTATGTGCCGTAACGCTTCTCTATAAACACGGTTATTTTAAGCAAGTAATAGAAAATAATCAACAACAAGAAGAAGAAGATAACTGGGATTTTCAGAACTTACTCAAAGACACAGGAAAAACAATTCAGCTCAATATTGATTCTACAACATTAACCGTTAAAATTTGGAAGTACGAATACATTGGTGTTACAGGTCATAAAGTTCCTATTTATTTTCTTGACACTCATCTTGACGAAAATCCTGAATGGGCTCACGACTTAACAAATTACTTATATTTTGGTGATCGAATTCGACAAGAAATCGTTCTTGGTATTGGTGGTGTTCGTGCACTGAGAGCACTTGGTTACTCAACTGATGACATTGAAAAATACCATATGAATGAAGGACACAGCGCTTTTCTCACACTTGAAATCTACAGAGAGTTCGGGGAATCAATAGGTTGGGATGATGGTTCAGTTAGAGAAAAATGTTGTTTTACAACACACACTCCGATTCCGGCAGGTCATGATAAATTTCAATACGAAGATTTCTACAAAGCACTTGCAGGAGAAAATAATATTATTCCTTTACACATAAAAAAACTCGCAGGTAATAATGAATTAAACATGACTCGTCTCGCTTTGAGCTTAAGTTGTTATCATAACGCAGTTTCTCGAAAGCATTGTGAAGTCACAAAAACAATGTTTCCTCACGACACGATGGATTACATAACAAACGGGATTCATACACTTACGTGGACAAGTGAGCACATGCAAAAAATTTTTGACACTTACTGCGCAGGTTGGCGAGAAGATAACACAAAACTCAATCAAATCTTTAACGCCCCTTGCGAAGAAGTGCGATCAGCGCATGACGCTGCAAAAAAAGAACTTATTAGTTATGTGAATGAAAACTCCGTCACCGGCTCGATGCTCAAAGAAGAAGTTCTCACTATTGGTTTTGCAAGACGTTTCATTCAGTACAAAGATGCTGAACTTATCTTTACAAACCTCAACCGGCTTCAAGAACTCAACACAAAAGTCCAATTCATTTTTTCAGGAAAAGCACATCGTCAAGACACGCTCGGCAAAGAAATACTTCGTCGAATCGTACAAACAGCAAAAACACTTCCAAATGTTGCTTTCATTCCAGATTATGGGATGGGAGTCGCAAAAAAACTCGTTGCTGGTTGTGATATGTGGTTAAATACTCCTATTCCACCTAACGAAGCTTCAGGAACTTCAGGGATGAAAGCAGCGGCAAATGGTGGGCTTCATTTTTCTCGACTTGATGGCTGGTCTATTGAAGCCTATGAGATGAACGGAGGCGGGTTTCCTATTTCAGAATATGAAGATTTTATTTCTAACTTACAATACAAGATTATTCCTATGTTTTATGCTACTAACATCAAGCCTTGGGTAAGTGAGATGAAGCTTTCAATCGGAGTGTCAGGATCCTACTTTAATACGCACAGGATGGCTCGTGAATACGCAGAGAAAGCATACCACAATCTTAAAAAAGAGTAGCGTTAGTTCTTAGTCAATGGTTCAGAAAACTCTGAGTAAGGCCGAAGAGATGGCTGCGAAGCAACGAGAAATCGGTGTCGCAGAATTTTTTGCACGAAATAAACATCTTCTTGGTTTTGATAATGCGAGAAAAGCACTTTTAACCACGGTAAAGGAGGCTGTTGATAATAGTATTGATGCTTGCGAAGAAGCAGGTATTCTTCCAGAGATTATTGTTGAAGTCATTGATATGGGTGCTGATCGTTTTAGAGTTATCGTTGAGGATAATGGTCCTGGTATTGTTAAAGAACAAATTCCAAAGATTTTTGCAAAGCTTCTGTACGGAAGCAAGTTTCACACCAGAAAGCAACAACGTGGGCAGCAAGGAATTGGTATTAGCGCAAGTGTTATGTACGCCCAGCTCACGACAGGCAGACCGACAAAAATAATTAGTAAAGTTGAAGGCGGTAAAGGTCATTATTACGAATTACAAATAGATACTGCAACAAATAATCCAAAAATCGTCAAGGACGAGATTAAAGAATGGAAAAAAGAGTCGGGCACTCGTGTCGAGCTTGACCTTGAAGGAGCGTATCAAAAAGGTGGACAATCAATTGATGAATATTTGAAGGAAACAGCGGTTGTTAATCCTCACGTGACGATTATTTACGTGACGCCAAAAGCTGAACAGTATGTTTTTGCTCGAGCAACCGACAAGATGCCTATTGCTGCTCAAGAAATAAAACCTCATCCTCATGGTGTGCAAGTCGGTGAATTGCTTAAAATGATGCAAGACACAAAGACTTCGACACTACAACAATTTTTACAAAATGATTTTTCTCGTGTAAGTGCTACTGTTGCAAAAGAAATTTGTGAAAATGCTCGTTTACAAACAAAAGAGAAACCACAAAAACTCACTCGAGAAAACGCAGAGCTTATTCTCAAGGCGATTAAAGAAACAAAAATCATGGCGCCAAGCACCGATTGCTTAAGCCCAATAACTTCTGATCTTCTCGAAAAAGGTCTTAAGAAAGAAATTAATGCTGAGTTTTACGCAGCAGCAACTCGTCCAGCACAAGTACATAACGGAAACCCGTTTCAAGTAGAAGTAGCTATTGCTTATGGAGGAGCGCAACTAAAAGATAAACCAGCTAATCTTATGCGTTTTGCAAATCGGGTTCCTCTATTGTATCAACAAGGTGCTTGTGGAGTGACAAAAGGAATTGCAGCAACGAACTGGAGACCTTATGGTTTGCAACAATCAGGAACAAACATTCCTGTGGGCCCAATAACTATTGCTGTTCATCTTGCGAGTGTATGGGTTCCTTTCACAAGTGAGAGTAAAGAAGCAATAGCAAATTATGATAATATCATTAAAGAAATTAAGCTTGCAGTACAAGAAGTAGGTCGACAACTGGGAAAATATGTGGCAAAGAAGAAGCGTGTCGGTCACGAGATGAAAAAGCGTAGTTATATCCAAAAGTACATTCCTATGCTTGCTGAAGCAACAGCTAATATTCTTGATTTGAAAAAAGAAGATGTCGCAATTATGGAAGCAAAACTTGAAAAGCTTCTTGAAGAAAGTCGTGGTAAGATTGATACGATGGAGTTTGACCCGAGCAAGAACCTCGAGTACGATGAGGAGTTCGCAAACATTGGAAAAGCTGATGAGAATGATGATGAAAATGACGAGGAAGAAAAGTGAAGGTGACTGAATGAAGGTTTCTGATGTTGTAAAAAAAATTGATGCAGTCGCTATGGCGGTTCACGAAAGCGTAAAAACAGGTAAGAGTCCTGCGCTAAAAACCCCTATTCGTTCACTCTCAAATGTGAGGTATAATCAAAAAGATGGTTATTTTGAGCTTGCAGGTAATGAAAAAACGCGAGCACTCACGGCCACGACTATCAAAGTTTTTACGCAGACGCTTAAGCTCATGAAAGAGAGTAAGGATGTTGTGAACACGAATGACATCATGACAAAAAGAGAAGCCTATTATGTTTCTAAAAATTGGGGAGACGCAAAATTCAATGAACAACCGGAGTCAGATACAGTCATGGATGACATGGAAGCGATGCTCGGAGTTCTCAGAGAAGAATTAGGTTTTGTTCCAGAAGAAGATGGTGGTGCAGTTGCCGGCAGAATCGTTATTGTCGATCAAGACCCCGACACGAAAGAAAAAATACTTGTTGATTGCAGTAAGATGGGTTCAGGAGCGTATAATGTTCCAAGCAATGTTGAACATTTAGGTTTTGAGACAAAAGCAAAGTTTGTTCTTGCAATCGAGACAGCAGGTATGTTTCAAAGACTCGTAAAGCATAAGTTCTATGATAAAGCAAATTGTATTCTTGTTTCAATGAAAGGAGTGCCAAGTAGAGCAACACGTCGATTTATTAGAAGACTTTCTGACACAAAAAAAATCCCTGTGTATGTTTTTACTGATGGTGATCCTTACGGGTACTTTAACATTTACAGAACATTAAAAGTTGGTAGTGGAAACGCGGCACATATTAATGAATATTTTTGTGTTCCTGAAGCGAAGTTTATTGGCGTAACACCACAAGATATTATTGATTTCAAACTACCAACGCATCAATTAAAAGACGTTGATATCAAACGAGCAAAAGACGCTGCAAAGAACGATCCTTTTGTACAACACTACAAAGAATGGCAAGGAGCAATTACTTTGATGTTAAAGAATGGTCAACGTGCAGAACAGCAAGCGCTTGCAAAACACGGTTTAAACTTTGTCATTACCGATTATCTTCCTTCAAAACTTAAAGACCCAAGCACTTGGTTACCATAGGCAGTGTAGAAAAACTCCTACTACAGTGCCTTGAACACCACACGTTGTGTGGTAACCAAGGACACTTCCGTCGGACCAAGACCTAGATTGTCTTGCAATCCGGTCTCAATCTAGGTGCCGACGAAGTTTTTCTACACAGCCCTTACCATAAGAAGTTTTTTATATCTTCTTTTATCATTTTAGTTTATGGTAGGACCACTTGTCCCAAAAAAAGGAGGTTTTTTTCGTTCAGGAGACTCTCGTGATATTAAAGTAATGTATTTTGAGCTTGAAAAAGATAGTCCAACAAAAGTGAAAGAACTCTATACTGCTCTTTATGGTGAACTCAGCGCGGATGGTTGGAAAGATCCAGAATCTGGTGATGCAAATTGGGAATCACTGTACTGGGAGAGAATCTTAGATAATGGATTTAAAGAACATCATGTTTGGTGGCGTCTTGTAAAACAACCTATTGCAAAAAATGATTATTTTCGCTGGGCCTGTAAGATTGATTTTCAGAGCCTTCTTGTTCGAGATGGAGAAATAGCCTATAAAGGAAAAAAGAAAAAAGTTCAAATGGCTGATCTTATCATAAGAGTCTGGTTCTTCTTACAAATAGACCCTAACGACATGTTTAAAGATAGTTTTCTCAAAACACTACAACATCATATGAAACGAGAATTATACAAAGATGAAATCGACTCACAAATGGGAGCATTAACTGATTATGGGAATAAGATTCAACGTTGGCTTAAATCATTTCAAGATATGGAGCTTGACGGGGAGAGTCCAACACATTTTCATCCCGAAGGTGGTTACAAAGATCCATATTCTCCTTAGAAATTTTTCATTTTTTTCTCTATCTCTTCACTGCTAAGAACATGTTCTTTTGTTCCGCAATGACTAATGATTGATTCAGCGTTGAGAATTCCCATTTTTGCAGCAGTCTCAAGACCCTTTTTTTTGATAAGTCCTGCTACAAATGCACTTGAAAAGGCATCACCTGCTCCTGTTGTTTCATAAACTTTGATATTAGGATGTGGTTTTATGTGAAAATTTTGTTCTTTTTCGCCTGCAATACAGTGAATAGTAACTCCGTTTGCACCATCAGTTATTGCAATGGTTTTTGGTCCTAGCTTTACAAGATGGTGTGCTAGTTCCATCGAGTCGTCTCCATCAACTATATGTTGTGCTTCTTCTCGATTGAGAACGAGAATGTCTGTATGCTCTAAAATTTTTCTTAAGTGTTCAAGACCTTTTTTTGCAACGACAGGATTAGGATTGTACACGGTTGTTTTTCCATGATTTTTCATAAAAACAAAAAGTTTCTCGAGACAAAAATGGCTTTTCTCCCTCATAGCACAGCCATAAAACCATTGAGTATCAAGAAGATGTTGAGGGATTTCATCAAAGCAAAGACTATTATTTGCTCCTTTGAAAGAGAGAATGGTTCTGTCATTTGCTGCGGTGTCAAGAATAACAGAAAAACCTGTTTCTCCACCAACTTGACCCAGAAAATCAACTTTGTTTTTTTTCAACCAGTCAAAGACTTTATGGCCATTAATATCTTTTCCAACTTTTCCAAGATACGCAGTTTTGAGTTCTTGAGCTACAAAAGTTGCAATAACATTTGTTCCTCCACCTCCAATATGGAATTCTAATTCATTTACTGGAAGTTTTGTTCCAACAGGAAAGGCAATGAGTTTGTGACTATGTTCGGGACTATTAAAAGATACAAGATCTGCGTCAGTTTTCAAAAAAGCATCAATTGTATTTGATCCACAAACAATAATATCATACATGTATTCTTACGCGAGTTTCATATTTATAATAATGTCGACTTAGAACTGTATAGAATCAAGAATATCATGGGAATCTTGTATTCCTTGTGAGATTTTTTCCCAACGCGATCCAGCTATTGCTTTAAGCCGGATTTTTAGTGCTGAGCGTTCATCATTACTTACTCTTGCAAGTTGATCAGCAAGAATCAGAGGGTAGGGGTAACCAATAAAAACAGGATCTTGTGCCCAAGGAACCAAAAGAGAATAAACTTGTAGATCATCAATTGATCCTCTGTTTTCAACTCGAAAAACTTTTCCTTTCTCAGCTAATTTAACAAAAGAAATTTCTTCAGATTTTGCAAGCCAAGGAGCTTCTTGAGAAAAAATATTCCATGAACCAACTGCTGTTGTGCTCTTAGCAAGTGCGATTGCTCGAGGCAAATATTTTTTTTCAAATTCATATTTTGTTGTAAAAGAACCATCCCACACTACAATTCCTTCACAAGCATCAGCAACTTGCCATTCAAGAATCTTCCTTCCAAGACCTGCTGCTTCATGCAAATCAACATCTTTTGTTCGAAATAACTCTTTTTTTTCTGAATCAAAAAATTCAACAAGAAGCTCAGCATCCTCTTGAACACTAACAACTAAAAATCCTTCTTTTTCTTTAATTTTTCGAGGTTCAAGCTGAACAGCAATAATCCTCACAAAAAGCACGTGCATTGAAGTTGTTTCAAGAATGCTGGCTGATCCACCATCAACTGCAATTATTGTTTCTCTTTTTTTTTCTACGAGCTTCTCAAATGAAGGCTGTATTTTCTTACCTTCAAGCCATAAATTAGAACTTGTTTTTGTTTCTATTATTCTTTCAAGAAGCTCTTTCATAAACGCATAAAAAGACTTGTTCTTTTAATCTTTTGCGATATGTTTGAGGTAGAAAGCAACTAATTCCCAAAAAAGAAGCAATTCGCCAATCGAATGAGGGTCTATTGCGTCAACAGTAATTGTTGCTAAATGACCTTTTTCTCGTGTCTCACAAATCTTTTCAAACTCAGAAATTTGTGACTGATGTAAAGAAGCACCTTCGAGCATTTTCATTGTTCCTTCACAATAAGGAATTGATTGGAATTCAAAAGGAACAGTTAAGTGAATATCATTTTCTGGTTGTTGTGCAATCACCGGAATCAATATTTTTTCTTCTCCTTTATCACAAATTAATCTCTCAGAGAATATCTTTACTCCAAGTAAGCGGTTACCAAAATAATGAATTTCCGGATATTTTCCAGTGATACACCTAGCAAGTTTTAGTGCAGGATTATCAGAATGACACCTATGAAAAATGTGTGTTGCCCCCTCAAAAATTTCTTGAGCATTAATAAAAAGCAATACTGTCGGGAGTAAAACCCCAGTACTTATTGTTTCAAATACTTGATTTTCATAAGGAAAATATGCAAGATCATGCGCTTCTTGCATTTGCTTTAAAGGAGTGTTTTCAGGACAAAGAATGAGTTTACAATGCTCAAGAGCAAGAAGACACTTTATGACTTCAGGGCTTTTTCCCGTTTTGTCAATAGCCACAATAAGAGTCTCAGATTTAGGACATTTCTCTTTCACAAAAGCAATATCTGAGGGATCTGCTTGTTCGAGAAAATAAACGTGTTTTGTCGTTTGATATTTTCCTAAAGCAAGATAAATCGCTTTCAGACGACTTAAATCTTCTCCAATAAAAACAAAGGAATTAATATGAGGGTATTGGGAAGCGATTCCAAAGAATTCATTAAACGAAGGTTGAGAAAGCTCAGGAATTTTTAGTTCTATATGTTTTGTATTATTATCACAATAGGTGTTCAAATATAGTCCCATAAAAGACTCAGAGATTCCTCTCTTCTTAAATTAGTGTAATTATTCAAGAGTGATTGCTAGAAGTTCCTTTTCGATTTCAGTTATGAGTTCTTGTGGGCTCAGCGCTCCGACTACTCGTCTACCATTAAAAAAGAATGTTGGAGTTCCTCGAACACCAAGCTCTTGTCCTTGCATCATATCATTTTGAACTTCACTTGAGCGAATATTATTTCGAAAACAAGTATCAAAAGCAGTCATATTTAGTCCAGTTCGATTCGCATACTCGCTTAAATGATTAAGTTCGTGTTCTTGCATATTTTCATAGAGTAAATCATGATATTCCCAGAACTTTCCTTGTTCTTGAGCACAGCCAGCCGCTTGTGCTAATTGTGGCGCTTTTGGGTGGATGCTGAGAGGAAAATCCTTGAAAACGAAACGCACAGTCTCGTTTTCTATATACTTGTCTAAAACTGGTTTGGTGTTTATTGCAAATTCTGCACAAAAAACACATTCAAAATCGCTAAATTCGACAATAGTTACTAGAGCTTCAGGAGACCCAAGGGCAGGATCATCCTCAACAAATAAGGAAAATCGTTGCTCCTCAGGCTCTGCATCACTCACACGAATCGCAATGACAATACCAATGATAATCACTGCAATAATACTAAATGCGATAATTGTTTCAAGGGTGTTGTCATCCATAGAGTCTAGTTTCTTGACAGTTCACAGCCACTAAATTCAGCAAGGCTTGCTAATTGTTGTGTTCCTGAGACTCTTCCATCTTCAGAAATCCAAGTAGGATATCCAGTGACTCCTTCTGCATTACACGCTGCGCTGTTTGTATCGCAATTAATGTATGTTACAAGTTTAAATGAGCTTCCAAAGAGTCTTTTTTGTTCTTGACAATGAGGGCACCAGTCAGTTCCGTACATTGCAACACCACTCTCAGTTAAGCACATGGCAAAATCATCATATTGTCCAGGACCTTGTGCTTGAGTCCATTGACTGAAACTCCAAAGACCAATAATAAGAACAACGACACCAGCAATTGAATAATTAAGGATTTTTTTATTACGATGTTTTCTTTTTGCAGCTTCACGTTGTGCTTGAACTTGTTCTTGTCTTTGCTTCAGCCTTTTTTGTTTCTTATCTTTTGCCATCTTATACCTCAAATATTTCTTTTCATAAATAATCTATTTGTTTTTCCATCTGCTTCTTTTATAATTATTTTTCTGCTTTCGAGTTCCTTAAGCAAAGAACTTAATTTTGCTTTACTAAAATCAGTTCTGAGCCGGAGCGTTGATTGTGTAATACTAGGCTGTTCAATTATTGCCTTAAGAACTTTTTGTTCATCTTTTTTGAGTACGCTCATAATAATTTCTCTGCGCTCTTTTGAATTGGTTTTATTATCTGATTTGCGAAGTTCAAGAAGGATTTTCTGTTGCATCTTATCGCTTTTATATAAATATGCGGCAAGAAAAAATGCTAATACAATAATAATTATTCCTAAAGAATTAGGAACTTGATAATTTTCGACTTGAGGACAAGTGCTCGCATCAAGTATGCATTCTCGGTATTCAGGAGTCATGAGAATTTGTGTTACGCGGGCTTCTCTTTCTGAAGCAAGCTTTTCAGTATACTGGTAGCTTAAAAATGCAAGAATAATAGTCAAAAATATGACCACTAATGCTATTATTCGTCCGTTCCCCCACATATAATCTATAAACATCATATCGTTTAAAAAGGTTATTGCAGATGTAGTTAGTTAGCACAGTATTTTTATATTTAAAGAGGTTTTTAGAATTATGAAATTCACCCATCCTTTCCCTTATGAAATCATTGATGATTACCTTTCTGAAGAGCATTTTATAGAACTTTGTGAATTTCTCGAGACGGTTGAGACCTCAGAGAAAGAATGCGATTTATTCCAATTTGAACAGTCAGATGAATTAACCATGAGTAAAAATCTGGCTATAAAAGATTTTCAGCAGAAGCTTTTAGAGACGGTAAAAAAGAAAAAACTCGATATGTTCGCAGCATTTTATCATGATACAGACTATCTTTTGCCGCATGATGACCGTTTAGAAGGGAGAAAGATAGCCTATACTTTTTATCTAGCAGCACCTGAAGCAGGTGGTGATCTCTCACTTATAGAAACAACAAGGCCTTACAAAAAGCATCGAATTGGTGTTGTATCAAATCGTCTTGTTCTTTTTGAAGTAAGTGAAAGTTCATGGCACGAAGTTGAAGAAGTGCGTGGTGACGTGCCAAGAATCAGTCTTTCAGGGTGGTTTTATGACTGAACTAAATATTGAAGAACAAGGAGTAGTGGTGATTGAAGATTTTACTTTTAATCGAGAAATTCCTGAAACAAAAAAAGAATATCATCCTTTAATGTACCAATGGTCAAGTGCAGAAGTAGGAATTGTTGTGGTTGAAGGTGTTGAGTTTATTGTTAAGCTCATAGAGTTGCGAGCAGGAGATTACTCAATTATTCATAAATTTGAGAATAGAAAAGGAATTATTGGATTTTGTTACCTTGATGACTGGAGCTTTGAGAATGGTGGTTATTTAGGAATTAATTACGAAGCGATTTTTCCACAACAAAACCAACTCATTCTTTTCAAAGAGCCCATTCAATGGTCGATAAAACGACTGAACTATCACGAGAAAAAAACACTCAAGATTCTTGTTTTTCATAGTACTTCTTGAGTTTATTATAACCCCAAGGACGCAAATCGCTCTGAGTATACCCTAACTTTTCTGCCCAAGCAACAATGTATTCTTCTGTTGGCCCTTCGATTTCAAGAAACACAGGAATGTCATTATACTCATCAATCGCAAAGAACACTTCCCCGATTTGATATTCTGTACGGTGTTTTGAAAGCGTGATGTCGTGTTCGAAACCTAATATTTTTGCTTGTTCTTCTCCTTCTTCTTTACTCGCAACTTCTTTTTCTCTTTCATCAAGAACTTTAATGTTTTCAGTTGAATCTTCAGTTTTTGTTTTGAGTGTTGTAAGAACTTTTTCTTCTTGTTCTCTAACTCTGAAGAAACCAGGAAAACCTTCCTTTCGATAAATGTGATTTGTCATGTTTGCATCATAGGTTTTCTTCGCATCCATTGACTCAAGTTTTGCAATAATTGCTTCTTTGTCAATATTGAGTATCTTTGCTTCAATTTCCTTCATTAACACACCTATTCTACTAGTATTGCCGGCTTTCCTGGCATGCCCTGACTTGCTTTTCCTTGAGTTCCTGATTCTTCAATTATTACCGTGCAAGCAAAGCTTTTTTCAAGTTCTCCACGCATCGACTCATATTGTTCTTTCTCTTCTTCAAGACTAAAGAGTCTTGTTGGTATTTTGCTACGGTCTTTCACCAAACTCGGAACAATTTTCATGACTTGCTGTCCTTGTTTCTTGAGATTGTCTTTACTCATCACCGCAGCGATGATTTCTTTTGGATTGTTTGACTTCTCGAGAGCGTCTTTCACGACACGAATAAGTTCGTACTTCCACTGAGCAGGTAAATAGAGAGTAATGTTCTTTGGTTTTTCAATCTTGGCAAGCGAGAGGACGGTTCTTGTATCTTCTTTAATGTTTTCGAGTTGTTCTTGCACATATTCTGCTTTCTCATCGATTTTTGTCTCATCGAACGAAGGCCATTCTTGTGATGAGATGAATCCTTCTTCTGTTTTACTCCATATTTCTTCGCTGATGTGTGGTGCAATTGGTGAGAGCATACGTAAAAGGTCTTTGTATGCAGCTTCATACACTTCCTTGTTTACTGGTTCTTCACGGTATTTATTAAGCGTGTTTGCAAAGGACATGAGCTTACGAATTCCTGTGCTGTATTTCATTTCTTCAATGAGTTTGCTTACTTCACGAATTGTACTATGATGCTTACTTTGAATGTAAGCATCTTCTCTACGGCTTGAATTTGAATACATAACTTCTCGCATGTTTGCTACTTTGAGCAAGAATTTATAACATGCTTCAACACCTTCTTCAGACCATTCGAGTTCTTTTTCTGGAAGCGCCGCGAAGAGGACGAAGAATCGTGCAGTATCAGGTCCGTATTGTTCGATGATTCTTGTTGGGTCGACGACGTTTCCGACGCTCTTTGACATTTTTGTTCCGTCTTTAGTTACCATACCAAGTGTTAAGAGTTTTTGGAAAGGCTCATCGATTGTAAGGAGTTTTTCGTCTCGTAAGAATTTCGTGAAGAAACGAGCATAAAGTAAGTGCAAGATTGCGTGTTCAATACCACCGATGTATTGGTTGACTGGCATGAATTCTTTGACGATTTCTGGATTGAATGGTTCTATGTCATTCTTTGGATCGCAAAAACGTAGATAGTACCAACTACTACAAAAGAAAGTATCCATCGTGTCTGTTTCCCGTTTTGCAGGAGCGCCGCACTTCGGACATTTTGTATTCACGAATTCTTCATCTGTTGTGATTGGGTTTCCTCCTGCTTGAAAATCAACATTTTTTGGCAATTCGACGGGAAGATTCTCTTCAGGAACAATACCACAAGTATCACAATAAATTATTGGTATTGGTGTTCCCCAGTATCGTTGTCTGCTCACGAGCCAGTCACGAAGTTTGAAGTTGATTGTTGCTTTTCCCTGTTGTTTGCTCTCGAGTTCTTTTGTGATCGCAAGAATTGCTTCATCTTTGTGAAGACCATCAAACTTACTACTATTTACGAGCACTCCTGGTTCTGTGTAGGCACGAACCATCTTTTCAGAATCGAGCTTGTGGTCTTCAGGACTTACGACGACTTTTATTGGCAAATCATATTTTTGTGCAAAAGCAAAATCTCTGTTGTCGTGTGCGGGCACTGCCATAACCATTCCTGTCCCATATTCGTAAAGGACGTAATCTGCAACCCAGAGAGGAAACTCTTCGCCATTTAATGGATTAATTGCGTTCACACCAAGTGGCACGCCATTTTTCTCTTTTCCTTCGGCAGTTCTTTCAATTGCAGTCTTTGCTTTTGTTTCTTTGACGAACTTCTTAATTTCTTGTTTTTTTTCTTCAGGCTGGTCTTTGATGAGTTCTTCAATAAGAGGATGTTCGGCAGCAATCACAAGATATGTGATTCCAAACGCAGTGTCTGGTCGCGTAGTAAATGTTTCAAGAGTAATTTCTGGATGTTCTTTTACTTGAAAAGTAATTGTTGTTCCTTCACTACGTCCAATCCAATTCTCTTGCATAGTTTTTACGCGTTCAGGCCATTCAAGATCAGGAATGCTGTCGAGTAGTTCTTGGGCGTAATCAGTGATTTTCAAGTACCATTGCGCCAAGCTTTTTTGTTCGACGTCAGTGTCGCCGTGGCGCCAACACTTGCCGTTCTCAACTTGTTCGTTTGCAAGCACGGTATTACATTCAGGGCACCAGTTCACGAAGCTTTTCTTACGGTATGCGAGTCCTTTCTTGTACATTTGAAGAAATAACCACTGGTTCCAACGATAATACTCTACGTGGCTCGTTGCGAGTTCTCGTGACCAATCATAACTGAAACCGCAGAGTTTTTGTTGCTCCTTGATTCCTTTAATATTGTGTTCGGTCCACTCATGGGGATCTTTCTTGTTCTTGATGGCTGCGTTTTCTGCAGGCAGTCCAAAACTATCATAACCCATCGGATAAAGAACGTTAAACCCTTTCATTCGTTTGTAGCGCGCGTAGACGTCGCCAAGACTGTAGTTACGAACGTGTCCCATGTGTAAGTATCCGCTCGGGTAAGGAAACATCTCAAGACAATAAAACGAAGGCTTTTTGCTCTTTCGAGGATCTTGCGCGAGGAAGACTTGTTCTTCTTCCCAACGTGCCTGCCACTTCTTTGCAATCTCGAGTAAGTCCATGTTTTTGGCGTAGCTCCTTCTATATTATATATGCTTCGGAGAGTTTTCGACAACTAACCGCAAAACTTATAAATAAATGCTGATTCATACATAGTGAACTGTGCAAACACACAAAAAGGTGATACGATGGATCATGAGCTATTCAAAGAAATCGAAGCAGAAGTTTTACAAGAAGCTGCGAAAAATCCTTTTAGAGATGCAGGTCTGCAGTGTGATTTTCGTAAAGAAGATCCTATTGAGTTAACTGAGCTCATGGTCGGTTATAATTCTCACTTGAAGAGCTTGTTAAAGCTTATGTGGGGTTCAGTTGGTCAAAAAGAAAGTAATTCGACAACTAAGGTTGCAATCGTTGGTCCTCAAGGAATAGGGAAAACTTCTTTGATCCAAGAGTTTGTACAATCTGTTAATACAACCCGGCTTAAAGGCAGTTCTGAGATAACGAAACATGTTAACATGGCGATGATTCTTCCTTTAAAATTAGCATTCAATGGCGATTTTGATTTCCTCGGGCAAGTTTTTGGCGGTGAGAAAATAGAGCGAATGGTTCTTGCATTTGATGATTTTCAAACCTTAATTTATCCCAACAGAGACGCAAGAGTTAAGACAAAGGATTCTTACGAAGATATCGATAAGTATTTTGACCAATTTCAAAAAAGTCTTATTTTGTCTACATGGACTTCTTTCGGTTGGAACTATGCCTTGAGGCATTATCCTGATTTTTACAATTATTTTGACGAGGTGATTTTCCTTTCCGGACCTGATGATGAAGAGCTCGAGACTTTGATTGATAAGCGACTTAAGAAATTCAGTGACTCTTCTGATACTCCAAGAACATTTAATAGTTTTTTTTCCGAAGAATCTCGGGAAAGCATTTTGTTAAACTGCTCAAATAACCCTCGTTTACTTATTTCTTTAATTGCGAAGTGTATTGAGAAAGGAAATCCTTGCAAAGGTTTGGTTTCTGATTCAATAGTTCGTCAAGTTCTTACAGAAGAAGGTATTGGGCGTCTCAAACTAATGTCTGATAAACAATTACTATCTAACAAAACTTTCAAAGGTTTACTGAGTCACAAAAAAGTGGATTTACTTTTTCTTGAAAAACTCATAGGACTAGATAGAAGTACTCTTCAAAGAAACGTTACGAATTTCGAAAATTTAGGTTTGGTTGTTCGAGAACAAGGTTCAAACACAAAGAAGTATTTATACAGTATCAAGTCCATACTAAGGGCGAAATTTGACCTACAACTTATGCAAGATTTGTCGGAGGCGACTAATAGAATAATATAACAGTCTTAATGGGGGCTGAATAAATCAGCCACACCATCAAGAGCAGATTTTTGCTAAAATCATTCTAATGAATGGTTCTGCTCTTTTTAAGTGTGGTGGTTCGGTTTATGGAAAGTCTCCGTTCTGAACAAAAACGAGAGGTGGTCAACATGACTACTAACAAAAAAATAAATAGGGATGTGCCCATAAACGCAATACAAAGACAGAATGGCATTTTAGTAATGCCAACAGAACAAGAGCTAAGCTTTGCGAAGAAGTTCGGATATGAGAATATTTTCAACTCATCAGTTGCTGTTTGGAACCGAAAAGTTGCAAAGAAACAGCTTGATGACTATGCTGAGCGCGGCTCTGCAGAGAAAGAAGTACTTAAAGGTGCACGTGTTGCCTATCCTAAGTATGATT
>CAZDJS010000018.1:0-8108 GCA_964505795.1 uncultured Methanosarcinales archaeon
GCGTCTGTTGATAACAATAAATACCTCTATGATGATAGAACAGGAAAAATAATTTCTGATATTAAAAAAAGCAGCACAGTACACATGCCTCAATATATGACTGCTGAAGAAGTGCAAAAAGAATATTTGAGTAAAGAAATCGTTGGAAAATATGATGAAAGAAAAAAAGGTATCATTACTAAAGATGATTATATTGATTTTGAAGGAAATTGGATTGATCCGAACAATCCTTCAGATAATATGCGAAAAATTCCAAAGTTCAATAAAAAAACTGGAGAGTTCGAAAGTAAAGCAGTAGATTGGTTTGCTGTCAGAAAAATGACAGATGAATACAACCAAAACAGACCAAAAGAAGAACATAAGAGTCCTGAAGAAATGGCTTTTGATTTACAAATCGATAGTAAAATCATGAGTACAAAAGGTTCGGCATTATTTCACAGCAGACGATACGAAAATGAAATCGAACAATTTCAAAAAATATCTGAGGCTGAAGAAAAATATAATCAACGAAAGAGAGAACTTCAAGAAATCTTTAAAGGCGATTCTGACGGGCTTAAATATGCTCTCGAACAAGAAAAACAACAAGTTATGAGAGGATTCGGAGAAGGACAAATAGGGAAAAGTCCTGAAGAATTTTTTGATTCTGCAAAACAACAAGTTCAAAGAGATATTAGATACACGCACGAAGCAGCAGCGAGTGCTGATGCTCAAGCAAACGAACTTGAAGATATGAAAAAGCACGTGAAAACACCTGATAAGATTGCGAAAAAGAACGTGATGGAGAGCTACGCGGAGCTTGGCGTGTATGCCATGGACAAAGCAAAAGATCCTCGTTCAAAACGTGATGTATATGTCGGTCCAGAACTTGGTTGGCCGACGGCCTACGGAGGTCACCCCGAAGAGTTTATTGAAATCATTCAAGGAGCTCGTAAGAAAATGGTTGAAGATTTAACAACGCCAGGTAGTCCGATGTATCGAGAAAACATCGACAAAAAAGACGCTCAAGAGCTCGCAAACAAACACATTCGTGGCGACTTTGACACAAGCCACCTTGCGATGTGGTATAATCACTTTCAAGCAAAACCCGGCGAGAGCGAAGAGAAACGTATGAAGCGATTTAATGGTTGGTTTGAAAAACAAGCTGAAAAAATGGCAAAAGAAGATGTTATCGGCTCGATTCAAGTCGTTGATTCTATTAGCGGACAACACAGTCACTTGCCAGCTGGTCAAGGAAACTTCCCAATCGTAAGCGCTGTTGAGAAAGTCAAACAGCATTATGATAAGCTCGGAAAAACTATTGATATCGTCTCAGAAGGTCACGAAGAAGAAAAGTTTGGTGAAGGACGCATCCTGACTGAAACATGGAAGGCTTTTGGCGCACCTGTGAGTTCGTATTGGAATCAGCCGGGTCAGGGCGGGAGTTGGCGTGGCGTGCAAGGCAGTTATTTTGGTGCAACACAACCACCAACCTACATTGTCGGAGCATACACTCCGAGTAATGAATGGAGCTTGTGGAGCGAGACGCCGTTTGAGTAAAAGATAAGTAGAACAACCGAAAAAAAAATTTACACTGACTGCACTACAAGCCATCCCGAATGGAGCAACCCCTGGCTTGTCACCGTCATGTTGCAAAGCAACCACGGTGACGGGTGACGCGCAGTCAGTGTGAAAGAAGACAGTTTTAAAGTCACCACGAGTAAAAGTTTTTAAATGAATAATTATTGGGAACAATAGAGGTGGGGAATTGGAGTTTCAAAATAGAAAGCGAGAGCACAAAGCAAGTTATGATGAGGATAATAAAAAACTCGCTCAAGACTTTGTGAAAGAACTCAAGCACGAACTCAAAGATTTTCTTAAAGCAGCAGTCTTATTTGGGAGTAGCTCACGTAGAGAGGCAATAAAAAGGACTGACATTGACGTTCTCTTAATTATTGACGACGCTGATATTATCATCACTCCAGAACTCACACAAAGTTACCAACTTATTGTAAAAAATATTGGAGCAAAAATTAGTCCAAGGCTTCATATCAGTACACTTCGTCTGACCAGTTTTTGGGAAAAAGTCAAAGAAGGAGATCCAGTCATCATCAATATTTTACGCGATGGCATTCATTTACATGACAAAGGGATTTTTCGACCCGTTCAAGTTCTTCTTGAGCAAGGAAGAATTCGTCCAACAAGAGAAGCAATCTGGACATATTATGCAAGAAGTCCTGTTTCTATACAAAACGCAAGAAAACATGTTATGCAGGCTTGTGTTGATTTGTATTGGGCTGGAATTGACGCCGCGCACGCAGCACTCATGGCGGTTGGTGCGATGCCTCCAAGTCCCGAACACGTTCCTGACTATATGCAAACGCATCTTGTTGATATGGGAAAACTCCCAAAACGATACCCAACAATGATGAAAGAATTATATGATATGAGTAAACACATCGAACATCGTGAAATTAAGTCTGTAACGGGAAAACAATACGATGCTTATTTGAAAGAAACAAAAGACTTAATTCAACATCTTCGACAAATCGTTAAAGATCACGAATAGTTCTTATTAGCTTCTGTAATTTTTCCTAATCCTTAAAAAGACATAGGAAGTTCTTGATACATGACTTTTGATGAAGAGAAAAAGAAATATCTTGAATTACTTGGCAAACCCGACCGATCAAAAAAAGGCGGTGTTGACGAAGCAATTTGGCCTGTTCTAAATGCGATTAATGACTGTGAGAATTTTTACACAACAAGCAGTTGTGCAGGACGAATAAATCTCTTTAAAGAACCTGAAGACGGCCGAAAAGATAAAGCAGAATGGTTGTTTGTGAGTCATGACTCGGTGGACTTTTCAGAACTACGACTTCATCTTGATGACCTTCCTCAAGGGACTGTTTGGTTCAAGTACGAAGCAGCTATACTTCATGTTGTTGCTCGAGACGAAAAAAACGCAAATATCTTTTTACAACTTGCTCGAGAATCAGGCTTTAAACACTCAGGTTTACTTAGTACGACAAAGCGTTATGTGATGGAAGTTCTTGATAGTGAACGTTTTGATGTTCCTGTTGCTGTTGATGGAAAACTTATTGTTGATGGAGCATTTATTGAGTTCTTAGTAAAAAAAGCTAATAAGAAACTTCTTGTCACGCGAGAGCGAATTGAAAAATTACAAAAAGCAGTTTCAATAATATCTTGAGCCGTGTGCGCCACTCAAATAACCGCCGCCATAACCACCGTAGCCAGTGCCATAACCAAAGCTACTACCATAACCACCGTAGCCTCCAAAACTACCATAGCCACCGTAGAAGTTATTGTTAGGAAAGTGGTATTTGAGGTTGACAGGATACCATCCACTAACTACTTGCGAATTGTAGGAGTATGAAGAGTATGAATTCGAGTAACCAAAAGACCCTTGATGACAATTATAGCAACTATTTCCTAAATAAGAACCGTATGCGAGTGCTGTTGAACTCATTCCTAAAACAAAAATGAGAAGTATTGGAAGAATAAAGAGTTTTTTCATTTAGTACCACCCCGGTCTGTAGACAAGATTATTGAATCGAACATAATTGTTTCCTCGAGGGTTGTAATTAACTTCGTAGTTTCCTCGCCCCCAAGCATAAAGCGGCGTACCATAACGAGAGTAGCTGTGAACATAAGGTTGATATTCACTAAAGCCATAACGAGAACCAGGATGAGAATACTGAATTCTCTCATTTGTTTGACCCATCCATATCCCACCATATTGGTAGCTGGAACCATAGTGTGAATAATAAGAACTATAGGCAAGCGTGTTTGGCACCATAAGTAATGCTATAAAAGCAATGAGTAGTAATGTTTTTTTCACCAGAATCTCCCTCCGCCATAAGGATGGCCGTAAAAATAGGTTGCTCCTCGGTAGCCACTATTACCGTAACCGTAAGATCCAAAAGTATTATAGCCATTTCTGTAACCATAAATACTATATGGATATTCTCGAGCATAAGAATAATAATGTTGGTAATACGGGAATCGATAATTATAACTTACTTGATAATTATCCCAACCATAATAACCATAGGTTGATCCAACACTATAATATTGTGTGTAAGGATGATGACTGTAATAATTTCCTGCACAACCAACACAATGTTGACTATACCAAGGATTTGCCGAAACCTCTGGAAGTGTGCTTATCGCTAGTATAATTGCTAGAAAAAAGCTGATACTGAGTCCCATAATTGTTGCAAATTTCATATTACTACTAAAAAGTAACATATCTTGATATTTAAATGTTGCGTTTCGTAAGAGTTCATCAGATTTATATATAACAAAAACCAAATATCATTATGGAAATGAAGTCATTTAATGAAATTACTAAAGAATTAGAAGGTGCTCAATCAAGAAATGCATCTCAAGATGTTGATACTTTAGCAAACCAATTGCTTGCACAAGGACTAGCAAACAACCTCACAGACGCAAAAGAAAAAGCAAAGAGTATGATTACGACTGACCAGCACCTAAGAAATAATTTTTCACAAAAAAAAGAGACACTCACAAACTATAACGATCCTCGCAACAATCCAAACTACGATAAACACAGACAACAAGTCATACAAGAAATGCGACAACGAGCAAAAAGATAAACTATTTTCGAACTTTTCTTTCTGAAATAAGTGCAACACCAAGAATAAAAAAGAGCGCATAAACTGCAAGGCTTATCCATGCATTATGCCAAAAAGGAAAAATCAACATCTCCAATATTAGTAGAGGAAGAGCAGCATAAAACGCAATCTGCAATGCCCGAATAAAAGTTATTGATTGTTTGAACGCTCCAGCAAGCATCCAACCAAGAAATGAAAATAAGAGGATGAAAAGAAGAGTTTTCAGAAGAATGAATATTCCTGACCAAAAGGCAAGAGCCGGAAGTAAAAACACCGCTACAAGAACAATAATTCTAGAATCAATTGACTTTGCATCTCGTAATTCGTCATACGACAAGAATTCTGAGCCAAAGAAATACCAAGGACGATAAAAAACGCCTTCTGCACCAATAGTTGCTTGGCCTTGCACTTGTGTTGCATTACGATCAAAAACAAGCTTTGGGCTCTCGAGCAATTCTATAGGTTCGTTTGAGGTAAATAAACCATCAAGTCGCGCTTCAGAGAAGGAGGAAAGGGTTTCTTGAATGTTATCAGCGTGAATAAAATATGCTGGAATGAACAATAAAGCCATAAGAGCAAATAAGACACCAAACTGGATAAAAAAATGTCGAAGAGTACTTTTGAACTTCTCATCAGTCAAGTCAGCATAAGTGTTTGGGTTGCACGATTGTAAGATTCGAATAAAAAATCCTTTGTTCATACAAATTCTAGAAGCTTTGGAGTTTTTAAGGATTGCTAAACCTTGCACAAATAAATAAGGTCTCTTTGCTCATCGACCACTTTTTCAACAGTGAATAATTCTCGTAAAAGCGAATCAAATTCTTCAGCTCGAGAACTTTTCTTCAAAAAACTAATACCGACGCGCTCAGAGCAAACCCTGCGTATTTCTTCCAAACCTTTTCTTGGGTCATCAAAATTTTGTAATGCAGTCACACTAATAACTATTGTGAATAAATTATCAGGAAAAGGGATTTTTTCAGCTGATGCAAGAGTTATTTTTGTCGGATAACGAGACTGTTGTATCAAACCTTTGCTCGGCTCAAGTCCTTGATACTTACAACCAAGAGGATGCAGTACTTCAAAACTAAAGGCAGTCCCGCAACCAACATCAAGCACGCGATCTTCTTTTTTAACTTCAAGGCCATCAAGAAGTATCAAGAGTTTCTTGAGTTGCTCCTCCTTATGAAGTGTATCGTAACCTGGAGCTATTTCATCGTAATAAGACATGTAAAAGAAAAGTGAAACATCCTATAAATGAGTATCGACAAATTTATATATTTGTTACTACTTCTAAGTGTATGTTTAATCCTTTAACTCGAGAAGAATTTTATCAAAAACTTAATGAGCTTAACCACAGCAATGACCGATATGCTATTTTGTCGAACCAAATAGGCGCTCAAATAGTTCATCCTACTAATCAAGTTATTATTCCTACAAACGAGAAAGCATTCCTCATACAAACAACAGACCGAAGAGTTACGGACAAAACAAGACATGAAACCCCGTATGATGCCTACCAGGCAGTAAACATAGCAAATCACGGAATCATACTCACAGCAACATTTCCTGAAAAAACAACACTCTCAGAACTGAAAAGAGCAGCATATCTTGCACATAGCGACGCAAGAGGAGAATCACTTCCTCGCGAAAAAAACAACATAGACAGACTTGCAGAAGCATTATTTCGAGATGTATATCGAGTGGAATAAGCTCTATAGCAAAAGAACAAAAAGAAATAAGAATACAAGAGATGAGTGAAACATATCATTATTGGTTTTGATGAAAAAATTAATTGTTCTCAAGAATACATGCGACTTTTTGGAGAGCAAGAGGGACTAGAACCAGTAGGACCTTATGAGTTTTGCCCAGATGCCTACAAATACGGAATTAAACAGCACTATAAAAGAACACTAGAGAAGCTTGAATCGAAAAAATTTATTTCTTGGATTGATGAAGAAGATCTTGAGCTCGAGCGTCGTTTTCGCAATCATGAAGATGCAGTCTCGCGACTAGAAGGAGAACTCGAAGAACTTGTTGAAAGTGATGATTATGAAAAAAAGAGAGATTTTCTCTTGTTAAAAGTCAGTTACGAATTAGAAAAAGAATGACCCCACCCGGACTTCAAGGAAATATCAAATTTCCGGGACGCCAGAAAGCTTGCTTTCTGAGCGTGAACCGGATATTCTCACTAACGATCGGGACCCGGTCAAGACGGTGGGTTCCCCGAAAAGAGCACAAGGCTCAATGACCCCACCCGGACTTGCACCGGATATCCTCAATTCTTTCGGGACCCGGTCAAGACGGTGGGTTCCCCAAAAAGAGCACAAGGCTCAATGACCCCACCCGGACTTGCACCGGGGATCTTCGCCAAGTCAAGGCGACGTCATCTGTAGCTCGAACACAGGCCAGAAGACCTAAAGTCGTACGAGTAGCTACTAGACCATGGGGTCGTAGAAGAATGAAACAAGAAAGTTACTTTTAAAGGTTACTATACATCTCGCAGTAACACGACAATCAACCCGCAATCAAGTGTTGCAGTGAGTAGTGTAGTTCTTATCAAACTCTTTTGAGGGTGGTTGTTGATGCTCTTTGCTCTTCGAATAGGGCGAAGACATTGCAAATAGTAGCTCGTTTATTTTTTTTAAGCTCTTAGTTTTTTCGTACTCTGCTATTGCCTCTTCTACAAGATAATTTCTCAGTATTCTTTGAGGATTGTTTATTTTCATAAGGTCTTTGTCTAATCCAACTTTTCGTATTTCTTCTTTGAGTTGTTGAAACTCTTTTGAGCGATAAGCCTCACTAGATTCAGCATTCATCAATTCCAGAAAACTGTTTGTATAATCAAGTTCGTTTTGTTCTAAAAACAACAAGAATTTATCGATTAAAACCGTGTGAGAACCATCATTAATTCCTAATTTTTTCTTCATCATAGTATAAAAAGCTAAAGAAAACTCTTCTTCAAAATCTGACGGCGTAGTATTATTGAGAAGGGAAAGCAATGCATTCCACAGAATATTTAGATTCCATCGCAGCATACTTTTTTGGTTGGCAAAAGAATACCTTCCTTGATCATCTATTTCGCTAAAAGTTGTTGAAGTGTCATATCTGTTCATAAACGAGCAAGGACCGTAATCAAAAGTTTCTCCCGTTATGCTCATGTTGTCAGTATTCATAACCCCGTGTATAAAACTGACTCTGTACCACTCGACCACCATATTGATTGTGTTTTCCTTGACCTTCTCATAAAATTTCAAATATTTATTCTTGTCTTCGATAAGCTCAGGATAGTGTCTTTTAATAACATAATCTGTGAAGTTTTGTAATTCGTCTGGAAAATATTTTGATACATATTCAAAAGTTCCAAAGCGAATATGGCTTTTCATTACTCGAATAAGAATAGCACCTTCGTGTATTTTTTCTCGATATACTTCTTGGTTTGTTAACAGCACTGCTAAGCTCTCAGATGTGGGAACGTTC
>CAZDJS010000018.1:8118-18011 GCA_964505795.1 uncultured Methanosarcinales archaeon
AGATTTTTCATTGCGTAACTATACAAGTATTCTCTGAGCATTGAGCCAGCCGTTGCTTTCCCATCACCTCCTCGAGAATATTTTGTTACTCCTGATCCTTTAAGTTGTATGTCGTAGCGTTTCTTATCAGGTGTCAGGTGTTCGCCGAGTATCATCGCACGACCATCACCTAGCATGGTGAAATAACCGAATTGGTGTCCAGCATATGCTTGAGCAAAAGCCTTTTGTGAATTTGCTAACAAATCTTTTGGTTGAGAACTTTGTTTGATTCCTAGTTCTTCGAATGCCTGCTCGTTAATGAGTAGAGTGCTTAGTTTTTCGAACGGAGGAACATCTATAATTTGAAAAAGGTCGTCAGATAATTGAGTGTATGTTGTGTCAAAATGATAAATCATGTTTTAAGACTTGTACTCCCAAGTTTTTAAATCTTCTAGTGCTACATGCTCTAACATTTTTTCGTGACAAGACTCTAATTTCAAAAATAACGGATGTCCTGCGTCTTTACTCGCAATCCACACATTCATACAAATACACCACCAATCTCCTTCTTTTAAGCCGGTAAATTGATGTTCTGGTCTTGGAGTTATTAAGTCATTTCCTCTTTTTTTATTCCACTCCAAAAAACCAGAGCTTACTTTTGCAGCAACAATGTGCTCTCCGTAATCGCCAGTCACATACTTACAATAACCATCTCTTAACACTCCTGTGAGCGGCTCGAAAGAGCAGGGTTTGAGTTCAGTTCCTAAAACGTTTTTCTGAACAGTCATTTTGTGAGTATTTTTGTTAGTGCTGTTAAGTGCGGAAACTCCACAAGCATTCCTATAATTATTGCTGCGTACACGAGTGGTTGATTAGGAATAGCTACTGTTGTTATTGCAAGCATCAAAGGTGCGTTTCTTGCTGATGTTGTCATGGTGTAGAGAACCTTGAGAGCTTGAGGGAATTTCATCCAACGAGCAATCCTCTCGGTAATGAAGTAAACCGCTACAAAAAAGATGAACACTGCTACTAGTATTAGAAGGAATGAATAAATATTTTGTGCAATAATGTCAATGTTTGTTGCAAAAATAATAAACACTATTACAGTTAATAATCCTTCAACTATATAATTATAAGCTTGTTCGATTTTTTCATATACTTTTGCTGAGGATAGTTTCTTAACAATTATATGAAGTACGACTGCTATTGCAAAAGGTATCAAAAACCAATTGATAAACATCTCAGAGAGGTTTCCAAGAGGAATTGCAACGGAGAGGCTCGCGAATAAGATAAGATATAAAGGATAGAGCAATATTTGAGTGACTAAGTTAATCGGTAAAAGAATTGCTCCTGTGGCAGTGTCTCCTTTTGCTATTTTGGTAAACGCGAGGAACCAATCAGTGCAAGGAAATAAGAAATATATGAGCAATCCCAACAAGAGTGCCGGGCTATTATGGAAGAAAGCGTACGCAATGACAAAACCAATGATGGGAATGAGTATAAAATTTGTTAGCCACGCTACGCTAATGAAACGAATCTTTTTTGTTGCGAGTAAGAATTTCTCGAAAGGAACTTCTAAAAAGAGGAAGAAGATCAATGCAAGAATCGCAATATCTAAGTATTCTGAAAGTACAGTAGTATTAAGTAGAGATCCACTTATTGATCCGAGCAGTATCGCTCCTAACAATAGAAAAGTAATATAATATTGACTCAAGAAATTTTTAGTATTTGACATTTTCTTCCTCCGTTTAATCAATTAACATGGGCATTCATCTCCACAGCAGGACAAATCTCTCATGTAAAAATTTTCTTTGTTATATTCTTCAATAATTTCTTTCACTTCATCCAATTTTCCCAGTCTTGTTGCTATTGTTTCAGCAACGATTGCGAACCTTTGTCGGAACTTGTAGATGAAACAAAATATTGCTTCTTTGTGCCTTACTTGTGGCCCTGCAAGAAACAGATTTTCTGCTAGTGTAGACTCATCATCTTCGGTGAGTTGTATAACTCCTTCGTCATGTTCAAAGAAATCATTAACTAATAAAAGGCTTGATTTGAAACCAGTAGCTAAGATAGGTTTTGTTTGTGAAGTAAATTCTTTTTTCTCTGTTGAAATAATATAGTTATCATCGTTAGTAATTTTTTTTACTCGCGCATTAGAGATTACAGTAATGTTTTCTTTTTGTGACTCGTATCTATCTCTTGTAAATGGTGATAAGGAGTAGCTTGAGTCACTTTGAACATTCTCTAACTCATCACCAGAATCGAGCACCGTGACTTTTTTTCCTTGTTTTGCCAGTTGATACGCAGCGTCTATTCCTGATTCATAAGCTCCGATAACAAAATAGGAATCTTGTTTCAAAGAAGACCAACTTGTTACACTTGACGTGTGCAAACACAATTCAGCTCCAGGAAAAGAATCGTTGTTAGGATACTGGAATTCTCCTGCAGCCCACACGACATATTTTGCTTCGTACTCACCAGAATCTGTCTTGATAACAAAATTTTCTTTCTTCTCAATTGAATGTACAGTTGCTTTTTCTATTGGCAACTCATATAATCCCGCTACTTCTTTGAGGTATTGCGCGTATTGTTTTCCTGACGGGTGTTCTGTAAGTAAGGTATATGCTGGTGAAGTGTCTGGTGTTATTGCGTTTAAATCTGGCATTCCAAAAAAGTTTCCTGTAAATGATGGCGAGATCATTTGCATTTCTTCAGGCCATTTTTCAAACGACGAACCCACGCCATCTTTTTCGAGAATCATAAAGTCCAAGCCCATTCTTTGCAAGAGAGCTGCAACTCCTATTCCTGCTGCTCCTGCTCCTACTATAATAATATCTTTTTTCATAAGCCCTCGTAATTTTGTAGTTCTTGTGTTGAAAATCCTTCTTGTTTCATATGTAAAAATAATGGCGTTATTAGCTCATTGAGTTTCTTGAATGCTTCTTTTTCTTGCTCTGTGCCAATCGATGAGAGATAGACCTCTTTTTTTTGTGCAAAAAGCCCCATGTCAAAGTTTGTTTTTTCGATAAGAGCGTCCAGCGCGCCAAATATCTGATTTCTTCTTTGTGTTGGTTTTTTTCTGTAGCAACCCCCTGCAAAAAAGACATGGAAGTTTCCTGTGTCCATAAGAGAAAAAAAGATAGGATATTTAAATATCTTATTGAGATTGATTATCAATAAACTTAATAAATGAGGTCAAATTTGAAATGCAAATGGAACAGTACAAAAGAATACCAATAACACTCATAACAGGATTTTTAGGATGTGGAAAAAGCACATTTATTAACAAAATACTCTCGGAAAAAGACACGGAATTCGGACTTATACTCAACGAATTTGGAGACGTGAATCTTGAGAGTCAAATCGTTAAAACGCACAAAGATGATGTTGTAGAATTATCTAACGGTTGTATGTGTTGCGTTGCAAGAAATGACATTTTTGAGAGCGTGATAAAACTCGTAGAACAAAAAAAAGATATTGAACACATCATTATTGAGGCTTCAGGATTGTCAGACCCTCAGCCCATTGCAGGAGTTCTTATGGCGTTGCCTTTTTCAAAAAAACTTGGCGTAAAACTCCATCTCGATACAACAATATGTCTTATTGATCCGACATCGTTTTTCGAGAGAAAAGAAGAGTATGTGATTCTCGTTCAACAGCTAGAGTTTGCTAGCTTTGTAGTACTCTCAAAGACCGATATTGCTAGTGATGAACAAATTGAGAAAGCAAAGACAGAAATTATGAGAATTAATGAGAAAGCAAAGATATTCACAACAAATGATATAGAATTATTGCTCGACACTTCGCCAATTGATCATACGAGTGCTCAACAAATCGAAGAGTATAATAATTTAGAGGAAGAGCACCATCATGAAGATCACGACCACCACGACCATTCACATGAACACCACCATCATGAACACGACCACCACAATCATCATCATGAAGAAGTTGAGATACTATTTTTTCAATCAGAAAAACCACTTAATTATGAAGCTTTTAGAAAGGTAATCATTTCGCTTCCAGAGAGTGTTATTCGCATAAAGGGGTTTTGTTATTTTTCTGGAGAATACGAAGAAGCAAAAGTTATCATCCAATGTGCAGGCGCAAGACACGATGGAATGATACACAAATGGGACCCTGATGAAAAGAAACAAACTGCAGTAGTGTTTATTGGAAAAGACTTCGATAAGAAAGAACTTGAGAAGAACTTAAGACTCTGCGAAGAATAACTCATTCCTCTTTCTTCAAGTTATTTTCAATAACATATAAATACCAGAAGTGCCTCTCCCCTCAATATAACAGAGGTATTTCATCATTGAGACCTTCTGGAATCTCAGTGATTACCCTCTTCTCTCATTGGGGAGAGGCGCCGCCTACCGGGCGCAGGCGGCAATTTTTAGAAACAAACAGTTCTTTATTAGCTCTCTTCGAGCATGTCCAGTGAGTTGAAAACTTCTTAAGAAATCTAGCTTCAGAATATAGAGAAAATTATATCTTTAATCCAACACACCTATCTACTAAGTGTTTATCAATATTACTCAACCCTGAATTTTTAGAAATTATTTTATAGATGTGAAAACACCATAATCATGTGAATTTTCGCTATGTTAAAGGGAAAAAGTAAGATCGATGGAGTTAGGAGAGACAACAATCAAATCTTTAGAAAGAAAATTTATGGAAGATACAAAATAAAAGTAGGAGTTTCGTCATATTCCTTACTACGTTCAGAACTTTCGTTAAGCCAGATTCAAACACAATCACTCCTCTTTCTTCATGTTTCTTTCAATGAAGGTCGCGAACGCTGGTCGCGTGATGAAAACTCCAATGGAAACACCAACAATTGTCGTGAACGCAAAACCACGAAGTAATCCTGCACCGGCGAAGAAGAGCGGAAGCATCGCAACAACTGTTGTAGCGTAGGCTGCCATGATGATGAATCGTGCGCTCATTATTCTGTCTTTCCAAGAACGATACTTGTCTGACTTTTGACTCAGTGCTTCATCAATAATGACTATTTGATCATCAACTCCGGTTCCGATAGCAATGAGTATTCCTGCAATCGCTGCAAGGTCGAGATTCCAGCCGATAATACTTGCAAAACCAAGAATGATGAATCCTTCTGAGAGCATCGTCACAATAATTGGAAGACTCAAGAGCCACTCTCTATATTTAATGAAAATAACTGCTGCTACGGCAAGTATAACAACGAGTGCCATGAGAAGCGCGTTTTGTACAAAAGCAGCTCCGAGAATTGGACTGATAGAATCCATTTTTACAATATTAAGTTTTACCGGAAGGCTTCCTGTCACAAGAATAGTTTGTAATTGTTTCATACTATCAAGAGCGTCTTTTACTGCAAGGTCGCGTGAAGGTCCTTCTCCTGAGCCACTAATTGAGATGTCAGTGACTGCACGTCCTTTCAAATCAGATGCTATGCTTAATGAATCGACGAGTTCTCCGTCTAGATATAAGTCAAGGGGAGAAGAAAGACTGCCTGAAGGAAGAACGCTTAATTGGTTCGTCACAGCTGCTTGTTGTCGAGCAGCATCAGCACTCAAAGTGATTGAGAATGAGTATGGACAAACCCAGCTGCCGCCAGTACCTTGACAACCTCCTTGTCGTTGATCAATTCCCGAACATTCTGGTTGGTTACAAACAAACACGATGTCTTCACCACCAGTAAAAACAGTTTGATTATTGATTCTTGCTTCAAAAAATCCTTGACTACCTAATAATTCACGAACTTCTTGCTTGTTTGCTCCTGCAATTTCTACGACTATGAAATCTTTTCCTGCAAGATCTTGACTGCTGCGAACAATAATGTCAGAAAGACCAAACACATTCAGACGCTCACCAATATTGTCCATGACGAGTTCAAGGTCTTCGGGAGAAATAGCTGTTTCTGGCTCAAGAATAACTCTTGTTCCACCAGACAAGTCAAGTCCTTTACGAATATTATTACTCGGAACTGCATAAGTCACAACACCAATATTTGAAGGGTTTTCCTCGGGAGCGCTCAGACGATACGCTCCTTGATCTGTTCGCATAGTAAAACTTTGATTTGCTTCTAAAAGATTTATTTGTGCCAAATATTCTTCTTGATTGCTAACTGGCACTCCGTTTATTTCTTTGATTATTTCTCGTTTTGTAGGTGCGACGGTATTGTCAGGCGCTTCAATTCCTGCAAGAGCTGCTGCACTGCCACGATCGATGTTTCGTATAGCAACACCTTCAGTATCGAATTGCGGATTAATAGCGACATAAGAGAGAATCAAAAAGATAATAAGCACAATGTATCGAATCATTCTCGCCCCTCCATATACCATCGTAAGATTCCTGCGTTTTGAATCCAGGTGTTAATAACGTCAAAAATAAGACCGATTAAGAGTATGAGCATGATTTGTTGGATGACTTCTGATTGTGTCACAAGATACGCGAGTAAGACTGCGACAAAAGTTGTGATATTCATTAAAAGTCCTGTTCGTACAGCATTTTTTACTCTGTCATAGACTGTGCCGCCAACTCGTTTAAGCACACGAGTATTCAAAAGAATGTCAGTATCAACTGAATATCCTATAAGCATGAGAAAGCCCGCAATTCCTGCCGTGCTTAATTTTACGTCAAGAAGAATAATGACAGCAAGTGTGATTACAATATCAGAAAACGCCGCGAGTACAACAGCTATACTTGGGACGAAACTGCGAAAAATATAAAATACTACAATTGCCATGAAAAGAAATGCTGCGAGCAAGGCCCAGATTGTTTGAATAAGAAATGACGCACCAAGTGACGGGCCGACTACTTCGATAGTATAAATTTCTCTAATATTGGGAATGTCCTGAGCAATAACATCAAGAAGCGACTCCTCTAGGACTTCAAGGTCTTGTTCTGGACTGAGTGGTGCTACTTGAAGAGAAACGGCTTGTTGCGCTCCGAATTCTTCGAGTTCGCGAATGAGCAAATCATTTTCAAATGAGTTTGCTAGCCTATTTTCAAAAGCAGTAACGTCGATCGGATTAGCGGCAGAAGGAATTGTGATCGTCAATCCTCCACTTAGCGACACGCCTGTAGCAACTACTTGACCTGTTTGTTGATAATTAACTCCGATTACAATAAACGCAAGAAGTAAAAGAATGAAAGGAATGAGAAGAAGGGGCTTATATTGATCGTGGTAAAACTTGTCAAGACCTGTTCGTTTCACAGTATCTTTTTTTATTTTTTGGACTTTTTTGCGCTTTTTCCCCATATAATAAGCAGTTTTGTTACGTTATTTAAAGTTATTGTAAAACCAAATTCTGTGCGCGAGCCAGGCCTCGATTGCGATAAGCACACCAAGAAGCATCGCCCAGTTCATCAAAGCGCTGTTTTGTATTGCCCAAGTTGTAAGAAAAGCAACAAGTAAAAAACGTAGACCACGAGCAACAAAACTCACAAGAAGAAAAGGAATAAAACGCACATAGAACATACCCGCAGCAATAGCGACGACTTTGTAGGGCATTGGTGTAAAACCTGCGATAAATACTGTAAGAGTCTCATATTTTTGAAATAAATTGTGAATTCTCTTGATGTACTTTTGTGGACAAAACCTTCTGAGAACATATTCGTTCCCTACATATCCTATTCTGTAAGAAATACTTGCTCCAATAACACTCCCAATAGCTGCAACCATCGCGAGAAGAAACCATGATGAAGGAGTGGCTGCAGCGAGAACAATCAGTAAGACTTCGACCGGCACGGGAAAGAAAATACTTTCGATAACAGCAAGAAAAAATAAACCAAATACACCCATCGAACCAAAAAATTCATTTGTCCAAATAAGGAGTCCTTCGAGCATGGAGAGAAGAAAGAAGTTTAGTTTTTATAACTATTGACAAAGTCGTGCTTTTTGGACTCTTCGTTGAACATTTTCTTGTTTGAGAAGAAATCGAGTCTTTTTTTCGGCTGAAGTGAATTCTCGTTCTTTTATTGTGTATAAACGGTTGTTTTTTTCAAAATAATCATTATGTTTTTTCTTAAAGTGTGTTGCTCCTTTATGTTTGCTTGGTGGTCCTTCATGAAGAAAATCTTTTGCAATAATTTTTGCTTTTGGAACAAAGTAAGCTCTTGCTTTTTTTGTAGTGTGGTTATACTCGAATCCTGATTGTACAATATCAAACTCCTCAAGATTACCCAAAACAAATTCGAATGCCTTCAAGCATTTTGTACCGGCAGTGTCACGCTTTCCGTCGAGTGCTTCGAACTCAATACAAAGTGCAGCCTTTGGAATACGAAAAGGTTTTTTTGTAAACGCTGATGCACTAGGTTTTTTGAGGAATTTTTGAGCTGCTTTTATGAAAGTGTCAAATGATTTTTTTGAGAGCGCGGCAGCTGCGTTACGTTCAGGTTGTACGGGATCAATTATGACGAGTGGTGATCGTAATTTACTTTTGTTTATTGATGAATAGGTTTTTTTTTCTTCGATGTCAATAATGACTGGTTCTTGCCAATGAGCAGCTGCTTTAATGAATGAAAGAAAAGAACCATAATAAATAATTACTAATTCAAGAACGTGTCCTGAAAATCCATTGATATAACTCTCAGCACCGTAGACACGATGTGCTTTACAAAATTGTTTTGCTAAACGCACATCATCTTGAGAAGTTAATTTTTCTGCAGTGTATTTGACGTGAAGTGGGCTCGCATCAGTCACGTTCTCTATTTCTTTAGAAGAATGAATCTTTTTTACAGGAACAACTTCAATTTGAAAACCATCAATTTCGTACTGAAAATAATTTCTACTTCCCTTTACTTCTTGAGCAAAAGGCAGTTTCTTTGCAGTAATACTCTCAGGCTTTGGTGAAACAACAAAAAAATCAATATCATGATTATTTTTCAACCACGTTCCTTTCGCCATACTTCCTCCGGTTACGACATCAGTCTTGAGAAGTTTTTCCAAGCGTTCTTTTTGTGATTTGACAATAGTTTCAGCTCGTTTTTTTTCTTCGGGAGTTGGTTTGATTTTTTCTAAAATTTCTTTACGAATCTGCGAATACATAATCAAGATAACGAGAAGAAAGTTTATATACTCTCTGGTCGCGTATTATCTTATGGAAGCAATTCAGTATTTAACGGGAATCGCCCTCATACTCCTTATTGGAATAATTGCATCCATTTTTGCTGGACGGCTTAGAACAAGCAATATTCTCTTTCTTGTTTTTGCAGGAATTGTCATCGGAAATACGCAACTACAAGAACTCGAGATTTTTCAGTTTCCTGCAGAGTTCTTAATTAGTATCGCTATTCTTACACTTGCAATCATTGTTTTTGACGGAAGCAGCAAGTTCAACATGAAAGACGTTGATACCTTTAGTTTGAAAGGACTTGAAGTAGTATTATTATTCATGCTCTTCAACATCGTTGTTATTGCAACAGCTCTTAATTTTTTCTTTTATGGTTTTACAGCACAAGGAATCATTTATGGTATGGTGCTTGCCATTCTTCTTTCAGGAACTGATCCTGCGAGCGTATTTATGATGATGGGAGATAAGCCACATAAAGTATTGCAATTTCTTAAGATTGAAGCACTCATTAACACTCCTATTATGGTCTTACTTCCATTTCTTTTTCTTGAACTTAATGTGGGCGAAAAATTCTTTTCGACATTCATTGAATTCCTCTCTCCCCTTCTCATGCAAATCATTGTAGGAATAGGATCTGGTGTTCTTGTTGGAGTAATTGTTTTCAAAATCATGCGACGTTGGTATTCTGAGAGCATCTCACCAATTGCAGTAATTAGCAGCACCTTACTCGCCTACATTCTTTCTGAAAATCTTGGTGGAAACGGCGTTCTTGCAGTTGCTGTTCTTGGATTGCTTTTTGGTAACACCTACATACAAAAGAAAGGAAGCTTATTAGAATTCAGCAGTATC
>CAZDJS010000019.1:0-17987 GCA_964505795.1 uncultured Methanosarcinales archaeon
ATTGCGACAGACGAACTTGGTAGAGGAGTATTGAACATTCTTGCTGATGATCAAGTCGAAGTGTATATTAATAGCAAACAGGTTGATCTTGAAACAAATAACAACCAAGCAGAATATTGGAATTATCGAGGAATAAACGTTCCATCAACACACTTCAAGACAGGATCAAACACGATTGCAGTGCGACTAAAGAATAATCAACAAGCAGCAAAATTTGACCTCGAACTCTCGATGCTAAACACGACACGAGATCACGCAATGATGGTGATGAGTGACGGAGAAGCAACAGTACAATGTGGCGCTCAAGGAACAGGAAGCCCAACACAAGACGCAATACAAGCAGCCTGCGAAGCAAAAGAAGAATATGGAATTACTGTTTATGCAGTAGGATTTAGTGACGAAGCAGATGATGCAACACTTAATAGCATAGCAAGTTGTGGCGGAGGAAAGTTTAAGAGAAGCAGCAATTTCGAAGAACTGCAAGAATTCTATAAAGACGTCGCATTTAATATTATTGCAGCAAGCGTTCAAAGTCAGACAGTAGTAGTTCAAGGAGCTTTTGAGGAATCGATTTTGCACGAAGATTCACACATAAACATCACTTACGAATCATCAGCAATTACTCCAAGTCCAAATGAGATAGAACTTACTTTTCAAACAGAACAATTCAACTCATGTAACCCAACAATCTTTCTCTACGATAACGTGAGAATAGCAAAAGCGTCAATAACTTCATACTCAGGAGAACATTGGACGAGTTATGTTCTTGCAAATGGGAATGAGGCCTTTAATCTTTCAATATTTAACACTGAATTCGGAACGCTCGGTGACGCTTACAGAATACAAATCCCGCCAGAGCTCTTACTTTCAGGACAAAACAACACCTTAACAATACAAACAGGAGATAATTCCTTAAACACAACAGGCTGTTCAGTAAATAATTCATTAATTTATACAGGATTCGTAAATAGTACGGTTGCACGTTCCTCAGTTGTTGAAGAATCAGAAGGCTGCGAGTGGGACGTCGAATTCGAAGATGGTTCTTTGCAAACAATCTCAATCCCAGAAACATATAATGGAACAAAAAGTTGTTCTTATACGAGCTTGAACATAAGTTACAATCCAGACGATGCTTATGACGAAGTAGTATTTCGCTTGTTTTCTCTTCTGGACTTTGATGATGATGGAAGATTATTTGTTAATCTCGACGAGTCTGATTTACAAGTTGTTGTGAGTATTGTAGAAAATATACCTTATCTCTGGGGTCCGAGCATAGCACGAGTGGTGGTGTCAAGATGAACTATCAGATGGGAAAAAAAGGCTATATTTACACGATAACCGTCTTGTTTTTTACAGGAATACTTCTTACAGTTTTTTACACACAAAGTAATATAGGAACAACTATTAATGAAGAATCAATAACTGCTTCGATGGACGATTTTCTCAGTGACTTTGAAGCAGACGCAAAAAGAGCTTCATTTATTGCAGGCTTTCGAAGTCTTATCGCGCTTGAAGAACACGCATCCTCGCAAGGAACATACATTGCCAATTTCAGCAAATCATTTGAAGAAGCATTCTTGAACGCATCAATAAACTCACAATCATACGAAGTGATAGAAAACTCTACTTTCACTGAATACCTTGAGAGAGTTCGTTACGAAGCGGAACAAACAGGAATGCGATTTGACGCAACAGTTAATGATATTTTTATTTACCATATCACTCCTTGGGATGTTGCAGTTGATTTTTCTTTACATATAAGTCTTAATGATTCTCGTGATCGAACAAGATTTCAATATGACACAATAATATCAAGTGTTTTTTCAATACGTTCTCTTCGTGATCCCCTGTACTCAGTTGAAACAAATAATAAAGCACCAAATATAGTCAGAACAACTACTTATGATGAATTTATAGATGATGCAGGAGATAAGAATGACACAACAATACTTTCAACATTTCTTAATGAATCTTACTATACTGCTTCAGAAAACGCACCAAATTTTCTTATGCGATTCTCAGGAAACTTCAGTCCTGATGAAAACGGAATACAAAGCCTTGTTAATCTTGATCGTCTTGACGCTCAAGGAATCATTGTTAGTGACGTTTATTCTGTAGTTGATCATGAATATTTTACGAACACGGGTGCTGATTGGTGCAATATACAAAACATGCCAAATTATTTTAAACTCACAAGTGAGACGAGCGATTATTATGAAGTAACAAGCGAATTAGAGAGAACAATATGTTAATACGAGAATACCAAAGTGCTTGGAAGAAAGGTTTAGGACTGATGTTTAGAAGAACAGCTCCTTCGTTTGGTGTGCTTTTTCCCTTTGAAAAAGAACAAAAAGTGAGCATTCACATGTTCTTTGTTTTTTTCCCCCTTGATATTCTCTGGATTGACAAGAATAAACTGCTTGTAGAATCTAAGACGCTCAAACCATTTCAGTTATACTCACAAAGAGCAAAATACGTTCTTGAAATGCCAGCCGGATGGACTCAAAAAAAGAAGATTCAAAAAGGAGATTCACTCGAAAGCTATATAAGCAAAGAAAAGGAATAAGATACTATGAAAAATATTGAAACAGGAATTGACAAGCTCGTAGGAATTGTCGAAAAAGAAAAAAAGATTGAGCTTTCAAAAGCCGCAAAAGAACTAGGAGTTCCCCAAGAAGTAGTTCAAGAATGGGCTGACTTTCTCGAAGAAGAAGGCTTACTATCAATTACTTATAAGCTCTCAAAAACCTATCTTGAAGAAAGAAAGCTGTCAAAAAAAGAAGTGGAAAAAAAAGCAACCGAATATCATTCAAAAAAAGAAGCATTCACAAGAAAAGTTGACACCACACTTAAACAGCTCGAAAAAGAAACTTCTGGTTTTGAAGACATAAAAAAGCAATACTATTCTCTCAAAGAAGAAATTGGTGATGAGATTAACCAAGTAAAAGATGAAGTTGAAGAACTCAGACACTATGAAGATCTCAAAAAAAGTATTGATCGAGATATTCTTCAACAAAAAGTTGATTATGAGAATTCTTTAGGAGATATTCATAAAAGAATAACGATTGAAGAAAAGCGTTATGGGAAAATTCAATCCGAGATAGAAAAAGAAGCAAAAGAGATTTCCGATGAAGCAAAAGATATGCAAGAACTCAAACAACAAGAAGATGTTCTAGGGAAACGACTTGACGCTCTCAAACAAGTAATGGAAGGAGTAAAACAACAAATCAGTGAAGAAGACGAACATATTATTCATCACGAAGAGCGCTTAAAACAATTACAAAAACTCGCTGACTCAATGGAAAAAGAAATTAAAGGAAAGCGAGAAAACGAAATCGAACCACTTGTTGAAAGTAGTTCTCGTCATCAAGAGAAAATTCTCAAAGTACAAGATAGCATAATTAAAAAAATCAAACAACGCAAAGAACAAATAGAAGCCTACCAAACTCAAGGAGAACAAATAGCAAAACGATTTGAAAAGTTCTTCAAGAAAAAAGCAGACACGGAAAAAATAGTGAAAGAATTAGAGAAACAAAAGTCAGAAATGAAAGACGACCTTAACGAACTTATAAAAAAAGCAAGAGCATTCGATCTTACTTCCAAAAAAGATTCTGGAAAACACATTAAAGAACTCGAAAAAAAGATGGGTGATTACGAGAAAAAACACTCTTCATTCACAAAGCGTCTTGAGGACTTGCGAAACGTCATTTCAGGAAAATAATCTTCGATAGTTTTATAAATTAAGTTCTCTCATTTTCCATGGGGTGAGTGATGGTAAAAAAAAGTTCCAAGAAGACTGTAAAAAGTGGTTCAGCTAAATCTTCTGACGAGAATTCTAATATAGAACAAAAAAAATCAAAGACGGCAATTATTGAAAAATATGACTACATGTCAAAAGACATTCCTATAACAATAACAATCGAAAGAATAAAGGGAGAGTTCGTACCCCTTTACCAAGTAAGCATCAGCAGTATCTCAAAAACAACAGAGTTTTTATTAGAAAGAATTCGTCAAGAACTCATTAAACGAGTAAACCTTGGTGTCGTTGACATTACTGATACAAAAAAGTCTGAACTTGTCGAAGAAAAATTCTCAGAAACAATAAAAGATCTTATCAGCAAATACTTTCCTGATACTGATGATGAAACAAAAAGTTTTCTTACAAGTTATCTTATTGCAAAAAGTCTCGGTCTTGGTAGTATTCAATTGCTCATGGCAGACCAGAATTTGGAGGAGCTCGTTGTCAATCAGAGCACAGAGCCTGTTTGGGTGTATCATAAAAAATATGGTTGGCTTAAAACAAATATCTTCATGCGTGATGAAGAACAAATACGACATTACAGCAGTATAATCGGAAGAAAGGTAGGTCGTCAAATTACTGTTCTTGAACCACTTTTAGACGCACATCTTGAAGAAGGAGACCGTGTAAATGCGACACTCATGCCAATAAGCACAGGCGGAAACACTATCACTATTCGGAAATTTAGTCGTGATCCTTGGACGATAACACGCCTCGTAAAATACGGAACGCTCAGTGCAGAAGCAGCATCATGGATATGGATGGCTATTCATTATGAAATGAGCTGTATTATCGCAGGAGGAACAGCATCTGGAAAAACAAGCGCTATGAACTGCTTTGCTAATTTTTTCCCGCCAAACCAAAGAATAATTAGTATCGAAGATACTCGTGAAATTAAACTTCCGAAATTTTTGCACTGGGTCCCAATGAATACAAGATTACCAAATGCTGAAGGAAAAGGCGAAGTAGCTATGGGAGATTTACTTGTTAATAGTTTACGTATGAGGCCTGACAGGATTCTTGTTGGTGAAGTACGTCGTAAGCGAGAAGCAGAAACACTTTTTGAAGCTATTCACACAGGTCATTCAGTGTATGCGACTTTTCACGCAAATAACGCTGAAGAAACTGTTGAGCGTCTTACGAACGCGCCAATTGATGTTCCTAAAATCATGCTTCCAGCAATTAGTCTTATTATTGTTCAATTTAGAAATCGTCGAACTGGTGGACGTCGAACGTTTCAAATAGCAGAAATTCAAAAAAATAGTGAACCAAATGTTCTTTTGCAATATGATAATAAAAAAGATGCTCTTGTAAAACAATCAAAAAGTAGTGCTTTTTTCACAACACTCAAAATGTACACTGGTTATTCTGATGCGGAAATTAATAAAGAACTCAAAGAAAAACAACAAGTAATAGAGTATTTAGTTAAGCAAGATGTTCTTGATGTTGATGATGTTGGAAGAGTCATTGCAGAATATTATACTGACAAAGAAAACATTATGAAATACGTAAAAGCAAACAAACCATTTGGAGGATGATATGGCATTTTATAAGAACCTAGTAAGAAGATTTCCCGAGTTGAAACTGAAATTACGACAGGCAAGAATGTCTGACACACCAGAATATTATTTGAAAAAAACCGTCTTTATTAGTGGACTTGCAGCAACTGCAATATTTTTCTTGTTTTTTGGTTTCACTAAGTCTTTACAGGCGGTACTTGTTTTACCAATAGCTTTTTTTCTTTTCTTTTTTTATCTTCTTCACTACGTAGATTTTCGTATTCAAAAACTCAATAAGGAAATCAGTAAAGAAATCGTTTTTGCAGGAAGATTTCTTCTTGTTGAACTTGAGAGTGGTGTTCCTATGTTTAACGCTTTTAAGAACATGGCTGAACAATACGAAGCTGTAGGAAAATATTTTGGCGAAATCGTTGAACGAGTTGAATTAGGAACGGGACTTGAAGAAGCACTTAATGAAACAATAAACACGACTCCTTCGCCTGATTTACGACGATTACTTTGGCAATTACTCAACACGCTCAAAACAGGAAGTGGGGTTTCAGATGCCTTAACAAGTGTTTTTAACCAAATTGTTCGCGAGCAACAAATTGCTGTAAAAGAATATGGACGTAAATTAAATCCTCTTGCTATGTTTTATATGATGATGGCAATCATCGTTCCTAGTTTAGGCACTATCATGCTTGTTGTTATAACTACATTTGTTGGTTTAAATGTGAGTCTACTCATCTTTATGATTATTGCCGCTCTCATTTGGTTTATGCAATTCATGTTTTTAGCTATTATTAAATCATCACGACCACCGGTGGATATGTGAAATTCATAGAAAAAAAGAAGCAAAAAAAACGTTTGAGTCAAGGACAAAGACGAAGAAACCTCGAATCATATTTGAGCATGGCAGGATATGAAACTTCTGCCGAACTCGTTAAAAAACGAATACGATACCTCACACTCAATCTCACGTTTATGATTTGGCTTTTGCCAAATGTTCTTGCTGTTATTAACGGACAATTTACAACTCTTCTTTATTGGACAATTGCTTCATTTGTTTTATTACCTTTTATTTGGTTGATTCTCTGGGGGATGACGTATTTTTATCTTGAAATTCGTATGTATAATAGAACAAAAGAACTCGAAGATGTGTTGCCTGATTTCTTACAATTAACAAGCGCGAATATTAGTGCAGGAATGCCTATTGACAGGGCTTTGTGGCTTGCAATTCGACCTAATTTTGGTGTTCTTGCTAAAGAAATCGAAGACGTTGCAAAGTCAACTATTTCTGGCGAGGACTTGAAAGTTGCTTTAACGAAACTTACTCAAAAATATGACAGTGCTCTTTTGAAAAGAAGTATTAGTATCTTGTTGGAAGGGCTTGATGCTGGTGGAGAGCTCGCTGATCTTTTGAGTAAGATTGCCCTTAATATTCAAGAACTTAAGATTATGAAAAAAGAAATGGCTGCCAATGTTATGACTTATGCTATTTTTATTAGTTTTGCAAGCGTGACTGTGGCTCCAGTGCTTTTTGCTCTTGCTACGCAACTTATTCAAATTATTATTGCAATTACAGGTAATCTTGATTTGAGTAGTAGTTCTTTGAGCATTACTGCTTCAGTAAATCCTGATTTGGTCGATAATTTCAAGATTTATAGTTATGTCATGATGGGAATAACTGGTGGAATGAGTGCTGCAATCATTTCTGTTATTCGTAACGGAAACATTGTTGACGGTATTCGAAACATTCCTATTTATATGGCGATAGCAATTGGAGTGTATATTATTGCGAACAGCTTTTTTAGTTCTATATTCTCCGGATTCTTCTGAGCTTGAAAACACTAATGATCGTGAGAACATTCTCGTCTGTGCCAGCAATGCCACGTAGTGCGTAGCACTGCTGGCATGGCCAGACGTCGCTTACCGCGTTCCCCTACTGCGGCACGGCGCTTACAGTCTCGACTTCGGCTTCGCTCGTCGAGCGCCTCAAGAGGGCGGCAGTAGGGGTGTTGCGGTAAGCAGAGTAGGGAATGTTCTACTTATCCAACACGAACGAAAGGTTTAAATAGTCTCAGTGTGGGAATTTAGTAGTCTTGTATACACATGACCCCCTATCGAGGTGATATAATGAATAAAAAAATGAGAAGAGGACAAGCAGCGATGGAGTTCCTCATGACGTACGGATGGGCAATTCTTGTCGTCCTTGCAGCAATTGGAGCACTCGCATACTTCGGAGTCTTAAGTCCGGATAATTTCTTACCAGAACAATGTACAGTAAGTCCAGAATTTGGAAATACCTGTTTAGAAGCGCAAGCTAACGCTGGTGGAGAGGTTCTTTTAGGATTGAGAAATAATGTAGGAACAACAATTCAGAACGTGAATGTATCATTAATTGATCCTGATGATGATTCCACTTGTTCATCTCAAGATTTGAGCGGAACTGATTTCGCAAATGGAGATAGAATTGGAACAGGCACACCTGCTCTTTTGAACTTTACTGGTTGTGGTGTAGATGCATCAGGAAGATACACTGCTGATATTCGAATCGAATATCGAGAACAAGATGGTGCTATTGACCAAGTAAGATCTGGAAATCTCCAAACAAAAATTGTAGAATAAACAATTTAACTTTTTTTAATTTTTTAATTCTTTAACAACAAGAGCTTCAGACCATGACACGACAAGGACAAGCAGCACTGGAATTCATAACAACCTATGGCTGGGCACTCGTAGTACTACTTTTAGCAATAGGTGCATTGACCTATTTTGGAATATTTGACGCTATAACGCCAGCACAAAACAAGTGTGATATGTGGCCTGAATTTAATTGTGAAGAAAGTCAAGTAACAGAAGAAGGAAAAGTACGACTTGTTATTCGTAACAATTTACCTAATCTTGAAAGCATCAACGTAACACTTGATACGCAAAGCTGTGAACTCGAGAATGATAGTTATGTACAAGGAAGTACTCGTAATACTCAAATACTCAATGACTCTCTAATAACATTTTCTTGCATAACTCCACTTAACGAGGGAGATCTTTTCATAGCGGATATCGTCGTAAAGTATGTTGGTCAGGAACTAGCAATAGAGAAAATTGCACAAGGAAACCTCAGACAAACAATCCAATAGCTCAACAAGCTTTATATATCTACAACTGTTCTAATTTACAATGGCACAAATCATCGACGTACACGCGAGACAAATTCTTGATAGCAGAGGAAACCCTACGGTGGAAGTAGAAATACTTACAGAAGAGTTCATCGGCTCAGCAGCAGTGCCAAGTGGAGCGAGCACCGGAGTGCACGAAGCACACGAACTGCGCGACAAAACAAAAAAGTATCATGGAAAATCAGTAGAAAAAGCTGTTAAAAACGTGAACACGATCATCAGAGATTCACTTATTGGTAAAGAACTCGATCAAGAAGAAATAGATACTCATTTGCGAATGCTTGACGGAACACCAAACAAGAAAAAACTTGGTGCAAACGCAATTCTTGGAGTCTCTCTCGCAGCGAGCAGAGCAGCAAGTGCTTCACACGACATGGCCCTTCATAGTTATATTGCAAAAATAGCAGGAACACAAGAAAAAATTCCTTTACTCTTTGCAAACGTGATTAATGGTGGCGTCCACGCGGGTAACGACTTGATGCCACAAGAGTTTATGATTGTGAGTCACGCAAAAAAACTCGAAGACCGAGTTCGAATCACAAGCGAAATCTACCAAGAACTTAAGATAGTCATTGCAAAAAAATATGGTTCACAAGCAACGAGCGTTGGTGACGAAGGAGGATTCGCACCACCGGTGAAGAACTGTGACGAAGCATTTAAACTTCTTATGAGTGCAATAAAAAACGCTGGTTACGAAGGAAAAATTTCTTTTGCAATGGATCCCGCAGCGAGTGAATTCTACAGAAACAAAAAATACGAAATTGAGAAAGGAATAAAACTCAGTGGTGAAGAACTCGCACAATACTGGATGAAACTTCTCAAAAAATACCCTATTATGAGTATCGAAGACCCTTTTGCAGAAGACGACTTTGTAAGTTGGAATTACTTTATGCGAGAACTCGAAACAAAAGATGATGATTACTTTGCCTATGGAAAAGCACCACAAGTGGTTGGTGACGATCTCACAGTGTCAAACCCTGAGCGTATAGTACTCGCAGCAGAAAAAGGACTTTGTAACGCACTTCTTCTTAAAGTTAACCAGATAGGAACTTTGAGCGAAGCAATAGACGCAACAACAATTGCTCTTGATGCTGGTTGGAAGGTCATGGTGAGTCATCGCAGTGGCGAGACAGAAGACCCTTACATCGCAGACCTCGCAGTAGGTCTTGGTACTGGTCAAATAAAAATCGGAGCTCCCTGCCGTTCAGACAGAACGGCAAAGTATAACCAATTGCTCAGAATAAGCAGTGAATGAAGGAAGTGATACTATTGATGCTGCTCGCAACGCGGTTAGCAAATTCTGTTTTACTTGTGAAGAGTCTTGTTGTAGACGAGGAAAACTCAACATGACGGTTCTTGAAGCCTCTGTCATGCCAAAAAAACTTTTAGTGCAAGAATGGGATGAGAGCGTTTCACTTTCACTTGAGAATGGCTGTCCAAAACTCAAAAACAACCAATGTAGTATTTATGAGAATAGACCGAGTGCCTGCAGAAAATATCCTTTTTATCAGTTCGCAAAACGTGTTTTTCTTGCTCCTTGTCCTGCAATTAAACAAGGACTCGTTGACGAAGAAATAAAAGCCATACGAACTGCAGGGTTTTTGATTGAGGAGTAAATGATTCAGTTAGTACTCAGATTTTACTATTGTTGATTCACAAAGTTTTAAACCTTCATAATTACAATTATTATATGGTATCTGCTACATGGAGAGAGACAGTAATTGCTCAGAGTGAAAACACTATTGTGATTGAAGGGAATCATTATTTTCCTCGAGAAGACGTGAATATGACTTTTCTTAAACAAACAACGCACAAAACAGTTTGTCCATGGAAAGGTGTTGCTGAGTATTTTGATATTACTGTTGATGATGTAAAAAACGAGAATGCTGCTTGGTCGTATCAAGAACCAAAGACTCAAGAAATAGCAGGGTATATTGCCTTTTGGAAAGGAATTGAAATAGAAGAATAACTTTTAGCGCCAAGTAACGGTAACGTCATCTGTTCTCTCATAAGGATTCATCGCAAAGGACTCGGGCTCTGCTTGTTGCCCTGATTGATATTGTAAGAACCCACACCAAGCAATCATCGCAGCATTATCAACAAGCAACTGATTCTCAGGAACAAAAAGCGAGGCTCCACGAGCTTCGCACATTAAACGACACATTTCTTGCAATCGTTTATTACAAGCAACACCACCACCAAGGACGAGCTCATTCTTTCCCGTATGAGCAATTGCACGCTCTGCAACCTCAACAAGCATCGCAAAAACAACTTCTTGCGTACTATAAGCGATGTCTTCAAGGGCGATGCCATCCGCAATCTTTTTTTCAAGATTGGTTAAAATGCCAGAAAAAGCAAGATCCATTCCCTTGACCGAATAAGGAATCTCCAAAAGCACGTCATTTTTACAGTTTTGAGCAAGAACTTCAATTTTTGGACCGCCAGGAAATCCCAATCCCATCTTACGAGCAAGAGTGTCAAGAAAATTACCAATACCAGTATCAAGCGTCTCGCCAAAAATACGGTACTTGCCCGCTTCATAAGCAATAATTTGTGTGTTTGCTCCACTACAATACAACAAAAGAGGATCTTTCGCGTCAGTCACCATGCTCGCAACCTCAAGATGCGCGATACAATGATTAACCCCAATAAGAGGCTTGTTGTGCATCATAGCAAGTGTTCTTGCAACAGCAACACCAACACGCAAAGCATGACCCATACCTGGAGCGCGAGAAGCAGCAATTAACTCAATATCCTCCCAAGACTTTTGCGCTTCTAAAAAAGCTTTATCAAGAACTTCCCTGAATATTTCTTCGTGATGATCAGCAACTTTACTAGGAATCATACCGCCCTTTGTTGTCGTAGCCATTTCACGAATATTCGAGAGAATTTTCTTATGTTTTTCTCGACTAGTATCAATAATACTCACACCAAAGGTGTGCGCTGTCGTTTCAATTCCCAAGACAATCATATTTTTTGGAGAACGCGATATTTTAAATAGTTTGAGTCCTTCCACAAAGGGATGGTATTTGAAGATATTCTTACAAAAATTGAAGAAAGTCACGGAAAACAAGGACGTGTTGTTGTTCAAGAAGCCTTTGAATTCATGAGAGAAGCACACAAGGGGCAGATGAGGGCTGCAGGAGATGAATTTTGGACGCACCCAGCAGCAGTCGCAACCATTCTTGTTTCACAAAACTATACCGACCCTGAACTTATCGCAGGAGCTCTTCTTCATGACACTGTCGAAGATACAAAAGTAACACTTGAGGATGTCAAAGAACGATTTGGCTCTGCTGTTGCGTTTATTGTTGAAGCAGTAACTGACGTTGGACGAGGAGATGGTGAAGTATTTATTCAAGATAAGTACGAGCGAATGGCAAAAACTCAAGAAAAGATTTTACGCATGGGGCAACAAGACAGCAGAATATTTCTTGTAAAAACAGCAGATAGACTCCATAATTTACGAACAATTGACGCTCTTAGTGAAGAACAAATTAATAGAATAAAAAAAGAATCAAGAGATTTTCATTTGCCACTTGCTCAAAAAGCTGGAGCTGATGAATTAGCTCAAGAGATAGAACAACTTAGTTCAACTTCTTCTCAATCTCAATAAGCTTACGTTGCATGAACTCGTTTTGATCCTTAAAAACTTGCACTTCATCTTTGTACACATCAATGAGTTCTTTAAGTGAATGGCGCATTTCCTTAACATCTTGAGAATTACCTGAACTGCCGTTGTGCTGGAGATTTTCGAGCTGAGCGAACACTTGTGTTAAGTTTGAATTTAAGGATTTAGTAATTTGATTTGCTAATTCTGTGAAATGGCCCTTGACTGATTCACTAATTTCTGTCTCGAGATTCTTCATCATGTCATACAAATAATTAATCTTTTGCTCCATTTGCTCTACTTTATTATGTAAAGCAGGATCTGAACTACCTCCCGAACCAGTAAGCTGTTGGTTAACAGTCTCTATTTGCGTGGCGAGAATGCGTAATTCTTCACGAATATCGGGCTGTTGAGAACGGGCCATGTATAATAATGTTGGAACAAGGTATTTAAAGATTTGTCATCATTTTAAAGGGAAGACTCAATACCCAAAGTTTAATAAATCGTCTCGACGACAAAACTCTAGAGGTGGGTTGTGGAACACGAAACAGAAGTTCTTGAAATAGACTGCGATGAGCATGATATTGTTCTTGCATCACCAAAATATGATGAAAAACTTCGAAAACTCATTGAACACCAACCTTTTGATCGTCTCAGATTAAAAACAAAACTTCTCACAAAAGAATACGATAAGAAATTCCAACTTTTAAGCATCGAACCTTTCTTTGTTGATGTGCGTTTTGGAACATTACCACAAGGAGTAAAACTTATCGATCAATATGTTCTCAAAACAGGTGCTGTTGCACAAATTTATGAGCGAGAACGAGGAGTAGGATATATTTATAATCTCAAAATTCCCGAAATGAAAATTAGTTTTCTTGACCTCTTCACACTCTACGATCGTGTACAAGCATTCAAAGATTCAGGTTACACTGAAGACGAGATTGTTCTTCGTTGGTACAAAGAATTCGGCATTCTTGAACATCTTATGTATGATGAAAAAATAATGGAGATGAACGTAAATCCGCCAGCATACAAAACAAGTATTCGCATTGTCCACTCAGATTATCAAGAATGCACGAGCAATATTTATCCGAGTGATGATTTTCTCAATTATCTCGCAACAAGACTCAAAATAAGCACAGGAAGACCACTGAATCGTGCACAACCACAACTTGATGGTGAGCTTGAAGTAAAAGGAATTCGAGCAAGAGTCGCCGCAATTATCGAACCATTTAGTAGTTTTGGAACAGGATACTCAATACGAAAACATCGTGAGCGACCATGGACTGTACCACTTTTCATGCATAATGGTACGGTTAATGCTTGGTTTGCAGGATTCATGAGTTTGGTAATTGCTCATGGAAGAAGTTTTGTTACTGCAGGACCTCGGGGTTCAGGAAAAACGAGTTTGCTCGGAAGTCTTCTTTTAGAAATACTTCCAAAATATCGTATGATAACTATTGAAGACACTGAAGAACTTCCGACACGAGCATACAAGAAATTAGGCTATGATATTTTACCGCTCAAAGTACGTTCTGCTTTGCTCAAAGAAGGAATGGAGATGCCATTTGATACTGGTTTGAGAACGAGTCTTCGTCTAGGAGATAGTGCGCTTATTGTTGGAGAAATTAGAAGTAAAGAAGCAACAGTACTCTACGAAGCAATGCGTGTTGGTGCTATGAGTAATGTCGTTGCGGGCACAATACACTCTGACAGTCCCTACGGAGTTTTTGATCGTGTCGTCAATGACCTTGGCGTGCCACGAGGAAGCTTTAAGGTAACAGATATTATTATTATTCAAAACCTCATTAAAGATCCTTCAGGTCTTGGTCGGCAAAGAAAAGTGATGAGTGTCACTGAAGTGCTTAAGGACTGGGAACAAGAACCAGAATTTCAAGATCTTCTTGTGTATAACCCGAAAACTGGTGAGCTCGAGCCGACAGACTTTTTGCTCAAAGGAAAAAGTATCGTACTCAAAACAATACTTAAAAATACGACAGGATATGAAAATTATGATTCTGTGCTTAAAGACATGCTCTTGAGAGGATGGGCCAAAGACTTGTTCATTGAATTAACTCAAGGACATCCAGAAAAACTTGAAGCAGAATACGTCTCAGAAGCAAACATCATTTTCACTCAACTCTCAAATAAATATACTCCGCTTAAAGATGAAAAAGCAGAAGAACAATTTAAACAAGCCTACATTCAAGAACTTACGAAACTTTTCAAAGAAAACTTGGTAACAAACAATGAGAATCTATGAGCTTGGAAAGGCACTTCCTCTCCCTTTAAATGTCGCGAGCGTCGATAAAAAACTCTCTTTTGTTCTTTTTCCCTACGATAGCAAAGCAGTTATTAATGCTTCACTAGTGGTTTTTTCAAGTATTTTTCTTCTCGGACTCGTATTAAGTGTGTTTTCTTTTATTTCAGAAGCCTTCATTTTTGTCTCTTATGTTCTCTTCTTCTTTGGACTCATTTTAGGTGTAGTAACATATCTTTATCCAACAAGTATTTTTTACGGTCACAGAATGGGAGAGTACAACGAAGAAATGCTTCGTGCAATTATGAGACTCTCAACTTTTATTAGCATGGACACTTCACTCGAATATGCTTTTTTTGAAACGGCAGACCATCTTCATGGAACATTAAGAGTACAGTTTCAAGAAATAAAAAACAAGCTGAAAAGAAGAACAAAAGTAACTCTTGGTGATGCGATTAATGATTATGTTGATGTCTGGAATGAAGTAAATCCTGTTTTTGTCAAATCATTACGATTATTACAAACAGCAAGCCTCTCACAAAAAGAAGATAAAGAAATAATACTTAAAGAAACTTCAGAAACTCTCTTGCTTAATTATACAACCTTAGGGAAACGATTTGCTGAAAAACTAACTGACAACGCAAAAAAATTAGTGAGCCTCGGAGTACTTTTTCCCATAATGACCTTAATGTTGCTTCCTCTCCTCTCAGTTTTCATGCCTGAATTTATTAAGCCACCACTCCTTGCTTTTGTATATGTTATTTTCTTCCCAAGCCTAACATTACTTATGGCTTTGAGTTTTGCTTCTAAAAGAATCCAAGTAGACACCGTACGAATACAAGAAGCTTACAATTACGTCCCTCTGCCGCTGATGTATTTATGGATTCCATTAGGAATAGCCGTTGTTTTGAGCATTCCAACAATTGTTTATTTGTATCAAATCACACAAGGAACCGCAGGAGACACGGAAACGCTCTTTGCGCTTTTCATGGGTTGGATGATGAGTGCCGCAATCTTTGGAGCAGTATATTTGTACGCCTTTTTGTACGAGAGAAGATACAGAAAACTTTGGAATGAAGTTTATGAAATAGAACAAGACTTGCCGCACCTTTTACAAAGTTTCAGCACGTACTTAACACTCAATATCAGCACTGAAAACGTGATTCCAGAAGTAATTAATGACTATGAAAGATTTGGTTTTGCAAAACACCCAGTTGTCACAGCATTCAAAAAATTATATCATAAGATGATGACAAGTAAGAAAAGTATCGAGACTATCGTCACAAAAGATCTTAAAACCATACTTCCTTCAAGAAAAGTTGTGCAAATACTCTCACAAATAGTGAGTTTCTCGAGTATTAGTCAAAAAAGCAGTGCTCGAGTAACAAAAATGATACGAGAACAAACAATAGGGATTTACAAACTCGATGATTACATGAAAACACTTCTTGCCGAGAGCGTCGGACTCATTAACGTAACAACCACAATGCTCGCTCCACTTCTTTGTGCGGCAGCAGTGATCATGAGCGTAGCAATAGTAAAATCACTCGTTTTTATCACTGAACAACTCGAGAGTATCGCATCAGTATTTGGTGTGAGTGGAGATTTTAGTGTTGCGCTCGTAGATACAAGTGCGATAATCAACCCAATATTTATTGAAGTGATCGTAGGTCTGTACTTAGTCTTTACTATTTTCACTCTTTCACTTTTTGGTGTTCTCATTAATGTCGGAAATGATTGGTACAAATTTTTTGAAAGTATCAAAAATAATGCTCTTGGATTTATCATTTACACTGTCATCTTATACGGAGGATACTTTTTCATTGTACGAGTCTTCTTTTCAGGAGTGCTCGGGATAGACACAGGATAATATTTATAAAGAGAAAAATTAGAGGTATATAAAATGCATTACAGACACAAGAACAGGATATTAACAACAATAGTTACTGGAATAACTTTTCTTTTAGTTCTTGTGTTGTTTTTTATACTCAACGCCACCATGAGCACAGAAATAACCTTACTCATAACATTTGGAGTAGGTGTCTTATTATTAACCTTATATCACTTTTATTTGTATGAGCATTGTCATGAACACACGACAATGATTAATAACTTAACACAAATCTACTTTGGAGTAATACTTATTGCAGCCATTGTTTTCATGTTACTATTACGATTATTTTTTAGTGTCGAATTAGTAGATAGTTATATCATACTTTCACTTATTGTTTTAGGAACTGTGTTCCTCACACTAGGACCTTATGATCGCTTCCTTGAAGAGCACATAGGAAAACGATTTCCAATGAACGCGCCGAAGAAGACACACGCTAAGAGGAAGTAAATGGAACTCCCGATACGAATAATAATAGTGTTATTCGTCGCAGTTGTCGTCGGAGGAAGCATCATCATGTTCAGTCAAGAAATGCTCAATAATGCGCGACAATCAGTAAATCAATTAGAAGTTAAAGATGAAGAACAGATACTTGAGGCAGGGAGTTTATCAGCAGATGATGTGCTTGCGCTCGCGAACCAATGCGTACGAGACAATGCCGGTATCGAAGAAACAATCTGTTATGCAGTGTTTGCTGATGACATAACGTTTCCAACCGAGAGTGGGTTAGTACAAGGGCATGTGCTTGTGGTTGAGAGTCAAGAAAATTCGGTGAGGTTTATTTACTCGCCACCAAATGAAGTAATAATAAGGTGATCAAATGAAAAGAGGAACAGAAAAACCAATTGAGATATTCGTGGCATTATTTGTCATATTAGCAGTAGCACTTGTGATGCTCAAGTTATTTCAAGGACAAATAACAGAACAAAAAGCAGCACTCTCAAACTACCAACAAGAACAACTAGCACAAGAAATGCAACAAAACCTTGTCTTGCACTGTCAAAGCAAATGCACAGAAGCAAGCAACAACGGCTGTAGCAGACAAGCATTAGCTGCGCTTTGTCTAGCAGGAAGCCACCAAGTATTTGATACTGGAGAAAGCTTAGATTTTGATGGAAATAATAAGCCGGATTTTAATATTGAACAGTACGGTGGAGTAGGAGTGTGTGAAGACCAAGTACATTGCTTCAATGCAATCGACAATTGTTGTGCACAAAAAATCACGGCAGAAAGTTGCAACGACATACTCAAAGGTTATTGGGATAGTAGAGGTTGGGTTGACGGATCAAATCAAAGAACAGCGCTTTGTTCAACAGTCAACAAAGGAGAATGTACTGTTCCATCAGGACAAGAAGGACTTGCATGGTGGACTGATTTTGACGTCTGTCCTAATCTCAGCAGCTAGATTTATAAACACAACTCTTTTTTTTTCTTCTAAGTCCCTGTAGTCTAATGGATACACTTTGTGCCGTAAAGAATACTCGGTTGCGGTCCGAGAGATCCGGGTTCGATTCCTGGCAGGGACAGGGTCGAGGAGTTTTATACTCCTCTCACAACCCATACCAGGTTCCGAAAGCTATGCTTGAGAACATCTGGCAGGGACATTTGGGAGAATGGCGCGATTAAAATTTATAGGTAGTGGTTGTTGGCAGGGTGTTCCTGGTCAGTTTTGTGATGATAAGGTAAGTAAGAATGTCGAGTGGGACACCAAAGACTTTCGTTTTAGAACTTCATTGTTGCTTTCTT
>CAZDJS010000020.1:0-4801 GCA_964505795.1 uncultured Methanosarcinales archaeon
ATACTCATACTCCTGTCCGGAAACGACGTCGATGTTCTCGCCGTTGCGAAGCGGTAGTGCTTGCTCTGAGAAGTATGCGCGCACACGAGGGCGGATAGCATCTCCTTGAGCTTCGATGTCTTCAGTGTCTCCAAGACGCTTATCTTTGCTTAAATAAGATGGAGGTGCTTCGTTTACCCTTAATGAACAGCAACTAAGTTTTTCTCCAGTAATTTCATCTTTATCAGTTTTAAACCACTGCATTTTATCCTGTACATCACTTATGTCCCACGTACCGCTCTCACAATAACCATCACCAATGAACCTGTCAGAACCTGCTGGAACACCATTTTGTGTAACTGTGCAACTCGGTGCACAATAATCGCACTCGAACATCTCAGTCACTGCACTATATCCTCTGTTAAGAGAAAAAAATATGAGAACGACAACAACAAGCAAGATAAGAATAGTAACAACAGTACTCAACGCCATGTCTGCGCGTTTCATTCTCCGAATATGGAGTCGCCACTAACACAACAAACATCGCCGCGGCCACTGTCTTGACATGCAGAATTGCCGATGTAAAATGGTTGCTCACCGCCTTGACATTCAGTACGGCACTCCCCTCCTCTGTCTTCACAAGCACCAATAGTATCATCAAAAAGACCTAAACGAGTTCCCGTCATGTAAATGAGAATTGCTGCAACAAGGAGCACTATCACTGCAACAACGATTGTTTGCATTGACATGTCTCCTCGTTTCATTTTATTCTCCTACTGGGATGCAGCATTTGTATCCTTCACCACAGTCGTTCTCCGTAGCTGTAAAACTTCCTAAATCTCCACAAAGATCTTCTTGTGGAATACATTCTGCGCGCTCATGTACTCCAGTACAGGATGTTGCTTCAGGAACCTTGTTCAAACTATTAAATATTAACATCGTAAGGATAACTAGTATGAGTAGAGCAATCGCCGCTCCTACGATAACTGTCATGGACATTTCAGCTTTTTTCATTGTTTAACTCCCGAAAGGAACACAGCATTTGTCTTCGCTCACTGTGCAGCTTCTTGTACTTTGAATATAATTTTCTCCGTCAATATTGTAGTCTGAACAACGCTCGTTATCAGGAACACAAATTGCTCCTTCGATACCGTTACAGCCAGTTCCGTCAATAAGTGTGTTTCCTGATCGTAAGACTAAAACACTTAGTAAGACTAAAATTAGGAGTGCGATTGCTGCGCCGATAATGACGCTCATAGACATTTCACCTTTTCTCATACTGACACCTCAAAGAAAAATCGTAAACTTTCTTTATAAAATTATTGTTATTGAGAAAATATTGGTAGTTCGAAAAATCCGCCAAGGATATTGCCTATCGGAAGAAGAAATGCTGCGATAAGAACGCCAAGGGCAATAAGACCAACAATCCACCATATGACGCTTTGCATTTGTCCTCTCATATGCGTCCTCCAAAAGTAAAGTCGAGTCCTGAAGCCCAACTAGCTCCTTTGCTGATTGCAAAAAAGATAACGATTGCAAGTGCTAAGTAAAGTATCCATTTCAGAACGCTTGATTGAATAAAACCTTTCATATTATCTCTTATGTATTTGTTCTTTTAATCTTTTCGGCACGTTTATAAAAAATGAAGCATGAAAACACCTTATGGAAAAAGTCTTCCTCGTCAAACTCATCCTTCTCTTGATGGTGGTGCTTTTTATCACGCTCTTTATCGTACGAATCCGAGGGGTGATGTCATGAAGCGAGGTATTGCGCAAGGAACACTCATAGGACTTATTATTCTTCTTGTAACTGTTGTTGTTTTATGGCCTATTCTCTCGCAAGCAACCGTTTTTATGAATAACTACGTTCAAGGAGGAGAATGCAAAGCGTCAGTAGCGCTTGCGAGTTTCAAAGTTGACAAACTCTGCGTTCTCGAAGCACAAAGTCCGATAGCGCTGAATTGTCCGAGAAGACACATCGAAGTAGGTGATGATGCAACACTTGTTTTTGAAGATAAAAAAACAGTATTACACGATGAAGTCAACGATAGCGTTGTTGAAACGATCATGCTTGAAGAACTCCGTGAGTGTTGGAATAAGTTTGGTGAGGGAGAACTCGCTATCTTTCCTGAAGTGCCATCACAATGGTTTGGCACAGATAAAACAGGGTGTCATATCTGTTCAGAGATTATCCTCAACAAAGATTTTGAGGTTTCATTACAAGAAGGACTGAACAAACCGATGCAAGGTTCTGACGAGAGTTATCGAGAATACCTCAATAATCCAAACGCTCTATGTGAGGATGAGTTCGGGACTGATTGTTGGACGCAAATGGAAGAACAATTCTTAGGAAACAAAAGCGTCTCAAAAATCGATACACTCTCACAAGACAAAACTTACGCGACAGTTATGGTGAGAAAACGATTCGACGTTTGTGAGGGTGATGTTAAAGCAGAGGTTTCAAACTTCGCCTACATCGTCGCACACGACGAACTCAACAATTTGTGTGATGTTGTGATATCATGATGCTCAAAAACGTTATCGTCTGGCTTATTGTTCTTGCAACGTTTATCATTCTCGCTCTTATTATCAGCCGAGCATTCTCTTCGCCAAGTTATTTTGACCCGGAAACTGAGGCTTGCGCGCAACAAATCAAGCTCTCATCACAAATAGCAACTGCAAGTAAAGGAGATTACGCTATAGAAATCGACTGTCCGACAAAAGAAGTCACAATCTCAGGCAATGAGAATGAACAAAAACACCAACTCGCACAAGACATGGTGGCGTGCCACGAGCTCTGGGTACAAGAAGGACTGCTTTTTGACGAGGATGGAGTGTATTGTCACGTCTGTAGTTTTATCGAGTTTGAAGACTCAGGAGAACTTGAAGGATTTTCTGAGTTCATGAATACAGTTCCAGAAGATACTCCATACTTGCAACAAATCGCACCGATTAAAACTGAGGATCTCGCGACACAACCAGTTGTTGCTGATGTAATAAATAGAGATGATTTACGAGCAACAGTCTTTCTCTATGCACGAGGAGAGGAAGAAATTAAATTTCTTGATCAAAGACTTTTTAGCCAAGACGCTCTTGAAAGACCGCTCGTAGCAGGCGGTGCAGTCACAGCAGGTTACATTGGCTTAAAGTATGGAGGACATGTTGTTATCAAAAGAACAATTGGACTCGCCGCAGGAGCAACATGCGGGGCTTTTAGTTTTGGTATTGGTGCTGTTCCTTGTGCTATTGGTGCAACTGCTCTTGTTGAAGGAACTTTTCTTCTAAGTTCTCTTCTCGGAGCAGATTATTGGGTGAACGACCCGCCGCAGTTCGCGAGTTTTGTCGTGCAAGACGAATGGCGACCAGAAGTTGTCGAACAACTCGGTTGCGAGATCAAGGCGTGACGTTTTTATAGCATGAGGGCTTTCTTAATGTATGAAAGATGAAATGAGTTCTTTGGACCTGCACTTTATGGTGCGAGAACTGCAAGGACTTGTTGGCGGCAGGTTTCAAAAAGCCTACTCCTTGCAAGACCAGACCTACTTGCAATTCCACACGCCAGGACTTGGCAAAGTTTTAGTTCGTATCAAACCAGGGCTTTTTCACATCACTGAATACAAGCCAGCTTTTGGCGAGCCATCAGGATTCATAACGTTCTTGAGAAAACGACTCAGCGGTGCGCGCTTAAAAAAACTTGAACAACTCGGCATGGATCGTATTGTCATTTTCACTTTCGTTCGTGGCTTTGAAGACGCTGAGGAGTATCGTCTTGTTCTCGAACTTTTAGCACCAGGAAATGTTATTTTGCTCGGAAAAAAACCGCTCAAAGATGGCTTTTCTGAAGAGATCATTCTTGGCTTGCAAAAACCGCAGGCTTACAAAGATCGTCATGTAAGAGGCGGTATTCCTTATCAAGCACCGCCACAACCAATTAACCTGAAAGAAAACACTGTTGAAGAACTTGTTGAACACGCGATGAGTCTCGATTTGGAGTCGCTCGTAAAAACACTCGCTATCGGTTTTAGTATTGGTGGAGAATACGCTGAACTCTTGTGCGAACGAGCGGGTCTTGATAAGAATAAAACTCCAGAAAAATCTGATGTCAAGCGATGTGCGCAAGAACTCGCAAAGCTCTTAGATGAAGACATAAGGCCCAAAAAAACCAATAAGGGAGTTGAGTTGTTCAGTAAAGAACCAAACTCTACTTCGTTTAGCGAAGCGCTTGACTCTGATGAGGACATTGTCATTTCGAACCAGCCGAAAAAAAAGAAAAAAAGCATTCAAGAAATACAGGCCGAGCAACGAAAAGGACTCGTCACAGCAGCTGAAGAAAACCAGAAGAAAGGAGAACTTATTTACGAGCATTATCAGGAGCTACAAGAGATTCTTGAGAAGGTCAAAGCAGGAGAGGTCCCTGAAGGAGTCAAGCTCAACAAAGAAGAACAAAGCATCAGCATAAACTTTAAATAAGTGTATATACTTTTTGTGTATATGGATTTGGAATTAAAAAAATGGGGTAATAGTTATGGTCTTCGTGTTTCTAAAAAACAAGCAAAACGCTTAGGCTTACAAGAGGGCGACAAGGTAGAAGCTGATATTGTAAGAAAGACTACAGCGGTGGGCTTTGGTATGTGTAAGGGCGCACGACCTTTTGTGAGGGAGCGCGATGACCGATATTAAATTACTTGACACTTCCGCGTGGATTGAATATTTTCTTGCAACACAAAAAGGCTTGGAGATTAAAGAGCAAATACAAGACGCTCGTGTTATAACAGTTAGTCCTTGTCTTGCCGGCAGCGCGGAGCGCTGCCGATGTACGCTTC
>CAZDJS010000020.1:4811-5343 GCA_964505795.1 uncultured Methanosarcinales archaeon
CTTTTCTTGGGCGCTTCGAGAAGGACAAGATTTTACTGAGATTCTTCTCGTTATACGACAATTATCAACGATTTTTGAACCCACCTCAAATGATTGGGTGACAGCAGCGCATAAGAAACAAGAGTTACGAAAAACAAAGAAGAAAATAGGTCTTTTTGACACAATATTGTTGAGCGTACAAGAAACTTTCGATGCGACAATTCTTACGACAGACAATGATTTTCGAGACTTGCCTAAGACCATCGTCCTATAAGACTTAAATACTTGGGTTCTTCTCTTTCTTTATGGGATTTTTTTCGGATAGGTACAAAAAAATGGAGTCTGGCTTTGAGTTGGTCGTTCCAGAAAAAAAGTATTTGCGTATGAATACGCTCATTCAAGAAGAAGCAGCGACGTTTAAAGAACTCAAGCATCGCATGACGATAAAAAAAACTGCTTTGCCTTATTGTTATTCTTTTGAAGCGGACTTTGCTCCTGCAAGCAGTATCGAACATCTTTCAGGATGGTTTTATTTGCAAGGACTCGCGAGCCA
>CAZDJS010000020.1:5353-16389 GCA_964505795.1 uncultured Methanosarcinales archaeon
AGTAGCGAACGCTCTTAATCCGCAAGAAAATTGGACGATCATCGACATGGCTGCAGCGCCGGGCAGTAAAACAACACATCTCGCGCAACTCATGAACAACACCGGTCGTATTCTCGCTCTTGATAAGAGTCGAGAGCGTTTATTGGCGGTGCGCGATAATTGTGAGCGCCTTGGTGTGTTGAATGTTATTGGAATTCGTAAGGATGCTCGTTTTGCTCTTGACTTGCCAAAAGCAGACGCTGTCTTGCTTGACGCTCCTTGTTCAGGAAATTATTGTAGTGAGGAGGATTGGGAAACTAAGAGAACGATTGAAGGTGTGAAAGAGAATGCTCGCTTACAAAAAGATCTTTTGCGTATCGCGTATAAGTTGCTAAAACCAGGTGCTGTGTTGTTGTATAGTACCTGTAGTCTGGAACCTGAGGAGAACGAGTTTAGTGTTGATTATGCTTTGAGTTTGGGTTTTGTTCTTGAGGATGTTGACTTGCCTGATCTTGGTCAGAGTCCAGGGTTAACCTCTTTTGAAGATAGAGAATTTGATGCTTCACTTGTGAAGACTTTACGTTTCTGGCCTTACAAGACGGGAACTGAGGGTTTCTTTTTGGCGAAGCTGAGAAAACCTAAGTGATTATTTTCTTATTTCTTCTAGAACTGGTTGAAAACATGTTTTTGCAATATCGATAATATCTTCTACTTCTTCAATCGATGGTTCGTAGCCATAATAGTTGATGTTGTGTCGTAGTTGGCGTAAGTGTTTGATGCTTTGCAAAGGTCTTTTTGTATTAACATTGATTTTTGTTACTTCGTCTATGACTTCTTTGTGGTTTGTTTCTACGATTCCCATTTTTACAAATATTGCGTCTCCGAGCATGCGAAAACACTCGTAGATGTTGCTTGCAATTGTTGCTGCGGACTCTTCGTTTAACGGTAATGAGAGTGTGAATTGCATCTTTTTTTCTGCAGCTTCGAGAATGCTCACTGCATCTTTCGTATCCGGTCTTTTGTATCTCATGGTCTTGCTTCGAGAAAGCCATCAAGGACTATCCCGTTCACAATGTTAGCAAAGAGATTGTTATTAATACGCTTGCGGTTGAAAACATGAAGATTTACCGGAACATCCGAACGATATCCGAATGTTTTGAAAGTATCTAGTGTTTCTATTTTGAGAGCTTGGTCTTTTCCAATTTCTATTGCTATATCGATGTCGCTTGTTTGCGTGTCATCTCCTTTACGATAGCTTCCAAAGAGTATTATTGCTTTTGCTCCTGGTATTTTATTGTAGATTTGGCTTATGAGGTTGCTTTCATATAACAATTGTAGTGTGTAAGGAATTTTTTTGTCGCTAATGTGTGTTGCTTGGATTCTCCATGCACGACCTATTATTTCGATTTTCACGATTTTTTCTTCTTCTAATTCTTTTACTATTGCGCTCGTTGTGTTCTTGTGTAGTTTGAGTTTTTTTGTTAGTTGGCTCAGAGTGAATGCTTGTGAGGGGAATGAAAGGAGATAGAATAGTACTTTTTCTTTTGCTGTGAGCTCGAGTTGTTTTGTTGTTAACATAATTATGGTTCTTTTAAGAACTATTTAAACTTTTTGAGAACCATAACTTTTCCCGGATTTTTTCGCGATATTCTTTTGAACTATTGAATTGGCTATTCTTTATCTAGAAAAAAGAATACTTTGTTCTTAGAAAGGTGGCATTGAGGGTATTCTTTTTTGTCTCAATGCCTCGCATTTTTTACTTTTGAGAACCTCTCTTACTTTAGTGCGAGGTCATTGATGCAAAAACTATTTAAGTTTACACATAAACATAAACATATGACTTTCAAGACGATAACTGTGAAGGAATCTGCTTATCGAAAGATTAAAGCGGCTAAGGGTCCTGAAGAGAGCTTTTCAGAGTTTTTTGAAAGATCTTTTCCAAAACAAGATGTTATGAGTTTCTCGGGAATTCTCTCTGAGGGAGAAGCTACTGAAGCGATGCGAAAAATCAGACGCGAACGAGAACGGGCAAATAAAGATGAAATGAGGGAACAAGATGCGCTGTCTCGACTCTGATGTTCTTATCGCTTTTCTCAAAGGAGAGGAAGATGCAGTTAAGTACATTGAACAATTAGATGCTCCTTGCACAACAATTATTAACGTGCAGGAAGTGCTTTTCGGTGTTGCTGATGTGGATAAAGTTTTGCCTTTCTTTGAAGTTCTTACGATACTTCCTTACGATTCTGCGTCTGTCCGACATGTTGTTGCGCTCAAAAAAGAACTGCATGGTTCTGGAAATCAAATTGGTGCCTTTGACGAAATCATTGCAGGGATTTGTCTTGCAAATACTGTTTCTTTAGTGACGCGTAATACGAAACATTTTACTCGCGTACGTGATCTTCGTGTTGAGACTTGTTAAAATAACTATATAGAAAATAAATATTTCTGTTCATTCTCGAATCTTTGCCGGATTTCTGAGCTAAAGTCACTTTAAAACTGAAATGTTTAGTTTGTCTGGTGCGCGTCACCGGAGGAAACACAATGGGATTAACACAAAAACAAGAAATGAAACTCAAGAGCATGCCGCTTATTGAGAACAAAATAACCAAGAGTAAAGACGGCAAATACTTGTTGCACCGAACGATTATGACTACGATTCGACCGATGAGTTATTACGAAGCAATTCTTGCAGATAATTTGCGTGTTGATGAGGATGTTATTAGCGATGACGATCTTCGCAAGTTTCTTGAGGCAGAAGTGTGAATATATTTGGTATATGGAAAGAAATCATTAACTTTTTTTAACAACTTTTTTATAATAATTATACTTGTTGTCTAATTATGTTTCGTGCTGTTGTCAGAAAATGGGGGAATTCGATGGGTATAGTGATACCAAAAGAAGTTGCAAAGAAGCTTCAAGAAGGACAAGAAGTTAATATAGATATTATTACGAAAAACCCTCTTGAAGAACTCTACTACGCAAAAAAAGAAGGAAAAATCACACAAGAATTCCTAAAAAAACACAGGAAAGAATTCCAGGTGAGTAAGTGGTTTTGATGTATGTTCTTGATACTTATGCGCTCGTAAAAATATATGATGAAGACTATCAACATCTTGAGTTGCTCAAAGACTCGGCAGTCACTAATATAACACTCGCAGAATTTTATGACGTGCTACTCAAGAGATTTAATGAAAAAACAGCAGAATACTGGATGAAGAAATTGCAGAGTCAAGGAAAAGAGGTGGGATTAAACACTCTCATTGAAGCAATGAAATACAAAAGAAAAAAGAAGGTTTCTTTCTTCGACGCTGTAGGCTACATGCACGCACAAATGAATAACTTGATCTTCGTCACAGGAGACAAGGCTTTTGCAAACGAGAAGGACGTGCTGTTTTTGAAATAATTCCGGTTTTTTTAGACAAAATAATATAAATAATTATATATTACTTATAGTTACTACATAGGATGGTAAACATGACAACGATACAACTCCGCAAAACAACGCTCGAAAGACTCAAAGAGCAAAAACCACTCGCAAAAGTGAGTTATGATGACGTAATTAACAGATTGCTCGATGAAGCAGATGATGAAACACTCTCTAACGAAGAGATTGCAGATATTCAAGAATCGCTCGAACAAATCAAAAAAGGAGAAGTTCATAGTTTAGAAGATGTAGCAAAAGAGTTGAACGTGAAGCTATGACTTACAGAATTCTTTTTTCTACAAAAGCAAAAAATCAGCTTATAAAACTCCAAGATTCTGAAAGGATAGTAAAAAAACTATACGAAATTCGAGAAAGTCCTTTTTCTTTTTTGAAAAAACTCAAAGGAAAATTTTGGAGACTCAGAGTAGGAAAATACAGGGTTATTATTGATGTAGTGATTAAAGGAAAAACACTCTATATTGTACTCGTTGGTAAACGCGTGTATTGAAAAAAAGTGGACAGCGAACCGCAGCTCCCGCGCATAAACGCAGTACTATACGGTACGTGGGTGCGCTTAACTTCCGAGTTCGAAATGAGATCGGGTGGAACCACACCACTATGGCCGTCCAAGAAAGAGAATAGCAGGTTTGTTTTTAAGGGTTTCGGCTGTTTAATCGTCTATTTTGGACATTAATGGTATAGTTGTGAGAAAAACTGTAAGAATTATGGTTAGATTCTTGAGACGTCGTTCACCTTTTTTTGTAACCAAACTTTTTGTCATAGGTTTTGTGATCAATGATATCAAGGACTATTGATAGTATTTCTATCTCGTTTCCTTTTATTGTGTAAATCATTCTCCAACCTTTTGAGAGATTGACTTTCCATAAGTTGTTAGCTTCATACTCTCTCTTGTATTCGTGTGGTATCTTGTTTTTTGCTATGTGTACTCCAAAATCAGGGTTTTCTTTTATGAGTGTAGCTTTTTGCTTTATTGCCCGTAGTAATGTTTGGTGGTCGCTCTTTGTAGTTCCTTTTGCTTTTTCATCTCCAACTTTTTTGTTGAGTATTTTAAGTTCTTCTTTTGCGTTATCAACAAAGATGACTTTATGTGTTTTCATAGTTCAATTCCTTCTTGGATTGCTTTTTCAAGCTTTTTGCTCGAATTGTGTATCCAAACTATTCCTTTTCTTGAATCAAAGATTTTTCCACTCTCTTCAAGATATGCTAGTATGACGTTGAGCGTTTGGTGCATGACTTTGTTTGGTAGTTGTTCTTTAAGTTGCGTTCTTGTTATTGGTTTGTTTGCTTGTTCAAGAGCTTCTTCTACCATAAGAATTGTCTTTAAATTTGGGTAATGTATTGTTTGTTGCATAAAAACCACCTTTATATGTAAATATATAGTTATTTATATGGATTTATATATTTTTTGAATTATTTCCTTTTACAAGTCCTTCTATTCTTTTTCAAGAGCTGGTTGTGTTGCAAGTGTTCCAAATAGTTGTTCTTGTACTTTTGTTATTCTTAAGAAAGGTTTCTCAGAAAAAAACGAAATAATTACGGGTTGGTATGGAAGCTTTTCATTAATTATTTCGAAAAGTATATATATCAATAAAGTATACATTTGTATATGTTAGTTCATCTTCGTTTAGAAAAACAAATGGTTGATTCGATTGATACTACAATACAAGAAGAATTGTATAAGACCAAATCAGAGTTCATACGCGATGCCATAAGAAAGAGTTTAGAAGAGTATGAGTTGAAACGATCATTGTCTAAAATAAAAAGCTTACAAGGTTCTGTCAAGCCATTACAAAGACTGAGTCGTCGAGAAAACTTTTTGGAATTTGAAAAAACTATACGTTCTCAGGATAAACAGGAATGACTTCTGAATCTTCGAAATCATTGATGTTTCTCGTAACAATAAAATCTGCATCTGCTTTTTTTGCAGAATAGCATGAAGTGTGTCTTCAAAATGTCTTGATTTTTTCGCTAGAGTAATATCTTCTTTTGTTGTTTTAGTAAAAATAACTTTTTGCAAGAGTTCTTTTAAATAATTCAAAAGCAAAATCGCCTAATGGACGTAACTTGTCTTTTCTATTAAGAAAGAAATCTAAGTAGATGTTCGTATCAACATAAATTTTTGGCATACGAAGAATTGCTTATTATTCTTCAAAAGCCTTTTTCAGAAAAAGCCGGAAGATGGTTTTTATTGTAATGCGTCGAAATGAGTTGTTTGGAGGTCTTTTGATGTCGTAGGGCTTGAAGTTCAGACTTATGAGGTTCTAGAATTCTTTTTCGAGAATGTTAATGTGTTTTTTGACGTCTTCGAGTGCTTGTTGTGTTACTGCAACACTAACTGGATTTCCGTAATAGTTTATTTTGTTACGTAGTTTTCTTAGTCTATCAAAGACTTTTGCTGTTTTTTCTTGATGTTTTTCTTGTAAGTAGTAGGTGTATGCTTCGTGTGAATAGACTTTCAATCCTTCTTTGAGTGTAATTGCTTCGATGATTTGCCTGAATGCTTCGTAATTTTGAGAAAAAATGATTGATGCGTTTTGTTCTGTTAGTGGGATGTCTTGGAGTGCTTTTTGCGTTTGTAACGACATTTTTTGAAGGCTCTTCGCCTGTTGTTCTCCTTTTGTCGTTTGTTGTACTTTTCCTTCTTGTATAAAATCTTCAAATTTCATTCATAAACCTCGACATACCCTTGTAGTACGTCGCCGTTTAAGATGTTGTTCCTCAATTCTTTGGAAAGTTTCCGAAAACTCTCTTTTGTGTGTATGAATAATTGGATTTCTCGATGAATTTCGAACTCTTTTGTTTCCACTTCTTTTTTTTCATCGCAAAGAATGAACAAGTCGATATCGCTGTGCTTGTTTGTTTCTCCTCTTTGTGCCGAGCCGAAGAGTATGATTGTTGGTTCAAAAAGAACTTTGTTAATATGGGTGATGAGTCCTGTGTCGAAGAGTTGGAGTTTTATTAAATGTGCTTTTGTTAATTTGGCTTGTTCGGTATTTGCAAATGAGATGAATAGTTTTTCGTCTTTTGAAGTTTGTATGATGTTTATTTTTTTTAGTGCGTTTCGTATCGTTGTTGGATGTTTGTTAAGATCTCTTGCTAATGCTCGCAGGTGTGTTTTGTCTTGTTTGAGTAGAGTGTATAATATTTCAGTTGTGAGCTCCATTGCTGTAGGTAATGTGTTGATGTTTAAAAAAGTGTCTATTATTTTAGACAGGTGTCTATATTTTTAGACATTAATGGTATTTGTGAGAAAAACTGTAAGAATTATGCTTTTCAAACTTCGTATTGTAATGCGTCGTTGTATAATTGAATGAGTTGTTTGGCCGCGTGGTGGTCTTTATTTATTTGATAGAGTGTAGCACGACCTATTGTTCTTGTTTTTTAGAAAAAATTCATCTAGCGTCTCCGTGGAAACACTAGGGCTCATGTTAATATAATTGAGTGAGGTTTTCTTTAAAAATCTTTTGAATCGCATGTTTTTAGAGAATCAAGCGTTGTTTAAATGTGCTAGGAGTGCTTGACCAGTGCTACAAGAACTCATCGTAACAATTTTAAGAATTCTTCTTTTGACATCTTTGCTTGTCTAATGATTTCGAGAAGCGTGCCTTTATCAATTTCTTTATGTTTTGGAACAACAACCACGACTTGCTCTTTTCGAAGAATCACATGACTTCCTTTTTGTCGCTTCTCTTCAAAACCGACTTTGCAAAGGATCTTAATGACTTTTTACCCTGAGAGTCTTGGTAATTTCATCTTTGACCTCAAAGCTTGCGATGATGAGATTGTCTGAGGAAACTCCTTCAGGAACGCCCATTTCTTCAACGTATAACTCGCAAGCTTCTTTTAAATTCTTCAAAGAAGACTCTACAGAATGCCCTTGACTTACAACGTCAAGTTCAGGACAAAGAGCAACATATTGCTTTTCACCCTTCTTAATAATGGCTGTAAACTCCATATGGTTAAAGAGCCTTTCTTTCTTAAAATACTTATGCTTGAACGTTCTTTTTTGTTTTCAAAAGCCTTTCTCAAAACCGGAATTACAAGGGATTGCTATTAATATTTGAACCTTTTTTCGTACTCTTTATGGTTGAGCCACTCAAGAACTAAGCTGATAACTAGTATTTCATCGCTCACTATTGAGTAAAGTAGCCTCCATCCTTTTGGTAAATCGTACTTCCACAAATTTTTTACCTCGTACTCTTTAGGGATGAGTTTTTTAGGTATTTGGATTCCACAAAAAGCGTTTTCTTCAATGTTATCGAGAGCTTGGTTTATGAACTTGAATAATTCTCTTTTTGAATCATCTCCTTCCTCTAGTTTATAGAGTGCGTCTTGTATGTTCTTGTCTACGAACCTAATATTTGATGGGAGTTTCATTTTCTCCCTAATTCATCTTTGTATTTTTTTGCTGTTTCAGGATAATAGATCCAGCCAATTTTTCCTTCTGAGTCTATCGATATTTTTTTTGAGTAGAGTAAGTAGTCTATTATTACTTGAAATGTCTGATACATCATTTTCTTAGGCAGTGATTCCCACAGCTTTCTTTTTTTGAATTCTCCATCGTGCTCTTTAATGAATTCTTCCACCATCAAGATAGTGTCGAGTCTCGGGTATCGTAGTATATTTTTTTCAGGAAACATGTTATATCTGTTGATATAACTATTTGTATTTAAATGTTCTGTATTAGCAACGGTATTCATACTTTGAAAATTATTTTATTCTTTAAATGCGCTAGGAGAACTTGGCCAGGGCTACAAGGGATAATGACGCCCGACACCAAAGTAATTGAAACCTTGGCTATTTGCCTCTTGTGGGAGCCATCGGTTACGCATGTCGAGAAGCGTGTTGCCTCGCATTGATTCTTTGAGAGTCTGATAATTCGGGCTGTCAAACTGTGACCACTCCGTTAGTAGTAGGAGCGCATCAACGTCTTGTATTGCTTCGTATTGGTTATCGACAAAACGGACTTTGTCTTTGAAAATTTCTCTTGCTCTTGAGTCTTGAGGGTCGTAAGCTACAACTTCGGCGCCTCTGTTAATTAAACCAGTAAGTATAGGGATTGATGCAGCGTCACGCATATCATCAGTGTTTGGTTTGAAGGTAACTCCCCACACACCAATTCTTGGATTATCTTCGAGAAGACTGCTTACTCTCTCGCCAATGTATTCTTTGTGTGTTTCGTTTGATTCGTGAATCTTGCTTAATAAGAGCGGGTTGTATCCATCTTTTTCTGCTTGTCTTGTTAGTCCTTGAATATCTTTAGGAAAACAACTTCCTCCGTAGCCAGGACTCGGAAACATGAATTGATGGCCGATTCTTGTGTCTTCACAGACCATTCTTCTGATGAGGTCCATGTCTGCATTTTCAGTCACGTCTGCTATTCTTGCAAACTCATTGACCATAGCAATTCTCGTTGCTAAAGCAGTGTTTGAGAACAATTTTGCTAACTCAGCGTCAGCAGGAGAACCACGCAATACACGATCATTAAGAACGTTAAAAGGATGATATAATTCTTTCATTTTCTGAAAAGCTTCGTCTGAGTTAGTTCCTATAATAATTCTATCAGGCTTTGAGAAGTCAGCTACTGCACGACCTTCCGCTAAGGTTTCAGGATTTGAGACATAACTCCAATTATTGTGACCTGCAGCTTGTTCTATGATTCTTTCTGCTTCTTTATAGGTTCCTTGAGGAACAGTACTTTTTCCCACGATGATTTTGTTTTCTGTGTCTCTTATTGCTCGTCCTACGTCTTCACAAGCGTTGAAGAAGTAATCGAGATTAAATTCTCCTGTGTCGTTTGATGGAGTGTTGACTCCTATGAAGATGAATTCACTATCTTTTGTTGATTCTTGCAGGTCTTGCGTGAAATGCATTCTACCTTGTGCAATGTTCTTTTTCACAATATCTTCCAAACCTGGCTCAAAAATGTGGATTTTTCCGTTATTGAGGCCTTTTATGACTGTAGGGTTTTTGTCAACACAAGTGACGTGGTTGCCGCGATCTGCAAAACAAGCACCAGTAACTAATCCGATGTAACCAGCTCCGAGCATAGTGATGTTTGCCATGAGCACGAGAAAGTAGTCACTTTCTTAAAACTCTTTTGTTTTTTTTTGTACTTCAGATATTATTTCGTTAAATTTTTTACGTAATTTTTTGAATGAATACTTTTTAGCTTGTTTTCTAGCATTCGTTATATTTTCTGCACGTTTCAATAATTTATCAAAATTTTTGGCCAAATCTGCATTAGTATGAACTAAGACTCCTGATTCTTCTTTTTTGATATCTTTCAAATTCTCTCCAACTCCAACAGTGATGACAGGAATATTCATTGCTAAAAATTCTTTAATTTTACATGAACTTCTTGCATAGGCGCTGAATGTTTTTTCATCAAATGGCACTATGGCGACATCTGCAGCAGAGAGATATTCAGGAATTCTCTCATGACTTATCTGACCAGTAAAGATGAATAAGTTTTCTAAATTCTTGTTTTTCACTTCTTTCTTAAAGTATTTTAGACCCGGACCATCTCCTATAATCAAAAATTTTACTTTTCTTGTTGTTACGTTCTCTGAAGCTTTAATAATATCTTGTCCAACAAATTTCTTCTTATTTCCATTTATGCTCCCTAAAAAAACAATCACTTTTTCTTCATTAATTTTTAATTTACTTCTTATTTGTTTTCTCCCTTTAACGAATTTTTTAGGATCAAAATAATCCATATTGACACCATTAGGGATGTATGTTGTTTTTTTACCAAATGTTTCAGCTATTTCTTTTGTCTTATCAGCAACAACAATAACATGGTCTGCTTTTTTGATAGCAAGGTATTCCCAGAAACTTAACTCCCAGAATTTTGGTTTGTGCTCTGAAAAATCAATAAATGCGTCATCCCAATCAAAAATTACTTTTGTTTTTTTGATTTTTTTACAAAGAAGTGCCGGAATGGAACTTGCAATTAAAGGAGCGCTAGCAATAATAATATCTGGTTTGAATGAAGGTAAAAGAACTTGTAAACACTGATCTAATATGACAAAAAGCTTTCCTATTTTACTATTAGGCCAGAAACGAGGCTTTATATCTTGAGTGTTAAGATTATGAGTTAAATTTTTTATTCTAATAGGTGTTGCGTATTTGTCAGGTGCTCCATAAATAACTCCTATTTTCATTTTCTTGCGTACAGGACTATTCCGTAATATCCTCCGTGATTTGTAGGTTCCGCGTAGAAGCTTTCAATGTTATGTTTTTTGAGGATATTCAGAACTCTTTTCAAACGATATCTATTCATCTGTAAATCAGGAGAATTCCATCTCCTTCCTCGTAAAACATTAACTAAATACTTGCTAAACGGAATGATTTTTTTCAGACTCTGGAACAGTTTATTTATCGGGTTTGCATCATACACGAACTGGATAACAATAACTCCTTTATTGCTTAATGAAGATACTAACGTATCCAATATTTTTTCTCCTTTTCTAACAGGTATGTGCTGGAGAACAATAAATGAATGCACTAAATCGAACTTTTCATCTGGAATAGTTTCTTGATAGAAGATATCTCTATCTTTTGAGTTCTTTTTAGCTTCCTTAAGCATCGACTTGGAAACATCAACACC
>CAZDJS010000020.1:16399-17776 GCA_964505795.1 uncultured Methanosarcinales archaeon
GACAAAGGAATCGTTACTCTGCCCACACCACAGCCAAAATCAAGAGCAGACTTTGGATTAAAATCTGGATAAATTCTATTTAACGTTCGGAAAACAGTTTCCACATGTTTTTCTCCAGTTTTAAAAAATTCTTCTTTGGTATTTTTATCTAAGCTCCCTTTAAATTTTTCATGAGTTATAACGCCAAAATAAGGATCTTGCTTTCCAAACTTCTCCCATTCTTTATCAGTATTTTGAAACATACTTTGTTGTTTTCTTGTCGGTTTAAATGTTTTTTCTGAAATTCAAGAATGATTTTACATATTTTTTGTTGGAAATGTTTAAAAACATCTCCTTGCTCATAATGTTATGATGGACTCAATTAATTACAAAGGAAAAACAGTTCTTGTTACAGGCGGATGTGGCTCAATAGGTAAAGAAATAGTAAAACAACTCTTAAAACTAGAAGTCAAACAAGTAAGGGTGTTTGATAATGTTGAAAAACTTCTTTTTGAAATGTCTAGGAATATGATTGATGAACGATTAAGATATGTTCTTGGTGATATTCGTGAACGACGTCAAATGAGTATGGCGATGAATGGGGTTGATATTGTCTTTCACGCTGCTGCACTAAAACATGTGGCCGCAAATGAATACAGTCCTTTTGAAGCAGTACAGACTAATGTTATAGGAACACAAAATGTTATTGAATCTTGCATTGAACGAAATGTGAAAAAATGTGTTTATATCAGCACTGATAAGGCTGTTCATCCGGTCAATGTGCTTGGAGCTTCGAAATTAATAGGTGAGAAGCTTGTTTTAACAACAAAATTACATGATTTTGACACTAAATTTTCTTGTGTTCGTTTTGGAAATGTTCTTGACTCAGACGGTTCTGTAATACAGATTTTCCGTTCTCAAATAAAACAAGGAAAACCATTGACTGTAACTTCTGATAAAATGACCAGATTTTTTATGTCAATACCAGATGCAGCATCTTTAGTTCTTAGAGCAGGTAATATAATGCAAGGAAGAGAGGTGTTCGTTCTTAAAATGCCAAGTATGAGAATTATTGATCTTGCAAATGCTCTTATACAAGAACTAGCCCCGAAATATGATAGGAAACCTGAAGATATTGACATAAATATGATAGGTTTGCTACCAGGAGAAAAGCTAAACGAAGCACTAATTGTTGAAGAGGATGTTCTTTTTACTGAGGAACTAGAAGATATGTATGTCTTTCGTCCAAGAGTATATACGCCTCATACGGTGCAAGAAATTTCAAAAAAGAAGGAAATCAAACCGGTCAGTTCTGATACTGCCAAAATTTTAACAGTTGATGAGATACGTAAATACTTGTATGAACATAAGGTGTTATGATGGTTCGTATACTAGTAA
>CAZDJS010000021.1:0-10218 GCA_964505795.1 uncultured Methanosarcinales archaeon
TTATTGCAATATATTCGAAAAAATGTTAAATAAAGGCACAGAAAACCTTTTTAACACCCTCCACAACCAGAAATGTATGAATCTCATAAAACAGTTAACTGTTCTTGAAAGAACAGTAATTCCTCACTTGCAAAATGGAAGCAGTCATCGTGAACTTGCAAAAAAGACTGGCTTACAAGAAGTTGAGGTTATGCGAGCTTTGCAGTGGTTGAGCAACAAAAACGTTCTTGAAATACAAAAAGAAATAACAAAGAACGTTCAGCTCGATACGAAAGGAGAAGAAGCAATAAAAGGGCTTCCTGAACATTTACTCTACGCTCAAGCAAAGAAAAAACCTGGAACACTCCCTGAACTTGCAAAACGTGCAGGCGTAAACCCACAAGCAGCTGGTGCGGCAATGGGCATTCTCAAAAGAGAAGGAAGCATCGAACTAAAGAAAGGACTCATTGAAGCAAAAAAAGAACCATCACAAGAAACAAAAAAGCTCCTTAATGACATTGCAAAAAAACCGCAAGAAGAAAAACCTTTTCACAAAGAACTCATCAAACGAGGACTCATAAAAGTAATTGAAAAACGCGACAATATCGTCAAGCTCACGAACATCGGGAAAAAACTCGTGAATACAGACCTTGGAGAAATACCTGAAGAAAGAATAACCGCGCAAGATCTCAAAACTGGCGCTTGGAAAAACAAAGAATATCGTGAATATGACGTGGCGCTTAATGTGCCTGCAAAGAGCTATGGGAAAAAACATTTCGTCAATGAAGCAATAGAATACATTAAGCAAGTTTGGCTTGAGCTCGGTTTTAAGGAGATGCAAGGAACCATTGTGCAAAGCGCGTTTTGGGACTTAGATGCACTTTATGTTCCTCAAGATCATCCTGCAAGAGAAATGCAAGATACTTTTTATCTTGGGAAAAAAGAAAAAATCACTGATTCTGTTTATGAAAAAGTTAAAGCGACTCACGAAAACGGTGGAGACACAGGAAGTACTGGTTGGCAATATACTTTTGACAAGGAAGAGAGTGAACAACTCCTCTTACGAACACACACTACTGCACTCTCAGCACAAACGCTAAAAAAAATAGGAGAAAGAAAAGAATCACCTCCGGGAAAATACTTCGCTGTAGGACCTGTTTTTCGTAATGAAGACCTTGATTGGAAACACCTTTTTGAGTTTCATCAGGTGGAAGGAATTGTGGTTGAAAAAGGAGCGAATTTTCGTCATCTCTTGGGTTATTTAGAATTATTTTTCAAAAAGCTTGGTTATGAAAAAGTTCGAATCAGGCCGGCGCACTTTCCTTATACCGAACCAAGCGCAGAAGTTGATGGTTGGCACCCAGTAAAAAAACAATGGGTTGAGCTCGGAGGAGCAGGGCTCTTCAGACCCGAAGTGACCAAAACACTTATTGGCGAAGACATTAGCGTACTTGCTTGGGGAATAGGAATGGAACGATCAATTACAGAGTACTATGGGATCACGGATTTACGCGAACTTTACGGAAATGATCTGAAACAATTACAAACGATGAAGAAGTGGATAAAATGAACATACAAGAATTGCAAGAAGCATCAAATAAACAGACAGAAAAATTCAAAGCAGCGTATAACCTTGAAGGACGAGAACTTGCTCTTGCAATAAACACAAAAATCATGGAAGAATTCGGAGAACTCTCCGACCAACTACTCGGTCACTACAAATTACAACGTCATGATAAACTTCACAAATACTCAAAGGAAGAACTCGAAAAAGAACTCTTCGACACACTCTTCACAGTAATTGGAATAGCAGGAATAGCAGATATTGATATGAATAAAGTTTGTGAAGAAAGAACAAAAGTCATACTAGAAAGAAAGTTACGAGAATAAAATGCCAACAATAACATTATCGAAAAAGGAACTCGGAGTCAAGCTTAGCGACGAGAAACTCGCTGATCGTATCAGTATGTTAGGAACTGACCTCGAAGAAATTAAGGGGGATGAGATTCATGTAGAAATCTTTCCTAACCGACCAGACCTTCTCAGTCAAGCAGGATTCAATCGCGCATTTAAGAGTTTCATCGGAGAAGAGACAGGACTCAAAGACTACAAGGTAGAAAAGGGAACTACCAAAGTTATTATTGACCAAAGCACGAAAGAGTGTAGACCATATACTGCTTGTGCTGTTGTTCGAAATCTTTCTCTTGACAAAAAAAAGCTTGAACAAATTATTCAAATTCAAGAAAAACTCCACGTTACTTTTGGAAGAAATAGAAAGCGAGCAGCTATTGGTATGTATCCGATGGAACACATCAGCACTCCAATAACATTCAAAGGGATGTCGCCTGAAGATATTCGATTTACCCCTCTTGATGGTAAAGAAATGACTGCAAAACAAATCTTGCAAGAACACAAAAAAGGAAAAGAGTACGCGCACCTTCTCAAAGGTCTCGACAAGTATGCTTGTTTTGTTGACGTAAATAATAATATTATGAGTTTAACACCAATCATTAATAGTCAACACGTAGGATGCGTTACGACAAGTACAAAAGATATTTTTATTGAATGTAGCGGTCATGACTTTCGCATTCTTAATCAATGTCTTAATATGATTGTGACTGCATTTGCAGATATGGGCGCAACAATTGAATCTTGTGAGCTCGAATATCAGCACAAAAATAAACAAAGAACGCCAAATGTAGAACCAACCGAGTGGAAAGTTGACAGAGAATACATCAACAAAAAATTAGGTTTGGAACTTGAAGAAAAAGAATTCAAACAATTATTCGAAAAAATGGGCTATGGCTACGAAAAAGACAAGGTGCTCGTTCCTTGTTATCGTGCTGACATCATGCACCAAGCAGATTTTGCTGAAGATATTGCTATTGCCTATGGTTACGAAAACTTCAAACCTCAAATACCTACAACAGCAACAATAGGAGAAGAAAGCAGAGAAAGCATTGTTACTAACAAAATTCGTGAAGTGATGATAGGGCATGGTCTCGTTGAAGTAAAAAATTATCACCTTATTAGTGAATCATTACAACAACTCACAACAACTAAATATCAGAAATTATCAAACAGTATTTCAAAAGAGTTTGATACGCTCAGAAGTGATGTTCTCGTTAGCCTTTTATCTACGATTGCAAAAAATAAGAGTCATGAATACCCGCAAAAAATCTTTGAGATTGGAACGGTGTTTTGTAATGAAGAAAAAACACAGCTTGCAATTTTGCTTTGTGGTGAGAAAGAAGACTACACGAGTATTCGACAAACAGTTGACAGTCTCTTTACTGCTATGGGAATAAAAGCAGAGTTTGAAGCAAGCACTCAAGAAGCGTTTTTTCCTGGGAGAACAGCAACGATGAGTTTAGGAAAAAAGAGGATTGGCCACCTTGGTGAATTAAGCCCAGCTACACTTGAAAAACTCACTATTGAAATTCCCTGTGCTGCTGCAGTTATCGACGTTTCTTTGGAACTTTAGTTTGAGATTTTCTTACTTCGTATACGAATACTTTAAAGACAAGATTTGTAATTATTAACACTGCTAATACGAAAGGAAGTAACAGTATGAGAGCCCAAGGAAGAACTATAAGGGCAAGAAATAGAAGAAGAAACAAAAGAACAACTATAAGCACGGCGAATAAAAGAAAAATAAGTATTGCACGTGCCCACAAGCCGGGTTTTTGTACGATAAAAAATAATGCTTCACGAAAACTATTGACAGGTCCTTTTTTAAGAGCAGTAAAACGAGCATTCGCTCGCCAAGCCATAAAAAATAATTGTGCAAGCAGTAAGAGCAGAAATATTATTAGTTGAGACGTTCCTTGATGAAGAAATGCAATTAACAAACCAAATCCTGTGATTATTAACAAAAGAACAAAGTCTGCTATTTCAAAAAATATTGCAAGAACAACAAAAACTCCTGTTGATTGAATGCCTTTTTCAAAAGATTTTCCTGAAACTAATGAAAAAATTCCTGATTCAAAAAAAGAGAGAAGAACCATTAGTAACAAGCTAAATACTATTGTGCCAATAAGCAATATTTGGTTCGCTTGTTGTGGAAGTGCTTCATTCATGAAATAATTAAGGATGACATCAGTTGGAACTCCTAGTTGTATTTGAAGAATCGCAAGAAATAACAAATAATACAAGATGCTAAAAACAAGAATAGCCCCTGCTTCGAGAAAACCAAATTTGAGAAGGGTCTTATTTTTTATTGTTGCAAAAAAAGAATCACGAATTTTAGTTATCATAAAAAATAAAAGATTCTTTCTAACATAAAAGCTTTACGCTACATCAAGAATTTTTCTTAAAGCAATGCTTAAAATGAGCGAGAAGAAAATGTAGACTGCGATCCATCCAGGTTGCCATCCAAAGAGTGTGAACGGACCAAGAGGTTTAAGCTTTGGGTTTTGGATTTCTATTGAACGAATCACGCCATTATATGTTTGTAAGGGTTGAGCATATTTTTTTTGTGAAGTCACAAGTAATTCTTTAGAAGCGGAAGTGTTCCTTGCAGAAAAATTAAGGTCGTACGCTCCCGCATCGGCCACCAACTCCCAACGAGCAATGCCATCATTTACTGTTGCTTCTGCTTGCGTGAGCAAAGTTATTCCCTCTTGTGTTTGTATAGTAACTGTACTCGTGTCTTGTACGTTTGCTTCGATAATAAATGGTGTTCCTGGAACTATAGGCTCATACGCAAAATTTGCTGCGAGCCAGAAAAAAATGAGCATGAAAGGAAGCATCATCCACAGAGTAGGGCGTAAACTTTCTTTCATCATCTCGCCTTGCATCGGCATCATTTTTTTGTGAATTTTTAGTTGTTCTTCTTGATTATCTTTATTTTTCTTTATTTTCTCTTGAAATTTTTTCATTTCTTTTTTTAAGAACTTTAAGCGATCTTGATTCGTAAAATATTTTTGTACAACAACACTAATAACACTGATAATTGCTGCAACAATAAAAATAGTAGCTACCGAAGGAAGGTCTAACAGTGGACCTAAGATAGGATTGAATAGTAACTCTGCTAACGACTTTAAGCTATCAAATAAACCCATTTAAACCCTCAAATGTTTATCTTTATCGAGAGACAAACTTTCTCATTGCAGGATTCATATCCATCATGTGCTCTCGAGCAATTTCCTCGTAAAGACGATAAATAATCATCACAGTAAGCAAGATTCCTGTTCCTGAACCAAGAGCACCGGTCAAGTCTGCAATACTCGCAATTAAACCAACAGTAATACTTCCCATGACTGCAAGTGGCCAAATGTAGCGATCAAGCATCCTCTCAAGAACTCTCTTATCTTTTCTAAAACCAGGGATTTGCAATCCTGACTTCATAATATTCTTTGCTTGACTCTGAGCGTCAAGACCCGCTGTTTGAACCCAAAAAATACCAAAAATGACACTACCAATAACAAAAATTGCTATGTAGACGAGTGAACGAAGTAAAATATCAAATTGTAAAATTCCTTCGAGTCCCGAACCTGCTGCTAATTGGATAAGATTTGGTGGTTGAAGAAAGGCAGTTAAGTTTCCTCCAGGAGAGATTAATTGTGATACTAGCTGAATGTTTGCAATAAGAGCTGCAATCAAAATAACCGGAATATTACTTGTGTAAAAGAAGTTGAGTGGCCAGCGCATTCCGTGACCGCGAACACGCCCAAAACTAAGCGGAATCTCAACTTTCATCGCTTGCGTGTACACAACAATTGCAAAGACAAGAAGTGTTGCAAGAATAGTGAAGAAACTGATTGCTGCTGTCGCTCCGTCGCCTGCTTGAATCGCTTGGAACAAACGAAAAATATGACCAACACTATAACCACCATCTTGTGTGAGAGGATTGATGAGTTGAATAAAGATTTGTTTACTCACTCCAGCGACAATAAAAAGACTGATTCCTTGACCAAAGCCCCATTTACTCACGACTTCGTCCATGAGCATAATCATGAACCCACCAAGAATGAGTTGAAAAACGATGACTCCTGCAGGAATACCTGCTTCTGGAGTAAGACCTCCAAAAGCAACGAAAATATAGGATTGTAAAAAAATAAAAGCAGTCGCTAACATTTTTTGAACGCCTTGAAAACGTTTTTTTCCTTCAGTTGTTGAAGTATCAAAATTAATGATACCTGAACCGTTAAGTAATTGTAAAACGATGCTCGCAGTAACAATAGGACCGATACCAAGACTGATAATACTACCAATGCTTGCTCCTAAAACGATTTCGAGAAACTGAAAATTTTCAAGAGCAGTCTCTTGCAAACCAAAAAGCGGCATGAGACCGAGAATAAAAAACGCGACAAGAATAATAAGTGTCCATTTTGTTTTGGTCTTAAAAGGAAGTTTCTGTTCCTTAGGACCTTCTATTTGAGGAATGTTATCAATTATTTTGTCTAAGAGCGACACTGAACCCACCAACCATAACGCACAAAGCGTTCTTTAAATTACTTCTTATTCTGAATCGTCAGAAACAGTAGTTACTGAACCGCCAGCAGCTTCAATTTTTTCTCGAGCTTTTGCAGTCGCAACTCCAACAACAATGTTGATTTTATTATGTACAAAACCTGTTCCTAATAAACGTGCAAAGCCAAGTTTCTTAGCATCAACAAGGTATGCTCCGCTTTTTTCTTCAACACGACCTTCTTTTGCAAGTCTTACAATCATACTATCAAGATGACCGACATTAACAGCAAGACCAAGAGAAACTGCTTTACTGGTAAATCCTTTACTAGCAAGCTCTTTCCAATAACGAGGCTTTTTTGCGTCACCACGCTTTCCACTACCTGCACGACCACGACCACCGCGATGACCAGCACCACGACGTTTCTTCATACTTCCGCCGCCGTGAGTTTTACTACCACGATATTTAGTGACTTTTTTATCTTTTCGAACAACCATTATAACATCCTCTTAAGAAGAGAATCAATCTCTTTACGAGCACCAAGAGCGCCGCCTTCGTTTACTGTTTTTTTAATTCCTTTTCTTTCAAACCCTCCTTTTGGAGGAGCAAGATTAAAAGTTGTTAAAACACCTTCTTTGCTTGGTTTTCGTTGTTTTTTCATTTCTTCAACTGTTTCATCTAAGACAGGACCATAAGTCACGAAGTCTTTTACACGACGAAGCATTCCGCGATTTTCTTTTGTGTCTTCGAGAACAACACATACGTGTTTTTTCTTCAAGAGAAGAGTATCAAGAGCGTGCTTTGTAGTGGTGCGCGCACCCATTCTTCCTCGAATTAATACTGCTGCTAATTTTGCCATAATAATCACCGATCACCCAAAGAGAGTGTTGTAAGATCTTGTTCACGTACTTTCATCAAACTAAGATTTCTCAATGCTTCTTCAAGAGCACGAATCATGTTTGTTTTGTTTTTTGTTTGACCGTAAGATTTACTCCAAATATCATTAATACCTGCCAATCTCAAGACTTTTGCACATTCTTTTTCTATTGTTAGTCCTTTACCTTTTGGAGCAGGCATAAGACGAACAATGACCGAACCGCACTTTCCTTCGACTGCAAAAGGAATGGTATGTGCTTCAGTTACTGATGCAGATTCCCACGAACCGCTGCCGCGACGAATTTTAAACAAGTTCAACTTTGCTTGACGAATAGCTTTTTCACGTGCAGGAACTGTTTCTTTACTACTACCAGTACCAATTCCTATGTGTCCGTTCTTGTCACCGACAACTGCCATGACTGTGAACTTTGGTTTGTTTCCTTCACGCGTTTTCTTTTGTGTATTTTTGAAAATACGTCTTTGTCCACCACCAAATTTTCCTTTTGCTTGACCAATAAGTAAAAGTTCTACTTCTAAATCAGGAATGAGTGTTTCAACAATTTCTGGTTCAAGAATGGTTCGTCCTTCATCAAGAATCTTGTCAATATCTGCGATCTCCTTGTTCTTTACTTGAACACCTAAGGAGGTTCGAGGCTTCCATTCAATTGCTTCTGTTTCTCTCATATAATCCCTCATAGTTTTTCATTTAATGATGTAAATTGTTTCTTTGTACTGTCACTAAGATGCTCCCCTGACAAACGATCATCGTTTGCAAGAACATCTTTGTTGCATTTTACTTTCAAACCGCCATCGATTGCTCCTCTAACGGCTGCATAAATACGTGATTGTGCTTTATGAACGTGAAGCCCTGAATCAACAACGAGTTCTTTGTCAAAGCTGCCGAGCTTCTTTGCAAGGAGCTTTCCTGCAAGATATGCAGCAGAGCTGTTTCCTGAAGCGCCTTTCCATCCTTGACTAGCAAGATGCTCAGTAGTTATTGTGGCAATAACTTTATCGCCGTCAGGATTGTACTCAATAACTTGCAAAATCGTGTGTTTGTTTGTTTTTCGAATAACAAGGCGAGGTAATCGTGACTTCAAAAGGGTGAGTCTTCGAACATAGTCAGTTCGTCCTTCTCGTTTCCTACGATAAAACACTACGTTCTTCATTTTTTCACCTCGGACAACTCGTTTTCTTCAACGTACAACTTAATGTGACGTTTTGATCTGAAAAAACCACCTTTTGATTTACGATAAAGATTCTTATACGTTGGTGGACTAATAATTTTCTTATCACGCAATTCCATAAGAAAAGATCTTTGAATTCGAATTTTCTTAATCCATGAATCTTTTTTGGTTATTCTTGCTGTAATCTTTGATTTTCTTGAACCAGCTCCTTTTTGTAAACCTTTACTTCTTTGTTGAGCACGAACACGAGCACGAACACGAGAAACACCTTTCTTTGGAGTTCGGGAGATGGTTTTTTCTGTAATAAGAGTTTTCAAATCAGCTTTTGTGATTGCTTCTTTAATATCTTGTAAACGAGCAGGATCAAACTTAATTCTCTTAGGCGAGCATTTCATGATTATTCCTGCTAAACGTTTTTGTGTGTCGAGTTTCATTGTTGATCTCCTTTTGTAAGTACTTTATCTTGTGCTTTTTTTTGTTCTTCTTTGGAAACTTCAACCTTTGCTTTTTTTGTTTCGGACTTTGCTTCCTTTGCTTTTTCTAATGCTTCTCGCTTTTTAGCACGAGCTGCTGATTTTGTTCCACGAGTTTTTACGTCTTCTTTAATTTCTGAGACCCGTTTTTCTACATCGTGATTGAGGATTTCAAAACCTTGTTTTTTTGCTTCTTCAAGCAACTCAAGACGTCGTTTATTTCCAACACGACCGATAATAAGAGCGTGAGTCTCTGGCTCTGCACTAAGAAGCTCTTCTTTTGTGCGTATAACGAGTTCTTTACGACCCGATTGTGCTCTTCCACGAACAAGAACAGGTGTTCGATAACCAGTGCTCACACGAGGTCCTCGAGACTTCTTATTCAATCGAAGTTTATTTTGAAGCCCTTTAGGTCTGCGCCAGTTATCAGCAAGTTTTGGTTTGCGATGAGAGGCGTGACGTGAAAAGCCAGGTTTTTTGGCTTTTTGCTCCTTTCTTTGTTCAAGTTCTTTTTTCATGAGTATCAAATCTTTTTACCGTCTTTTTCAGTTAAATAAATTCCATCCTGGAAGATACGAGTATCAAAACCTGGACGTTTTGTGAGTTTTTCAATTTGGGCTGCAACTTGTGCAACACGTTCTTTGTCAATGCCAGTAACAGTGATTAGGTCACCGTCAATTTTGACATCGGCACCTGTTTTTACTTGCATACGACGAGGAACTGCTTCACCAATGAAGTTTTTCACTTCAAAGATATCTCCTTTGAGAGTAACTGTCATAGGGAAGTGACCGCTGCAAATTTTTAGTTTGTAGGTATGACCTTCCATTACTCCACGAAACAAGTTTTGAAGGTGAGCAACAAATGTTTTAACAAGCATTTTTTCTCTTTGAGTTGGATTTTTGGCAACTACAAGCACGTGGCCGTCTTTTATTTCGTTAACGACTCGTTTGCTACGAAACTCACGACTCACTTCGCCTTTTTCACCTTTTACAGTGAGGACTCTACCGTCTTGACTAACTGTGACTCCTTGAGGGATGGTCACTTCAATTTCTAGGTTTTCTTTTGCCATTTTAGTAACAGTATGCGATGAGTTTTCCACCAATCGCGTGTTCTTTTGCATCCATGTGTCTGATAATTCCCTTATTTGTACTAACAATAAGGAATCCGAAATCTTTTGCTGGAAGGAAACGCTTCTCAAAACGTTCATAATCGTTCTTCTTGATTTGGTGTTGTGGTTTGATAACGCCTGCTTTATTGAGCTTTCCAAGCAAATGAATACGAAGACTGTTTC
>CAZDJS010000021.1:10228-17764 GCA_964505795.1 uncultured Methanosarcinales archaeon
GTTTCCTTTACTATCTTCTATGATTTCATATGAACCAATATATCCTGCTTCGTTCATCATATCAAGGACTCTGCGAATCACTTTTGAGTTGTTTCTCGTTGTGATTTCTCGAACTCCTCTATGATCTGCACTCACGATGAGTGAGAGGACATTTGCTAATGGGTCGTTTAACGTCATAATATCTTACCTGTATTGTTTGAATCCTAATTCGTTTGCGTGATCACGAAAACACTGTCTACATATGTGAAGACTATATTTTGATATGTGTCCTCCTGTTCTACCGCAACGAACACACTTTTTTGTTGATTCACCAAACTTTCGGTCTCGAGGAACATTATGTTTCAAGTATTTCTTGAACTTGCCTTCTTTGTGACCTATTTGTTGGAGCACTTTTGTGTGATTTGATGTTGTCATTTTTCTTCTTCCTCAACTATGATTTTGAACTTTTCTTTCATGAAAGCAACCGCTTCATCACGAACAATTCGTTGTTTTTTAAGCTTTTTTTGACGGATACGTCGATTCTTAATTCGGTATCCTGGTCGGGACAAAGTAATACAAGCTTGTAAACCAATAATTCCTATTTGTGGATCGTACTCTACCCCTTCAATATCAATGTATTCAGGAAGTCCTATACTTACATTTCCTGCATCATCAAAGGTTTTTGGTGAAAGACGTTTGTCTTTTGCAACAAGTAGTCGAGGAATAAGTTCCTCAGCTTGTTTACCGCGAAGCGTGATTTTACAGCCGATAGGAAGTCCTGGGCGAAGACCCCAACCAGGAATTCTTTTTTGTGTGAATGTTTTAACAGGTGCAACACCAGCAATGTTTTCAATAAGTTTCATACCTTTTTCTAAGAGCTTGGAATCCTTTCCAGCACCTATGTTTAAGGTGAGCTTCTCTACCCGAATATTTTTCATTGCATTCATGCTTTCACGCTAATTGATGGTTTTTGTTTTCCAATAACAAGACAATATTTTCGAGCAGTCTCAAAAACATTGCCGTCATCAGCTTTAAGTGTCACAGTCTTTCCTTGCACTGCTTCAACAGTTGCGAGGTGGCCGACGTGAGCTCCTTTCATAAGGAAAATCGGACACCCTTTCTCAAATGAAAAGTGTTCAACAACTTTCTTATTCTCAACAAGCACTGTGTCTGCAGTCTTGTAAGTGTCTTTGTCAACAAGGACATTAACTCCATCTGAACAATTGAGTTGTACTTTTCCTTTTGCTAATTCTGTCTTTCCCTCAACACGACAAGGACGCTTTGTTGCTTCCTTCTCGGTGACTGGAATAAGTGTGAGTTTGTTTTTTGTCGTGATACTCAAACGATAATAGAGCTTGAGTTTCGGAATACTAAGCGTTCCCATAAAGCCAACGCTTGCATCGTGATCATACACTCTGTTGCCATCAACAAAGACTTCTTGATGGTGAAGTATTTTCTTTACTTCTTTTGTTGAAGTTGCAAGACTAAGCATTTCTTTGAAAGCGATAACAAGAGGAACACTATGACTCATACTCGAACCAGCTCCTGCTGGACGGGTAATATAGGTTATTCCTTTTGTCTTAATTGGCCATGTGTTTGGCGCTGCTAGTCTTTTCAAATGATCTGCCATGAGTATACCTATTGATTTTTTTTGATTCTTCTTTTGTCTGATTTTATTTCTGTAATCATCAAGTTGCTTGGACTAAGCGGGTATGGTGCTGCACCACCCTCTTTTTTTGGGTGTTCAACTTTTTCAACAATAACCTTAATCCTTTTACTGTCAACTGATTTTACTGCTCCTTCTTTTCCTTTGTGAGTTCCACGAAGAACCCGTACTTTGTCTCCGACACGAACAGCAAGGCTACGAGTGCCGTGTTTTTCACGAAGTGCTTTACTTAAGTGAACACTAAGGAGTTTTCTGCGTGAATGCATAGGAAGATTGAAATGATACTTTCGCTGCTTTCGCGGCTGAGTACTTGCCTTCCATAGTGTGCTGAATAGTTTTTTCATTTCTTCACCTTATACGATTATGCTTGCAACTTTTGCAACTCCGGGCCACCGAGAGCTTGCTTCTTTTCCAATTGCTCCTTTGAATATTGTTCCTTTCGGGTTTCCTTTTTCATCTTTAACAACAACTGCTGCGTTGTCTTCGAACTTAATTCTTGTACCATCTGCTCTTCGGTACTCTTTTTTTTGACGAACAATGACTGCCATAACAACTGTTTTTCTCATGTCTGGTCTTCCTTTTTTGACACTGCAAAGTACCATGTCGCCAACACCAGCTGCCGGAACTCTTCCTTTGACTGTTTTGTGACCTTTTACTCCGAATACTTTGAGGAGTTTTGCTCCGCTGTTATCACAGGTTTCGACGTAGGCCCCGACTGGGAGTGCTTTTGTAACTTGTGCTTTTATTGGTCTCATTGTATTTCCTTATTCTTCGTTTTTGACTATTTCTACAACGACAAAGTTTTTTGTTTTTGAAATTGGTCGGCATTCTTGAACGCGAACCGTGTCTCCTTCTTTGACGTGTAGTTCTTTTGGACTGTGTGCTTTAATTGAGGATCGTCGTTTCTCATACCGTTGGTATTTAGTGACAAATCGTCTTCTCTCCCATTGAACAGTTATTGTGTCCATCATTTTAGCGCTTTTTACAACGCCAACGAATGAACGACCGCGAAGGGTGAGTGTTTTTCCTCCAATTTTTGTGTTTTCCATTTTATTTCTCTTGTATTTTGATTGTTTCGAAACCAAGTTTTATGAGCTCTTCTTTTGCTCGTCGTAAATGGTCGCCTTGTAATTCGACTTGACCGTCTTTTCCGGTACCGCCGCAAGCAAACTTGTTTTTGAGTTTCTTTGCAAGGTCTTTCACATTTACTTCGTTTTGGTTTATGCCTGTGATGATCGTGTATGTTTTTCCGAACTTTCTTTTTTCGAGCTTTACCGTTACATCTTGACTTTCCTTGGCTATGTTTTCCCAGGAACTCAGTTCTTTTGGTAGGCCTGTGATCGGGTCGATATCACTCATGTGTTGCGAGCACCTCCTGCCATGTTTATTCGAGCAAGATCTTTTTTGATTTGTCTGATTTTACCAGACTCTTTTCCTGCTGCACCACTTGCTGATTGTGCTTTGTGTTTCATAAGCTCTATTCGTAGTTCCTTCTCAAGCTTTGTGAGCTCTTCAGGTGTTTTTTTTACGATGTCAGCGTATTTCATTGTGCGTCCTCTGTTTCTTCAGTGGTTGTTTTCGCTGCTGTTTTTGCAGTCTTAGCTGGAGCTTTCGTAGTTGTTTTAGCCGGAGTGTTAGCAGTCTTCGCCGGAGTTTTTGTAGCTGTTTTAGCTGCTGCCTTTGCTGTAGCTTTGGTTTCTTCAGTTGAGTCTTTCACCGTTTCAGCTTTTTCAACAACTTCTTCCATCTCTTTTTTCACTGGTTTTTCAACAACTTCTTCGATTGTTGCTTCATAAATCTCAATTCGATCAGGAAGGCGAGTTGTCGGAGGCAAAATGCTTACTTTTACACCTACAGCTCCTGTTTTGAGAACTGCTGTTTTGTATGCGATATTTACTCCTGAAACAGCAACGTCTCCGCATTTCTTGAGGTAACCTTGGTAAAAGCGCCAAGTTTTACTTCGTGAACTTGGAATTTTTCCACTAATGAGGATTTCAACACCAAGAGCCCCAGCATTCATGATGTCTGAGAGCGCACGGTGGCCGACGCCTTTGAAGCGAGCACTTCCGAAGCGCTCAAGGCTGTTAACGATGGTTTCTGCCATGATATCTGCATCAAGACCGAACTTTTGTATTTCTTCGATTTCGATTTGTGGATTTTCAAGGTTGAATTTTTCTTTCAAATCAACAGTGAGCTTTTGGATGTTACTTCCACCACGACCAACGACAAGTCCTGGCCTGCTCGCGTATACTACAATCTTATCACCAAGAGGTGTTCTTTGTAATTTAATATCGGAAAGACCTACTCTACTAAGGCTCTCGCCAACGAACTCTTTGATCATAAACTCTTTCAAGTTTTGTGCGACGAATTTTCTTTCAATTGCCATGTTTAAGCCTCCTGTTCCACTTTTTCAGGAGTTGTTTTTGCTGTCTTAGCTGCTGATTTAACCGCAGTCTTAGCTGCTGGTTGTTCCTCAGGTGATTTTTTCACATTTGTCGTGGTTGATTTTGCACTCTTCACAACTTTTGTGCTTTCTTCAAGAACGACAACAACATGTGTTCTTTTTGCTTCTCTACGAGATTGTCTTCCAAAGCGCATTTGAGATGCTGCTTTGTTCGCACGAATCTCAGCAACCTTAAGTTCTTCTGACATTCCTTTATTGATTGCGTTAGCTTTTGCACTTTCAAGGAGATTAAGGATTGCTTTACAAGTATTCACTGCGTAACGTCCCGGACCACTAATTCCTTTTCTGTGACCAACGCCGTCGTTGAATCGTGAAAAAGGAATTGCTTCTCTTTGAACAATAGCTGCTTCAAGTATTCTTTTTGCAGAGGAAAAACTACGTCCGCGTATGTACGCACAGACCATAATTGCAGCCTTTGTTGAGACTGCAAGGTTTTTTCCATTTGCTATTGCTTGTTCCATTATTTTTTACCGCTAGTGTGTCCTGCTTTCTTACGAGTAAGAGCAAACTGTCCGAGTCGTCCACCGACCATTTCTTCTTGAATCAACACTTCGACAAACTCTTTTCCATTGTGAACAAGGATTGTTTTCCCGATCATTTTTGGTAATATAACCATTTGTCTTTCGTGTGTTTTGACCTTGTCTTTTTTTTCGAGTTTCTTCAAGAGGTTTTGTTCTTCGTGAGTAAATCCTCGTGATAAGGTTCTTCGTTCTCGTGAAGGAATGAGCGCCATGAACTCTTTTGTTGAAAGTTCTTTTAGCTGCTCCCCTGTGTATCCTCGATATTGGAATTCTTTACGTGCCATTTTTTACCTTATTTTTTTCGTCCTTTTCCTCGACCAGTGCTGCGAGGGCTGAGCATACCAACCTTTCTTCCAGGTGGAGCGTTACGAGGAGCAATTGTTGGTCTTCCTTTACGACTGCTTCGTTTTCCACCAAGAGGGTGGTCGACTGCGTTCATACTTGCACCACTTACAATTGGCCAATACTTGTTCTTTGCCTTCATTGCCTTGTACTTGTTTCCTGCTTTGAGGAATGGCTTTTCTGTTCTTCCACCGCCAGCAACTGTTCCGATAACAGCAAGGCAGTTTGGATTGAAGGTTTTTTGTTTTTTTGATTTGAATTGAACGACAACACCTGCTGAAGTCTTTGCAACGACTTTTCCGCTTGCACCGCCACTTCTGATGAATCGTCCACCATCACCTGGGCGTCCTTCAACATTACAAATGCTTACTCCTTCCGGAATGTCGCTGAGCTTAAGAGCGTTTCCGTGTTGTAATGTTGCTCCTTCTCCGATTATGATGGTTGAGCCAACACAAAGTCCTTCTGTTGCGACAGTAAGTGCTGATTCTCCTGATTCATATTTGATGATAGCAAGAGGTGCTGTATGGTATGATGAAGGAACAATATCTTCAACAAGGGCTTTTCCTTTGTTAAGGAGTTTAACGTCGCCTGCAGAGCGAAAGCTCACTGATTTGTATCTCGGGCTTCCTTTACCGCGTTTTTGTTGTGTGAGGTTTTTTCCCATTTTCTACATTAATCCAAGCTTTGTTGCAAGGTCAATTGCTGGTGTTTCTGGACTGAGACGAACATATGCTCTTTTTTCTCCGTCAGGTCCGATGAGCGTGTTTACTTTTTCGACTTTTACGTTGAAAAATTCTTCAATTTCCTTTTTGATTGCTGGCTTTGTTGCTTTCCTGTCAACTGCGAAGACGAGTTTGTTTTCTGCATCGATCATTCGAATACCTTTTTCTGTTGCTCGTGGGTATTTGATAATCATGCGGTCACCTTCTTAGCTGGTGTCTTTGCAGCTTTTTTGACAGCTGTTGCTTTCTTTGCTGTTTTGACTGCTTTTCTTACTTTTTTTGCAGGTGCTGGTCGAGCTTCTTTCTCAACTCTTGCTCCTTTGTAATTTTGTGTAAAAAGTCCTTCTTCGGCAAGACGAGTAATTGCGCTTTGTGTGTACAAGGTGATTCTTCCTGCATGTGTTCCTGGAGCGAGGATTTGTGTGTTGAGTTCGTCAACAACAACAATGTCAATTCCTGGAATGTTTCGTGCGCCTTTTGCAAGAGCAAGGTCTTTTTTACTTACAACAACAAGAGGTCCTGTTCTTCGCTTGTACCGTCGTCCTCTCATTGTTCCTTTTCCTGCTCTGACTTTCTTTTGATCTGCTCGTTCGAGCTCTGAGTCTAATTCGAGTTGTGTTAATGCTGCGATTGCGTCTTTTGTTTTCTCGATTTTTTCGAAATCATCACTGATGATGAAAGGATAATCTTTTGGCACTTTATGACCGCGTGCTGCAACAAGTTCTTTATTCATGGTAGCTGCGAGTGCACTGCGAATTGCTTTTCTGTTTTCTGTCTTGTTGATTTTTTGTGTCCAGTCACGAGTTGGTTTTGGAGGGTGTGCTCGTCGTCCACCAACTGTTCCTGGTGCGAATGCTCCGACCCAATTCATGCGCGTTCCGTTTCTACTGAGGATTTTTCTTGGAACTCTACTAATTCCTATTCCATAACTTCCTCTGTATTTTCTTCGGCGTCTTGAAAGCTCTGCACTTGCTCTTTTTCCTGCGTCTGGTTTTGCACCGTATGGTGTTCGGGCGTTTGCTTGTAAGCTCAAGACTGATCTGATAATAAGGTCTGGTCGATACTCTTCACTAAATTGGATAGGGAGTTGGACTGTGCCGGTTTCCTTATTTGTTGTGTCTTTAATGCTTACTTTCATTTTATCCTTGTTGTGAACGTGTAAGTACTTGTTCTACTGTTGGTACTGTTCGTAGGTTTTTTGGGTTTTTTCTTTTTGCTTTTACAAGCGTGAGGAGTCTTTTTTTTGGTCCTGGAACGCTTCCGTTAAGCAAAAGGTATTCGTTTTTGACTTCACCAAAATGTACAAAGCCTCCTTTTGGATTGACTTCTTCTGGTGAACTTGATATTTTGAGAATTTGATTGGTGTATTGAACTCGTGGATGGTAGCCCATTTGTCCTGCGTGAGGAATTCTGTATTGCCAGTGTTGTTGGCCTACCCAACTTCCTTTTGCACCAACTCTTCGAACTCCTTTTTCTGACTTGTGATGTTTAAGAGCGACACCGAACCGTTTTACTGGTCCTTGGAATCCTTTTCCTGTGGTTATTGCGTGAACATCTACATAATCTCCTTCTTTGAAAATTTCAGAAACTTTGATGCCGCTGGTAAGATGCTCTTTGACAAAGGTAATATTTTCTTCGTTACTTCCGCCGAGACGAATTTCTACGACGTCTGGTTTTTTTCGTCCAATGCCTGTTGCGCTTGGTTGTGTAAGAATGAGGATGCTGATGTCGACGATGTCGTCGGAAAGAAAGTTGTCGAGGGCCTTTGTGTCCGCTGCCTTCTTTGTGAAGATTTTGCGGAAGAGGTGTTTGTCCTTGCCAACCACAATTTCTTTTGCGATT
>CAZDJS010000022.1:0-15827 GCA_964505795.1 uncultured Methanosarcinales archaeon
ATTATTGGTTGTAACACGACACTTGAAGGAACGCACAAAGAAAAGAAAGCAACAGTCCTACTCGGTGATCATGGTGTGACGAAGTTACACTAACTATTTTTCAATTTGTACATCAAACTCGCCACGCTTGTGTTCGAAATCTTCTGCGTTCGTCACATTGACCAAATCATTTTCAATCATCGTCAAATCAACATCGCACGTAACCGTGAGCTTCTTCACTGATTCGCGAAGGCTCATCTGATTTTGTGATTTAAACTTGCGAACAGCATCAACAACTTGAACAGCAACATCGCCAACACATTCAGCTTCTTCGTCAATAAGTTCTTCGCACTCAGGCCATTTACTAATGTGAATTGACTGGCAATCTTCTTTTTTCGCATAGTACTGCTGATATATTTCTTCAGTAATGTGCGGCATGATAGGAGCAAACATCTTTAGTAATACGCCCAAAGTCTTTTCAAGAGCGTACTGTCCGCTCGCGCGAGCTTCATTCTCTTTGTCATACAACCGAGTTTTCACCATCTCAAGATACTGATCACAAAAAGTCTGCCAGAAGAACTTATCGACAAGAAACCTAGTCTTTGAATATTCATAAACCTCAAACGACTCAGTCGCTTCCTTAATAACACGTTGCAGTTTCGATAAGAGCCAACGATCGAGCAATTCAAGCTCACCAGCATATCCAGTAAAATCATCAAGATGCATGAGAGCAAACTTGCTTGCGTTTGCAATCTTATTCACTGTTTTCTGACCAGTCTGAATGTCCTTTTCCATATAAGGTACGTCGTCACCAAGTTTCACACCAGCAGCCCAATACCGAAGAGCATCAGCACCAAATTTTTCAAGGATTTCTTGAGGAGCAACAGCATTTCCTAAGGATTTACCCATCTTCCTTCCTTTGGGGTCAAGCACGTGACCTGATATCATAATGTTTTTCCAAGGAACATCATTGTGATGATATATTCCTTTAACGATGGTGTAAAAAGCCCAAGTCCGAATAATATCATGTGCTTGCGGACGAAGATTCATAGGATAATTTTTTGGAGTTTTATCCTTCCAACCAAGAACAATTTGTGGACTCACTGAAGAGACCATCCAAGTATCAAAAACATCAGTTTCAGGAATCAAATCAACATCTTCATACCCTCTTGGTTTGTTTATTGTTGGATCAATTGGCAACTCATCTTCTTGAGCGACAACAATCTTTCCATCAGAAGTATACCATACAGGAAAAGGAACTCCGTAATGTCGTTGTCTACTTATGCACCAATCCCAACCAAGATTCTCAACCCAATGATCATAACGAACTTTCATATGTTGAGGATACCAATTAATCTTATTTGCAGCATCAAGAAGTTCTTGTTTCTTATCAAGCATTTTAATATACCATTGAGGTTTTTTCAAATACTCAACTTCTGTTTTTGAACGTTCATATACATTCACCGCATGAACGATATCTTTTTGTGCTAATAACAAATCTTGCTCTTTAAGATCTTCAAGAATTTTCTTTCTTGCTTCTTTAATACTCAGTCCAGCGTATTCTTTGACATCATCAATGATTTTTCCATCATCAGTAAAGATTATTTTCAAAGGAAGTTTATGCTTATGCCACTTTTCGATATCTTCTTTATCACCAAAAGTACAGACCATCATAAGGCCAGTTCCTTTTTGAGAATCGACACTCTCATCAGCAATAATAGGTACTTCAAAATCAAAGAGAGGAACTGTCGCGTGTTTTCCTTCTAATTTTTTGTAGCGTTCATCTTCCGGATGATAACAAAGAGCAACACAAGCAGGTAATAATTCTGGTCTCGTAGTTGCAATAATAAGTTCTTGTGAACCGCTTTTGAATAAAATATCGTTAAAATGACTTTTCATATCAACACTTTCAAGATCTGCTTGCGCAACTGCAGTTTTACAAGTAGGACACCACATCACTGGTGTTTCCTCACGAAAAACAAGACCTTTTTTGTACAAATCAACAAAACTTTTTTGTCCAATGAACTGACTATCGTTGTCAATTGTACTATAGGTACTCGAAAAATCACAACTCATTCCTAAATCTATCCAATCTTGAACAAAACTTGGTTTGTGCTCGTTAACAAAATCAAGACAGAGTTTTCTGAACTCTTCTCTTTCCATATTAGTCGAACGAACTTTTTTTTCTTTTTCAACAAGACGTTCAGTAGGTAAACCATTATCATCAGAACCAAATGGATATAAAATATTTTTCCCACGCATACGTTGAAAACGAGCGACATAATCTTGTTGAGCATAACTACAAGCGTGACCAAGATGCATCTTCCCACTTACAGTAGGAGGGGGAGTATCTATAGAAAAAACTGGTTTATCATTCTCTTTAAAGACGTAAATGTTGTTTTCTTTCCAGAATTTTTGCCAACGAGGCTCAGCTTCTTTCGGGTCGTAACGAGTCATAAAGAGATAGTTATTATTTGTTTAATAAAGATTGCTGTTAGAAATTTTTTTCTCAAACTCAGGAAAGAATTCTTGGATTTCTTTAATATTGAAACCTTGCATGATTTGTTCCTTAGGTTCTCGTTCAAGTAAGAACTCGAAACATTTCTTGATAAATTCTTCTGGAGAATCATCACTTAGCTTCTTATAATACTCTTCATCAAGTGTTACGACATGGTCGCTCACACTAGCGTTTTCATTAACTGTCACTAAAAATTCTTCATCGTTTTGTGGTTTTACACTAATCTCCATGTATATCTAAATGTCAAGATTCACAACATCCTTTGCGTGTTTCTCAATAAACTCTCTGCGAGGAGCAACCTCATCACCCATAAGAATAGTGAAGATTTCATCAGCTGCAACTGCATCTTCAATAGTTACTTTTTTGAGCATTCTCGTTTCAGGATTCATCGTCGTCTCCCACAATTGAATAGGATTCATCTCACCTAGACCTTTGTATCTTTGAACAGACACTCCTTGCATTCCGCCCATTTCTTTGATGAGTTTTTCTTTTTCTCGTTCTCCAAGAGCGTAGGTTTTTTGCTTGCCTTTCTTAATTAAATAAAGTGGAGGCATCGCAATGTACAAGTAACCTTGTTCAATGATTGGTCGTAAATAACGATAAAACAAAGTCAGGTTAAGTGTTGTAATATGACTTCCATCAACATCAGAATCAGCCATGAGAATAATCCTATGGTATCGGAGTTTTTCAATATTAAAGTCTTCACCAATACCACTGCCTAAAGCAGCAATCATCATGCTTAATTTATCTGATTGCAATACCTTATTGACACGACTCTTTTCAACATTAAGAATCTTCCCAAAAACAGGAAGAATGGCTTGAAAACCACGATCACGAGCGCTTTTTGCACTTCCACCAGCACTATCTCCTTCGACAATAAAAATTTCGCTCTTTGCAGGATCTCTTTCTTGGCAATCAGCGAGCTTTCCTGGAAGGCTGCTTGACTCAAGAGCTGTTTTTCTTCGTGCAAGTTCACGCGCCTTTCTTGCAGCTTCACGAGCTCGAGCGGCATTCACTCCTTTTTCAATGACTGTGCGAGCAACAATTGGGTTTTCGTCAAGAAAAGTTTGCAACCCAGAACTCACAAGACTATCAACAATTCCTTTAATAGAACCATTTCCTAATTTTGTTTTTGTTTGTCCTTCAAATTGAGGTTCGGGAACACGAACGCTAACAATAGCAGTAAGACCTTCGCGGACATCATCGCTTGTTAATGTCGCATCTTTTGGAAGGATATTACGGTCAATTCCATATTTGTTAAGAGTTCTTGTGAGCGCCGTTTTGAATCCAGAAAGGTGAGTTCCTCCTTCATGGGTATTAATATTATTAACAAAGCTGAAAACGTTTTCTTGAAACGCGTCTGTGTATTGCATCGCGACTTCCATCTCGATTTCGTCACGAACTCCTTGTAAGGAAATTGTTTCGTGAAGAGCAGATTTGTTCTTGTTCAGATGCTCAACAAAAGAAACAATGCCTCCTTCGTAAATAAACAAATCTTTTTGTTCGTTACGTTCATTTTCAAGATTAACTTTCAAACCTTTATTAAGAAACGCGAGTTCACGAAGACGACTGCGTAAAGTTTCATAACTAAATTCAACACTTTCAGTAAAAATTTCAGGGTCAGGCCAAAACCGAACTTCAGTCCCTGTTTCATCAGTATCGCTAGTAACTGCAAGCGGTCCCATTGGCGCTCCCACTTCGTATTCTTGTTGATGGACTTTACCATCACGCCATATAGTAAGTCGGAGGTTCTTTGATAATGCATTTACTACACTAATACCTACTCCGTGAAGACCACCTGATACTTTGTAGCTTCCTTTATCGAACTTACCACCTGCGTGCAGTTTTGTCATAACAACTTCAGCTGCGGACATGTTATATTTTTCGTGCATATCGACAGGAATTCCTCGACCGTCATCACGAACACTGACACTGCCGTCTTTATGAATAGTCACAAAAATAACACTACAATGTCCTGCCATTGCCTCATCAATACTGTTATCAACTACTTCATAAACAAGATGATGAAGGCCTCGTGGGCCGGTGCTTCCAATGTACATTCCAGGCCTTTTACGAACCGCAGAAAGACCTTCCATTACCGTAATATTTTGAGAACTATACTTTTCCATTTTCAACCAATTTATTGAACGACTCAGTGCTTATAAATCTTTGTGTGAAGAATATTTTTTTACCCTATCCCTATTGGATCTATTGGTGGTTTATTTTCTTCATCATCTGGACCGCCACCTGTGTCGTCAGGTTCTTCTTCTCGAAATGCTGAACATGTTATTGAATTACCACCGTGTTCTCCTAAACAATCCCAAGAAACACTAGAATTAACATCAGGGAATTGAGGAGTTGGTTGAGGAGTTCCAGCTTCACAAAATGTTCCTAGAGGCCAATCAACAACATCAAAAGCAAAGGTGTCATTATGGGATCCACACAAGCCATTAACTGGAGGAAGGGGAGGTATTTCACATCCGTTTGCTGAGCATAATTGTAGTTTTCCACCTTCTTGCGAGCGAAAGCATTCTGCTACAATAATCCCTTTTTCGAGACTTCCTGAACTATAATTTATTGAAAGGTCTTCTCGTGATCCGCAGTCATGCTGTGCTGATGACAAGGAGTTGCAAAGTCGAAGTCGTTTTACTTCTTCAAAAAACACTTCTTTAGGAAGCTCTTCGCCAGTGTATTGAAATGTCACATTAAGTGGTGACATTCCGAAATTGCACTCTTCCCAAACAGAAAAAAGATACTCAGTAATTGTTTCATTCACTGTTGCAAAACCAAGTTCTTTGTCTTCAAAATTCTTTTGCACAGCATCAACTGTATCTTGGTTCGCAAGATCATAAGTTACAAAAAGCAGGAGTCCACCTATAATTGCGGCGACAAGCAAATACACAACAATCTCAACAGTGTCCATAATCTATATTTTAGATTTTGTGATTATAAAGATTATGGTTAAGGAGGTTGTGTAGAAAATCTCCTACACAGTCGGTTAAGGAGAAATATCAACAGGGAGATTCACAACAGAAGGTTGAACTTGAATTGTGCTAATGACAAAATACAAAAGAATCCCTGCTGCTATGACACCAATTACGATCGCGATAATTTGAGCTATTGTTAATTGCATACTACTCTTTTTGAAGTAATGATTAATATACTTATTCTCTATAAATCCATAAAGTTATTTTGTTTAAGAAACCATTTGGTAACTGAATAATTTTTTCATGAACAAAACGTTCTCTTGACTCATCACGAACACCAACAGTAAAATTAAAGGAGTTAATCGTTTGATTAAAAGAATCAAGAAGCTGAGCTGGAATCGTCGAAACATCGTTTACATTAATAATATTTCCCTCTGAATTCTCTGCTAATTGCGTCATTTGTTCTTCTAAAAAACTCCAACACTTATTTTGAAAACAAAAATTATTTCCTTGTCGTTCACATGCAGTACAACTTTCTTGAGAGCACCACGTCACTTCAGGCGCTTCGTCACTAGAAAAAGGAGATCCGTCCATGAAAGTTGCAAAATAAGAGTTCTCAGAAAAAGAGAATTGGTTATAACCCGGCTCATACTGAAAGTTACATTCAACAGAAAAAATAGGAAAAACTCTGCTTGTCGTCTCAAGATTGTTCATAATAGTAATTGTTTGATTTACCATTTCTTCTGAGCGTTCCCTCGCAGAACCAGGACAGGCATTATCGCATATTTGACAAACGATAAATTCGCTAATACCTTCTCGATTAAAACACTCATTTGCTTTTGAAGAAGTCGAAAGTTCATCACTTATAGGAAAAATAAAATTAATATTCGCTTGGCTTTGAAGAAAAGGATCATTCTCAAAAAAAAGAGCAGCATATGCAGTACCTGCAGCCCAATCTGATTGAGCAAAAGTATCGCGAGAAGCAAAATGTCTGCTTGATTTCCAAGTCTCATAATTGCCTTTGCCAAAATCAGGGAGTAGCCAGTCATTCTCTTGCAGTCTTTCATAGAGTAATTGCGATGTTAGTGCAAAACATTCGGTATTAGGGAGGTTTAACTCATTAATAACTTTACAACGTCCTGGTTCTCCAGGAAGCATGAACACTTGTGTAGAAACTTCTTCGTCCCCCACTCCTTGCGAGCGAATGAAGTCTTGAATTTCCTGCTGAATACTCTCTAAATTATTTTTGATAACTTCTATCTCGACTTCTGTAGAGGGTGAAACATCGAAAACAAACATCAAATTAACGCCTTTGAGCACAGGCTGTAAATTGAAAAAATATTTTTCTTTACCAAACATAAGATCCAAGCGTTCTTCTGATTTATTAATAAGATTGATTTCAGTATCATTAACGCTAAGATTTACCTGTAAGTTCAGCATAGCTTCGCCAAGTAGTGATTGAAAGCTTTTCCCTTCAATAGTACTTGCAAGAAAAGAATCAACTGCAATATTTGTTTGTTCCTCAAGAAAGGCATTTGATTCAAGCTCGCTTCCAAAACGCATATTTTGCAAGACTGCAGTTGTTACAATAACAGCAAGAGCAAGCACAACCACAATAAGAATAACGCTATTTACTATTGAGTCAGTTACTGAACTCATATTGCTATCACCATTCTTGCTAAACAAACACTTGCATCATTTTGAATGCTAACCCAGTAAGGATATGTATTTACAGAAGTGTCTTCGAGTGCTGATGTCAAATTTTGCGAATTCCATTCCTTTTTTTCGCAATTATCTATCGCTGGTTGTTCAATAGCAACGGCTTTGACAAAATCAAAATCTTGTTTGACACATTCATTAATTTCTTTTTCTTGAATAACACTATTTCCGCTGCATTGAATTATCGCAGTATAGGTTTCTCTGGCAGATGTTATGCTCAATCGCTGCTCTCCTTCCTCTGCTTTAATGAGTGTTACTGTTCCGGAAACAGAGAGCCATAAGAAAAGAGCGATGAGCATAGCAAAGATAAAGAACATTACCGTGAAAATCTCATATAATCCTTTTTTTGATTTCATTCTATGCTAATAATTCCTTTTTCTTTCTTAATGCTGGCGGTGGGGTTTTCATATAAGTCAATTGTTGTTTCTTGCACTGTACAAGGAGTTGGTAAACAACGCGTAATGTTATTATTAGTCATTCCTTGTATGATACAAGTTCTTGATGAATTAATGCTGAGTTCTCCACTTTTTGTATGTAAATTGAGTCTCGTCTCAAAACTGGCATAACTGCAAGCAAGCGAGAGTTCGTAACGAACATTCTTCAAATCTTCATCAATACTGCGAACATCAAAACGATTGATACCTGCTGATTGCACAAACCAAACAACAATAACTACGGCAGCAATGATTGTAGTAAACCACAAGAGCACCGGACTTGTCAAATCTGCTTTTCTCATTGTGAATCACAGGCCTCAGGAGTTGTACAAGCATCACCACCACAACAAATTTGTCCAGAACTACAGACTTCACTGCCCGGACCTGGGCCTGGACAACATACACTCGTGTCAAAACCTGAACCAGCAGGTGTCGAACAAGTAAAAGGACCAGTCCCAGTACACTCTTGTTGAATCTCTTCTTGGGTTGTGCAACTAGTCCATCTTTCGACTGTACCACAAGCATCAGGGTTTCGTGTGTAGTCTGGTATTCCATTAACACATTCGCAATCACCGCAAGAACCTCCGCCACCTATACAACTTCCTCCATCTTCTTTAGGAGTAGGAGCACATGTTCCTTCTTGACAGGTTGCTCTCTCACAAACACCGACAGAAAGAGGACCGCAAGTTTGCCCCTCACTTTTCGGCTGTGAACAACTTCCTGCACCGTCGCAAACTCTGCAAAACGCATCAGCACCAGTAGCACAACTCGAGCCAGCATCCTTGAAAACAGGATTTCCGGTATCGGGCTCACCATCAACACAAGTAAGTTCTTGACATCTGTTATTGGGGTCTGTTACTGTACCATCGATTGGTGGGTGTGAGCAAACGCAGTTGCCATCTTCATCTCGCGATGAAATATCATCAGTACAAACATTACCATCATCACAGTTACAGGTAGGAATATTAGAATCAGCTGCCAAACCACATACTTCACCTGTCCACACTAAAATGCGGTTCTGGCTCGTATCACAACCATGACGAAAAACTATTCGTAAGTCGATCTCAGTCTCAAAAGAATCAAGTTCTTCAGTACCAGGGTCAGAGCAAGTTATAGAAACATCCATCGCACCACGCCTATCAAGCCAACCATTCATACCTTCCCACCAAACACCACTCTGACCTGGAGAATCAGAAATATCCTCAAGTCGTTTGACAGTTCCGGTAGCTTCATAATTCGTTCTAGAAAACATTTTCTCTCCTTCGTCAATAGGACCTGGATTAGCATCAGGAGGTAATTCATTACAAGCTACAGGATAAAGACTCTCTGGGCTTTCACCAAAAGCTCCGGAAGCTCCTTTTGCCGAACCTCCAAGCAATCCTTCAGGTGTGCAAGACTCAAAAGGCTCTGTTTCATTCGTTCCGAGGACGATGATGTTGCCATTATCATCAAAGCAAGCATAGACTTCTTCTTGCTCACCCGTTTCTTCGTCTGTGATGTTCACAAAATCGCAATTAGGGTCTGCTGCAGCTCCTAAGCACTCATTGAGTATCGCATCGTTGTTGAAGGCATTTTGACCAATTTCATTTGAGACATGTTCTTCATCAGGACACCATAAGCATTTATCAGGAGCGCTTTGTGCACCACACAATACTGTGTCAAATACGTTCATTGGTACAACGCCACAGGTTCCGCCGACTTGCTCTCGAGGACAAGGAGAAGGATGGATGACATAAGCACTCACAAACCTGTTTTCTAAGAACGGTTCTGATACTTGTGCTTGACAAGTCACGTCACTTTCAAACTCTGCTGTGAGAGTATCACTAATTCGTTGTGCTATTGTGAAAAGATCAGTGTTTGATATGCCGAACTCGTTCATAATCTCTTGACGTTCACTCTCAACAAAATCTTGACACTCAAGAGGATTACCACTCTCGCAACTTTCTTCATCGTATACGGGGTTGTGTTTGTAGCAAGGACAAGGATTATATTTCTCGCCAGGGCCTACTTCGTGCCTTTCAGTATAGGCATCGGGATTATCTGAGTGACAAAAACATTGTGTCTTAACAAAAGCGCAGGATCTACTTTGAAGCACTTGATCAATAGTTGTGTAAATTCCTCCGTTACCAGTTGTAATCCAATCATACATTGTTAAGTAATTCTTCCAAAAACGCAAAGCATACTCGTATTGGTCATCATACTCCATACCAATAATTCGCTCACCATCACGAACAGTAACGGTCAAGTTGCTCACATTAACACCAACGCGAGTTTCAACAAGGACATCACCATCAACTCCTGTAAATCCAAAATTTGGCTCGCTAATTTCAACATCAAAGTCAGGAAACTCTTGCTTGAGCGTCTCGAGCTTTCCAGAAAGAAGTGCTTGAGAAAACTCAGGAAAATCACCCACTACTTTTTCGAATTGAGGAGGGCTTGAATAATCACCACAATACCAGTACCCTCCATCAGCTTCATAAGAATTGAGAGCGTATTCTTTTACTACGTCTTTTGGGTCTTCAAACACGAATTGAGAGAATGTGTTGATTGTTCTTTCGACAAAATTAGTCTGTGCAGGAAAGATTTGTGATTGTACAAGAAGTCCCGCTCCAGCAATCATAACTGCGATGAGAAGAACAGTTGCAACAGTGTTTCCTTGCCTCACCCTTCACACCTCAAAGAAATATTCTTACCCTGTCCTTTGGTAAATCTACAAACATAATCATTTGTTTCAAAAAAAGCATCCGTTAAATTAAGAGTGATATTATAATTGCCAAAATCGCAATTACAACGAACACATTCATCATTGAGACACATAAGTTCTTCTTGCGTTGTGAGAATTGAATCTTTTGCTAAAGTAATTGTGACGCCTGAAGATGTTTCTTGAGGGAGTCGACATACTTGATTGCATTGCGCCTCTAAAGACTCAAGAGCTGCGTCTGAATTCTCAAGAGTACTTTGTGCGAAAATATTTGCAAGAATACTAACGCCAATAATAACACTTAGTATGCCAATAACTGCCCAAATTGCCTCATCCATTACCCCACCGTACTTACTTCTTGATGTGATTATTATAAATGTTTTTCTTTATATGAGAAAATAATAATTACAATTAGGCGGCTACTGTTGTCTTCACTTTTGTTCGGGACCAGTAGCCACCGAGATTATAAGAATTTAGAGGGCGGCTACTGGCATACTCGCTTTGCTCTTGGGTTTCACTTTGTGAAACGGATTGAACCCAGAGCTGTCTGCGGCGAGACGCATGCCTAGCAGACCTCGTCTGCGCCACCACAGGCTCCTATGCTAACCATTATGCTCAGAAAGCGTGCTTTCTGGCATCCCATCTTTGATTTTTGAGGACACTATGGTTTTAAGGGCGGCCACTGGGGATTGAACCCAGACCTGGAGCTCCACAGGCTCCTATGCTAACCATTACACTATGGCCACCGTGAAATGTAGTTTGGGTGGTCTTGTGTCCCGAATGTTGATGAGGATACACTATGGCCACCGTGTTTTGTGACCTTCTTGTCATTTATAAGTGTGTAGGTGAAAATGGTCTTGGGGAAGATTATTTAGTCACTGTTAGAGCTATCTCGTGGTACAATAGGAACGTACAACATGGTTTTGGAGTAAATTTATAAATTAGTAAGTATTTACTTACACTATGGAAATTGGAATTGCGACTATGAGTAGCAGGGGTCAAATTGTCTTACCAAAAGAAGTTCGAAAAGATGTCTCAAATGGAGAACAATTCTTAATAATTCGAGAACAAGACAAATGGGTTATGAAAAAAGCATCTGCAAAAGATAAAACTTTTCGAGAAGATCTTGCGTTTGCACAAAAAACTGAGGATGCACTCGTGAGGATGCAAAAAGAAGACTCTCTATCGTTTGATTCTGTTGATGATTTTCTACAAGCTTCTCAAAAATGGTAAAACTTGTATTTGACAAACAATTCGTAAAATCATTTAAAAAATTAGACACGCAATTGAAGGATAAAGTTCGTTTGCAAATTAAGAAAATATCAATCTCTCCAGAAATAGGAAAACCTATGAAGTATGGTAGAAAAGGAACGAGGGAAGTGTATGTTAAGCCATTTCGATTGTCGTACTTATATGAGAATGATGTGTTGTTTATTGCAGCACTCTATCACAAGGATAAACAATAAGTCTTATTTTTTTTTAATGACTTAGTATGAGTTTTCGACATCATTTAACTGGTTTAGTTCTCTTGTGGAGTACAATTGTTCTTGTAACGTTACTTGTTTCTGCAATACCAATTATTTTTTCTATATAGAAAATAATTATTTTCCAAAGACATAAAAAAGCAACGACAATTAACAAGCAGATGGAACTTCCAAAAGGAATGAGAGACTTCGCTCCACAAGAGAAAATACTACGTGACAAGCTCATACAAACAATTACAGAAGTATTTCAAAACTACGGCTTCAACCCGCTCGAAACGCCAATAGTGGAAAAGTGGGATGTGCTCTCAGCAAAATTCGGAGCGTCAGACGAGTCAGACGTCATGAAAGAAATCTACAAGCTTCGCGATCAAGGAGAGCGAGAACTCGGACTGCGCTACGACCTCACCGTTCCAGCAGCGCGCTTTGTTGCAATGCACCCAGAACTTAAAATGCCATTCAAACGATATCAAATTGGAACGGTGTATCGAGACGGCCCAGTCAAGCTTGGTCGCTACAGAGAATTCATGCAATGCGATTTTGACATCTTCGGTTGCAAACAAATAGCAGCAGACATTGAGATACTCAAAGTATTTCTTGCTGTTTTCAAAAAACTAGATATTGAACTTATTTTGGAGGTGAATGATAGAAGAGTCCTCTCAGCACTCATCGAATCAACAGGAGTAAAACCAGAGAGAACAGAGAGTGTGATGATATCAATCGACAAGCTCGATAAGCTAGGAGAAGAAGGAGTCACACGAGAACTTGTAGGAAAAGGATTTTCTGAAACAAAAGCAAAAAAAATATTAGAAGTCTTTGACTTTAGCGGAACGAACGAGGAAAAACTCACAAAAGTCGAATCCCTCCTTCCAAAAAATGAAATTCTTGACGAACTAAAAGAACTATTGCAAGAACCACAAGTGCAATTTAACCCTTCACTCGCACGAGGACTAGGATACTACACAGGAATCGTATTTGAAGGAAGAATCAAAAACTCCGAAATAACAAGCAGTGTTTGCGCAGGAGGACGATACGATACGCTCGTCGGCTCTCTTATAGGAAAAAAAGTTCCAGCAATCGGAGGAAGCTTCGGAGTAGAACCACTCATGGAGTATTTACGACTACGAGCGAAAGGAGAACAAAATGGATTTCCAAAGACAGTAACACAAGTACATGTTATTCCAATAAAATGCTTTGACAAAGCAATTCCAATAGTGCAAGAATTACGAGATGCAGGAATTAACACAGAAATAGACTTGATGGAACGAGGCATTAGCAAGAATTTGGAGTACGCAAATTCACTTGATATTCCTTATGTTGTGATTGTCGGTCCACAAGAACTTGAAGAAGGCAAAGTCAAACTCAAAGACATGCGACTCGGAGAAGAGAAACTTGTCGATATTAAAAATCTCATTTCGGAACTCGAAAGATATAAAAAGCAGTGAGATTGAAATGAGTGTATGAAGTGGGTGGTGGTACTAGCAGTGTTTGTTTTGTTCATGCCAGTTACAATGGCGGGATTTGAGGAAGGATGCCAAATAGTGAGTTGTCCTGCAACTGATGATCCGAATGATAATATTTATCATTGCCCTAGTGGAGAATGTTATCATGAAGTAAGCGGATGTCAATATTTTTGCATCGGTGACTTTTGCACTTCTGATGATGATTGCGGTTCTGGTGAGGTTTGTTCTAGTAATAGTTGTGTTGTTCCTCGTTCTCTTGATGTGTCTATTGATTCTCCTACTACTTTGGGTCCTGGTGAGAGTGCTGATATTACTGTTGAATCTTCTCATGAGTATGAGATTTGTACTGATTTTAGTCCTGTGTCTGGTTGTGGTGGTTCTGGTACTGTTGTTTCTGCTGGTACTGATACTTATACTATTGATGCTGATACTTATCTTTCTACTTATAGTTCTACTGGTGGTGATTTTACTACTTATGCTGATCATACTGGTGATTCTTCTGTGAATGATAAGGTTTCGTTTACGATAGTTGAGTGTAAGGCTGATGGTGATTGTGATTCTGGTGAAGATTGTGTATCAAATAGTTGTGTTTTGACTTGTTCTGCTGCTGGTGGTGATGGTTGTAGTTTTAGTGTTGGTTCTGGTGAGACTCATGAGTCTGCTGGTACTGAGTGGTGTCGTGCTAATGAGGGTGGTTCTGATGAGTGTGTGAGTTGTGATTCTGGTTATTCTTGGGATGGTAGTAATTGTGTTGCTCTTACTGGTTCTTTTGATAGTGGTTCTTTTACTTGTTCTTTGTCTTCTGGTGATAGTGCTTGTTCTGTTACTGTTGGTTGGGGTTCTAATAGTGGTGCTACTTATGTGAAGGCTTTTTTTGAGAATTCTGCTGGTGATTGGGTTTGGGCTAAGCGTTGTGATTCTTCTAGTTGTTCTGAGGTTACTGGTGATTGGGTGCGTCATGCTGATTATGGTTCTGCTTATCCTCTTCCTTTGCGTTTGATGTATGGTTGTTCTAGTGGTTATTCGAGTTGTGATGGTATGTTGGATTCTGGTTCTTCTATGGAGGCTGTTTGTCCTCCTGCTACTCCTTATTATATTTCTTCTTCGCCTTATTGTGTTGAGTGTACTCAGGATTCTCATTGTGGTTCTGGTAATGAGTGTTATAATTATGAGTGTCGTTCTTGTGTTGATATTACTGGTATTAGTGTGAGTGATAGTACGCCTGTTGAGAGTTCTCGTGTTGAGTTGCGTTGTTCTGCTAGTCCTGATGATCATTCCGATATTGAAGTAACTACTTCAGGCGATGCTGATTGTAATTTTATCGAATGGCAGGATTCTGATGCTGTTTTTGACTGCGACGTGGGTTCTGAGGGTTCAAAAACGCTTACTTGTGGTGTTAAGGCTGGTCGTTGTCAGGATGGTGATGATGAGTCTTTGACTATTGATGTTCAATCAAGTGATTGTAGTTCTTATTCTTCTCAGAGTTCTTGTGATGGTGCTTCTGCTTCTTGTGATTGGTGTAGTGGTTCTAGTTGTGTTGATGGGAAGTATTCTTCTACTGCTGGTTCTTGCGTTGATTCTGGTTCTTGTGATTCTTATTCTTGTAGTGTTGATTTTTGCGAGGGTTCTGATTCTTCTACTCCTGCTCGTTGTGATAGTGATGAGTATAGTGACACTTGTACAAGTCTTGGTTATGATGGTGGTAGTTTCTCTGGTTGTGATCTTGATGTTTGTATGCCTTTGACTGGTGGTTGTTATAATGAATGTGATGGTTCTTTGCCTTCTGGTTCTTATTCTTCTAGTACTAATGAGATTCATGGTGAGGATCCTGATTTTAGGATGAGTTGGTATTATGTTTCTGGTTCTCCTGATACTGCTTGTGAGTTCACCTGCGAGGATCCGACGCCTATTTATGACTCGAGTACTAATAGTTGTGTTGAGTGTTTGGATGATGGTCATTGTTCTTCTGATCAGGTTTGTTTGAGTAATTCTTGTGGTAATACTTATAGTTGGTTTACTGGTTCTTGGAGTGATTGTAGTGTTGAGTGTGGTTCTGGTGGTGAGCAGACTAGGGTTGTGTATTGTCAGAATGATCAGACTGGGGCTGAGGTGGATGATTCTTTTTGTTCAGGGACTAAGCCTGGTGAGTCGAGAGTTTGTGATCCTCCCCCTAGTTGTTCTTCTGATGAGGTTTGTAGTGAGAATCTTTGTGTTGAGCCTTCTGTTACTGCTGATGTGCAAATTGATGGTGTTTCCATAAGTGTTGGTCATGTTGAGTCTTCTTGTGATGCTAGTGTTTCTGCTTCTTGTGATGTTAGTCCTAGTCCTTCTGATCCTCCTCTTACTTCTACTCTTTCGGGTCCTCTTTGTGATGGTGATAATCCTTGGTCTTGTTTTCCTGAGGATTCTTATGAGGTGACTTGTAGTTTGGATGATTATTCTGATTCTGATACTGTGCGTTTTGATGTTGTGTATCCTGATGTTACTATTTCTGGTGATATTGTGTATGAGGGTGGTGCGAAGGTTGATGATCGTGAGGTTTTTGTTTCCTTGCTTTTGGATGGTGATGTTGTTGATTCTTCAACAGAAACTGATGGTGCTTATT
>CAZDJS010000023.1:0-14091 GCA_964505795.1 uncultured Methanosarcinales archaeon
GAACCCAGGTCACAGCCTTGGCAAGGCCGTATACTAACCACTGTACTATCCGTGCGTTGGGCACAGAGGTTTAGGTAATTCTCTGTGCGAGTATGATGTTGAACCAAGAAGTTTCTTTTAAATGTTTCTTTTGTCAATGAGTTCAATTAGTTCTTTCACACACTCTTCTTTAGAAAGATTGGTGGTGTCAAAAATAATATCATAACCTTTTTTTTCATAAGGATTAAAGCTATAATGTTTTTTATAACGGCTAATATCACTTATGACTCGTTCTTGCATGAGTTTCTTCGCTTCTTCAAATGATTGTGGTGATTCTCCGACCCGTTTATGATCAGAATCTTCTTTTAACATTCTCTGAGCACGAACATCTTCACTAGCGTCAACAAAAATTTTGATTGCTTGTGGCAAGAAAAAAGCACTGAGTCTTCCGTCAATAACAAAATCAGGATTTTTGCTCGGTAAGCTTTTTTGATACTCGTCAAACTTCGTGTCAGTGTCTTTTGACTCTCCAAGTTTATTATATTCAGCCAAGGTCATTCCTTGCTCTTGCGCTGCCTGACGACGTAAATCACCTATTGAATAATGCTTGAGGCTATAGTGTTCCGCTATTTTTCTTGCAAGAAAGGATTTTCCGGCACTCGGAGTTCCCATAAAAGTAACGATCATACAACATTAAAGAAAATGTTGCTATTTAAGCTTAATCCTCTTCGCCATAGTAAAGAGAAAGCTTTCTGTAGGCTTCGCGAGCAAGGTCTTGCACTTCAGTTCTTGAGTAGTCAAGAACACGACTTACTGCTTCACAACGAGAAGTATCAAAATGATTTCCACCCTGATAATCGGTTAATTTCCAAGCAAAATACTCATCTGATTCCATACCAAAACGTCTCATTTTTCTGCCTGACACTGGGTTGTTCAGTAAATTTTCGTACTGATTAGCTATTCTTGTAGTTTGCTCATCAAGAGCACGATTAGTAGAACCTGCTGCAGAATCTACAGGAAAGACGTGTACAGGGAATTGAGTATCTTGAGTTATTTGTTCTAATCCTATATATATCACCTTGTCGCAAATATACGTTTTAGTATACTGAAGTAGTATTTATATTTTTCGTTTAGTTATTTACTCAGAAGTTCATATCTCTTCTTCAGAAAGGCCTTTTTTTCGAGCATTAAAATGAACAAAATACAAATACTCAGGCAAGGGCTCAGGACTAAAACGAGCGGCAACGCGTCTTAAAAGTAAAGGATCCTTTGAAAGAGAATACGAAGGAACAACACGGCCTTCCTTTGCAAGTTGCTGTGCTTCATAGGAATGTAAATCTTGGCTTAATTTAAATGCTCGATTCAGAGGTTGAACTATTCCTTCCAAATCAACACCCTCATCATCAAGCAAAGTCTCTTCGGCAGCTGCAGCAAAATTCAAAATCGCAGCTTGCTGGAACCAATACTGTAAAACAGAAGGTGCAACTGCAGGTTCAAGAACAGCAGCCACTGTTTGTGCAAGTGTTTCATTAGAATGTAAGAAGTCTTTTGTTCTACCTTTGGTTGTATGATAAAGTGACAAAACCAATTGACAATGTGAGGCATAATCAAAACCTTTCTTATCAGCGTATTGAATAATTTGCTGTTGTATTGGACTAGAATTCCACTTTAGAGCTTGAGATCTTCTTCGAGAGTCATAAATATTTTCAAAGTCGTAACTACGAAATTTAATTTTAGGACAATCACGAGCAATATCATATATCATTTGCGAGTGAATGCAAATTCAAGATAAAAAGGTTATGTATAAAAAAGCCAAGAAAAACCCCTAAGTATGGCAAAAGATATTTTCTCAGAGGATACGCGAAGAACAATCGGACGCGACGCGCAGCGACTCAATATAGCCGCAGCAAGACTCGTCGCGCAAACAGTACGTACAACGCTCGGTCCTCGAGGAATGGACAAAATGCTTGTGAACGCCGCAGGAGATATTACCGTCACAAATGACGGAGTCACTATACTTAGAGAGATGGAAATCAGCCATCCGAGCGCAAAGATGATAGTCGAAATAGCAAAAACACAAGAAGAAGAAGTCGGTGACGGAACAACAACCGCAGTCGTACTCGCCGGAGAACTCCTCAAAAACGCAGAAACACTCCTTGACAAAGAAATCCACCCAACAATTATCATCAAAGGATACCGACTCGCAGCAATAAAAGCACAAGAAATACTCAAATCACTCGCAAAACCAATAAGTAAAGAAGACACTCAACTCCTGCAAAAAATTGCGCATACAGCAATGACCGGTAAAGGCAGCGAAGACGCAAAGGAAGAGCTCGCAAAAATCGTTGTTGAAGCAATACTTGCAGTGCAAGACAAAGAAAGTATCAGAATAGAAACGCAAAGTGGCGGTTCAATACATAATACCGAACTCATACAAGGAATCGTACTTAATAAAGAGCGAACACATGCAGGAATGCCAAAACAAGTCAAAGAAGCAAAAATTGCACTCATTAACACAGGCCTCGAAATAAAAAACACAGAAATCGAGGCAAAAATTAACATTTCTGACCCTGACAAACTCCAAGGATTTCTTGATATGGAAGAACGTATGCTCAAGAAACTAGTGATGCACATCAAAGAATCAGGAGCAACCGCTGTTTTTTGTCAACGAGGAATTGATGAATTAGCCCAACACTATCTCGCAAAAGAAGGAATTTTTGCTGTGCGCAGAGTCACGAAAACAGATTTAGAAAGCTTGAGTAAAGCAACAGGAGCAAAAATAATTAATAATGTTAGTGAACTTGCAACGACTGATCTTGGACTCGCAGGTATTGTTGAAGAAAAGAAAGAAAAGGTCTACGTGAAAGAATGCGCAAGCGCAAAAGCAGTAACCATCGTCGTTCACGGAGGATCAGAACATATCATTCTTGAAATAAAACGAGCTCTTGAAGACGCAATTGGCGATTTATCATCAGCGCTCGAAGACGGACGTATTATCGCAGGAGCAGCAGCAAGTGAAATGGCTGTTAGTAAAAAACTCTCCCAATTCGCAACGACACTGCAAGGCAGAGAACAACTCGCAGTACAAGCATTTGCTGATGCTATGGAAATCATTCCAATAACACTCGCAGAAAACGCAGGCATTGACCCTATAGATGCTCTTGCAATGCTCAAAGCGCACGAAGGAGGAATTGACGTCTTTACAGGAGAACATATGGACCCTTGGAAAGAAGGAGTAATTGAGCCCTTACGAACAAAAACACAAGCTCTGAGCAGCGCATCAGAAGTGGCTATTATGATACTGCGTATTGATGACGTGATTGCAACACAACAAGAGAAGTCCTAAGTTCGTGGTGTAGAAAGTCTCCTATTGCCTTGAACACCACACCAAGGACACCCAAGACCTAGATTGCTTTAAGCAATCCAGTCTCAAGTGCCGACGAAGATTTTCCCCACCACCCCCAACACAAATCTTAAAAAGAAGCTTCTTCCTAATTATTTAGAGGTGAGTTATGGCAGACGATTATGAAATACTCCCGCATGGGGAATTAGAACAAATGCGTGGAGACATCAAGCAAATTAAAGAAAACCCTTTCGGGCAGACCGAAACAGGTCAGACAATGCTTGATGCCATGAACAATCTTACTACTTCTATTAACAAATTACTCTCGGTGCTTGAAAGTGCTAATGATGAAATCGTGCGTGATTATGAAGAAAATAAATCGAGCGACCGAATGAATATGATCATTGAACAAAATACAAAACTCGCTGAAGGAATGGTCGCAATTGGTGAACTCGTTAAAAGCTTGCAAGATCAAAAGAGAACGACAGGGTTCTCTACAGGACTTGATGAAAGCACTTTCACAAACGCGCCAAAAAAAGAGCAAAATACACAAAACAATCAAAACAATCCATTCCAAGATCAAGATGATAAGCTCGACACAAACCTCCCCCGACAAAAATTCAAAGAAGTACTTCCTTCAATAAAAAATCTACCTCCGCCACCAAAAGGAATGCCACCAATACAAGACGTTCCACAACCACAATGACACTCACACAAGATATCTTCGTTAAGCTTTCTTTTCATGCAAAAATGCACAAGCTTCTTGATTATACAGATCCACATATTGCACAAAAAGAGATTGCAACGAGAATAGAAAATCAGATTAATACGACAATTGAGAAAATCGAGAAGAAAGAACTCGATCATCATTCACAAGCACTTAATAATCTGAAACATCTAGCTAAAGATTTGCGTCAAGAGTTTGATATGATGAAAAGAGAAAAAAAGTTGGACTTATAAGTCCTTACCCATGACTGTTCTGCGACCATTTGCCTCAGCACGTGCCACTGCATCTTTAATGAGTGCAACAACTTTGTCATTGAGTGCTTCTGAAAAATCACTTGAAACATTGTGTCCAGAAGCGTAGTCTTTAATTTTTGCTTTTACAACTAACATATAACCACCTCGGTTCTTTTAGATTATATCCACAAACGCTGTATTTAAACATTTCGGCGATTCTTTAAAAAAGAAGTCTTAAGCTAGAGATAAAAAAAATAAGACAAGGTTGTGCTGAAAGTCTTCTACTTTAGTGTCTTGAACACCACACGTGGTAACCAAGGACGCCTCCGTCGGACCAAGACCTAGATTGACTACGTCAATTAGGTCTCAAGTGCCGACGAAGACTTTCTACGCAACTTAGACACAGATACTTTTATAAAAGAAGCTGTAATTACAAATGATAATTCTTATTAATGCATTAGACGAACTAGTGTTAAGAAGGTGAAGATATGAAAGAAGGAACATTTGTCAAATTAACATACACTGGAAAGCTCTCTGATGGAAGAATTTTTGATACGACAGACCCTGAAGTTGGAAAAACCATAGGTCACAAAGCAGAGCCAATAACTATCTGTCTTGGACAACAACAACTGCTTCCAGGACTTGATGAAAAACTCATCGGAAAAGAAAAAGGAAAACACACAATCATACTTGAAGCAAAGGAAGCTTTCGGAGAAAAAAGCACGAAAAAGCTTGAGCTTGTTCCGAAAAATCAACTGCAAAAACAAAATATTAATCCAAAACCAGGAATGCAACTCGAAATAGACGGACAACACGGCGTTGTACGAAGCATCAGTGGAGGACGGGTCGTAGTTGATTTTAACCACCCTCTCGCAGGACAAAAAATCCAATACGATATTAACCTACTCGAAACAGTCGATGATGTGACAAAACAAATTGAGTCAATCATTGATATTATTAAAGCACCATATACAAAAATAGAAGTAAAAGAAACAAAAGCAACCATTTTTGTTCCGCAACTCTACCCGCAAGAAATAATGGATGCACTCAACAAAAAAATCACTGAGCTCACGACGATTGAACAAGTCTCGTTTGAGCAAGGTAAGAAAGAAAATATATAAAGCAGCAAACTAAAAATACTCTTGGAGGCAATAAGGTGGATTCAATTATATCACAAGCAAAAGAAAACGAAGAGAGTGTACAAAAAAAACGTAATTCTGTTGATGCTGAACTCGAAGAATTACTTAGCGAACAAAAAGCTAAGATTAAAGTCGTCGGTGCAGGAGGCGGTGGAAACAACACAATCAACAGAATGACCGAAGTTGGGATCGTCGGAGCAGAGATGATTGCAATTAATACGGATGCACAAGATCTCCTTTACACAAGTGCAGACAAAAAAATCCTTATTGGACGCGACCTCACACGAGGAAAAGGTGCTGGAAGTATCCCTCGTGTTGGAGAAGATAGCGCGAGAGAGAGCGAGCACGAAATCAAAAATGCACTTCAAGGAGCAGACATGGTGTTTATTACTTGTGGTCTTGGAGGAGGAACAGGAACAGGAAGCGTTCCGATTGTTGCTGAAATGAGTAAAAAAATCGGTGCTCTCACTGTAGGCGTCGTAACCATTCCTTTTCAAATGGAAGGAAGTCGTCGTTACGAGAACGCAATGAATGGTCTTGAAAAACTCAAAGACAATGTTGATACGCTTATCGTTATTCCAAACGATAAACTCCTTGAACTCGCACCAGACCTCCCACTTCATACCGCATTTAAGGTTGCTGACGAAATACTCACAAACGCTGTAAAAGGAATTGCTGAGCTTGTCACAAAAGCTGGTCTTGTTAACCTTGACTTTGCTGATATTCGTGCTGTTATGGGAAATGGAGGAGTTGCACTCATCGGTGTTGGCGAATCAGATACTGAAAACAGAGCTATAGAAGCAGTTGAAAAAGCAATTCAAAACCCACTTCTTGACGTTGATATTAGCGGCGCTAACGGAGCATTAATTAATGTTTCAGGCGGTCAAGACATGACGCTTGAAGAAGCAAGAAAAGTTGTAGAAACAATTTCAGTCAGACTTGATGAAGATGCAAGAATCATTTGGGGAGCAGCAATTTCAGATGATCTCGAAGGAACCATTCGCGTAATGCTTATTGTAACTGGTGTGAAAAGCAGTCAAATAATGGCTGGTGGCACTCCAAAGAAAAAAGAAAGAGAAATGGAGGACGAATTAGGAATCGAATTCGTAGAATAAATGCGACGCATACAACAATTCATCAATCAAAGTGTTCGAGTCTATAAAGTAACTCGTAAACCAACAAAAGAAGAATATAAGATGATTGTAAAAATGTCTGCAATAGGAATCACCATCATTGGAATGATAGGATTCATCATAACATACATTCGCGAACTATTTAGGTGATACTCATGGATAACAAACCAAACATCAATATGGGAGACGACATAGTCTCAGAATTTCAGAAAAAAGCTGCACAAGCAGAAGAAAAAGAAGAAGTACAAAAACCTGAAGTTTCAGACGAAAAAAAGCCTGAAAGTATCATTTTTGGCCTAAGAACAACTGCTAATAGAGAGTATCAAGTTCTTGAATTTGTCGCGAGTAACGCTGCAAGAAAAAAACTTCCTGTTTATAGTGTTATCAGCCCTCATGGAATGAGAGGCTACATTTTTGTTGAGGCAGCAGATCGTGCAAGCGCAGAACAAGCAGCTTTTGGCGTTCCATACTCAAAAGGCCTTCTTCCAAAAGAAGTAGAATATAAAGAAATCGAACACATGCTCGAGCAAGTTAAAAGAGAAATCAACATCCAAAAGAATGATATTGCGGAAATCATCAGCGGTGCTTTCAAACGTGATAATTGTAAAATCACTCGCGTCGATAAAGTAAAAGGTGAAGTTGTTGTTGAACTCCTCGAAAGTCCAGTGCCGATTCCTATTACTTTGCCAATTGATGCTGTAAAAGTTATTAGGCGTGAAGAAAAGGCATAACTTTATTTAGAGAAACTCTTTTTTTTCTTTTATGAATATTGCAAAGAGCTTGCAGATTCTCCTAGCATATGTAATGAGATTTTCATTAATAATTGCGATTCTTCTTGCTGCTTGGGAGCAACTATGGATGCTCGTGTTCGTTTCTGCAACAGTGTTTTTTCTTACTTTTCTTCCTGCAATTATTGAAAAAAGACTCCATATTTTTTTACCGCTCGAGTTTGAATTCATCATAATTGCATTTATTTACACAACTCTTTTCTTAGGTGAAGTTCAAGGGTATTATACAAGGTTTTGGTGGTGGGATTCACTCTTGCACTTTGGTTCTGCAATAGTATTAGGAATCATCGGTTTTCTTATCATTTACACTCTTAATTATGAACCAAAAATTAAGATCAAACTCGATGCGAAGTTTGTCGCTCTTTTTGCGTTTTCTTTTGCGATCATGATTGGAGCAGTGTGGGAAATATTTGAATTTTTTATGGACCAAAACTTTGGAATGAACATGCAGAAAACTGGACTTGATGACACTATGTACGATCTTATCATTGATACTGTCGGTGCTAGTATAGCAAGTATAGCAGGATATTTTTACATCAAAGGTGGAGAAGTACCTTTTTTTACTAACATGATAGAAAGATTTGTTAAAGAAAACCCGAAACTATTCAAGAAAGTTAAAGAGTAAGGTTTTTAAAGGGTTTCTCTTTCTCACGCGTCATGGCAAAAGAAAAAATTGATGTCTTAATAGAAGGAGGAAAAGCAACAGCTGCACCCCCTCTTGGACCTGCACTCGGACCAATGGGAGTAAATATTGGTCAAGTAGTCGGAGAAATCAACAACAAAACAGCAGATTTCAAAGGAATGAAAGTGCCTGTTACTGTAGAAATCGATACAGACACAAAAGAATTTACTATTAAAGTAGGAACTCCTCCTGCTGCACAACTTATCAAACAAGAAGCAGGACTAAAGACCGCTTCAGGAAACCCACTAGAACATGTAGGAAATCTAACTATTGAACAAGTAAAGAAAATTGCAAACATGAAAAAAGATGCATTACTCGCTGCTGATACCAAATCAGGAATAAAAGAGAGTATAGGAACCTGTAATTCAATGGGAATAACTATTGAAGGAGATTCTGGAGTTGAAGCGATAAAAAAGCTTAATCAAGGAAAATTTGATCAAAAAATAGCATAAATTTTTAAATAAATGAGGGTTTCAAGCCCTATTCTCAGGTAACTTCGGTTCCTGACACGACCCCGAGAGGGGAAAATTAGAGGAAAATCATGCAAGAAATACAAAAACACATTGAAGTGCTTGCTCAAGAATTAGAAAAGCAAGGAATTATTGCACCTGACTGGGCTCGTTTCGTAAGAACAAGCCAAGGTCGAGAAAGAGCACCAACACAAAAAAACTGGTGGCAATTACGAGCAGCAAGCATTCTTAGAGTTATTGCAGCAAGAGGGCCTATTGGTACAGCAAAATTACGAGTAAAATATGGTGGACGTAAAAATAAAGGTATGGCACCTGATAAATTTACTCTTGCCAGTGGGAAAATTATTCGTACTATTCTTCAACAATTAGAAAAAGCTCAACTTATCAAACAAGATGCTCGAGGAGTACACAAAGGACGTGTAGCTACAGGAGCAGGATACAAAGTAGTAAACGAAACGAAGGTGAAAAATGGCAGTCTTTAAGCACCTCGCAAGAAAAATTCGTCTCGCAAAACACGGACGTCAAACACGCTGGGCGCCATTTTGGACTATTCCAAAAATGTATGGAAAAGGAAAACAAGTTCACCCTGGACGACATACAGTTGTAAAAAGAAGTTGGCGTAGAAACAAAATCAAAAAGGTATGATTATGGCAGAATACACTATTCCCTTACGAAAAGGATATCACAAAGCACCTCGTTATAAAAGAACGAAAAAGGCTGTTGATGTTCTTAGAGCATATCTTTTCAGACACACAAAGGCTGACAACATTAAGATTGGACAACATCTAAATGAGCACTTATGGGAAAAAGGAATTAAAAACCCTCCTGCAAAAGTTACTGTGGTTTCAGAAGTTGTTGATATTGATGGTGTAAAGACTGCTCGTGTTGAGATTCTTGGAAAAACCTTTAAGGAATCAGTAAGGCCTGAAGAGCGCGCTGAAGAAGAAAGTGGTTTGAAAGGAAAACTTCAAGCTCTCACTCAGAAGAAGGAAACTCAGGAGACACCGAAGAAAACAGAAGCTAAGAAGAATCCTGAAGCGAAAAAGTCTTCAGAAAAGCCTGACGAAACAAAAAAATCTGAATAACTAGTTTTCTAATTGAGATAGTATTTTCTTGAGAACAGAGTCTATTGCGACAAAAAGATTTCTATCAGTGACTGCACTCACAATAAGAGAACCCTTAACTTCAGCCTTTGCGTGTAATTCGAATTGTTTATTAACAGTTTTAAGCGTGATTGTTAGGTGAGTGAAGTCTTCATAGGCGTCATGTAATTTACGAGCGTACTGACCAACGACTTTTTTTACAACAATAAGCTCAGCGAAATCTCTTTCAGAAAAGCCCGATAATGTAATATTTCCTCCTAGTTCCATCACTATAACACCCCAACTATACTAAGAGATTATTTTCAGACTATAAATAGTTTATGATACAAAAAAACAAATGAAGAATTTATAAATTATTTAAAAAACCTAGAACATAGTCTGTCTGAGGTCGTTCTCTAAATATAACCATAGCTTTATAAAACAAGAACTGATTCTTGCAGTACTCGGAATGTGGGGAGTTGCTTTCCTGAACTGAGTTGAAAAAAATAATAATAGAGGCATAAAATGGGCGAACGAAAGTTCGAGACACCATTTGCCGGAGGCAAAAAATGGGATATCTCAAATATCTGCGAAATACTTTTCGCAAACCAACAGAAGAAGCAAAAGCATCAAGTCGTGAACGGCTACTCGCGCTAAGACGTGAACCAGTAACTGTTCGTATTGAACGACCAACAAATATTGCAACTGCACGATCATTAGGTTACAGACCTAAACAAGGAGTTATTGTTGTAAGACAACGAGTTCTCAGAGGAGGAAGACAACGACCTGACATAAAAGGAGGACGTCGATCCGCTCACGCAACACAAAGAAAAGACGTAAAGAAAAACTATCAACAAGTTGCAGAAGAAAGAGCAAATAAGAATTATAAAAACTGTGAAGTTCTTAACAGTTATTTAGTCGAAAAAGACGGAACATATTATTGGTATGAAGTAATCATGGTTGAGCGCTATCACCCAGCAATTCTTGCTGATAAACAACTTGCTCAAGTCGCAACTGACAGGGCAAGAGTCTTTAGAGGAAAAACCAGTGCGGGAAGAAAAGGGCGCGGACTGCGTAAGAAAGGAATTGGAGCTGAAAAGATCCGTCCAGGACTACGAGCGCACAAACGACTGCACTAATTTTATTAACTATTTTTTTGTATACTTCTTCTCCAAACTGACTAAGAATTGCTTCATGAGTTTCATTAAGTGTTTTCTGAGCACAACAAGCTTTTACCATTCATAATGACTAATATGGCCAAACAAAGAATCAATAGTTGCCAAAGAATGCTCGGCAGAACGAAGAGATGCTCTCGCTTCAGAAATTGAACGGCAAGAACTCTTAAAATCTACATATATAATTGACATATAAAAAGAAATTAGAGTGTGAATAAAAAAGTTCAGTGGACAAACAAGTTCATTTTTTCAAGACCTTCGATTTCGCTTACAATGCGACTTACCATCTTATCGACGGGATCGCCAACACTTTTTACCCTATTGCGAAAATCTTCAAAACTCTTAAACTCTTGTTCTTCACGAGCATCTATGATTTCTCTCATGTGTTTTTTTCCCACACCAGGAAGCATTTCAAGAGAATGAACTCTTAAATTGAGAGGCTGAGCTTTATTAAAGAAATTAATAAAACGCTCTTCTTGATCTAAAACAATCTCTTTTACGACGTGCTTAAGCTCACTTTTTGCCGTTTCTGTAAGTTTACGATAGGCAATTTTTCCAGCGACATGATGAATCTTATCACGTTTATCATCGCCAACATACACCCTTTCAAGCATACGAAGAGAAATATCTTTTCGAGGGACTAATTCCAAAAGAGAAAATTTTGCCGTTCCAAGAGCTTGCGCTATTGGCGTCTTCATATGACTTGGTCTTTTATCAAACGGATAGCCGTGTTGTAAAAATTCAAGCACTACCGCTTCTTCTTCTCTTTTTCTTTCCATAAAACCCCTCAACTAAACTATCTCTGAGAACTATATAAAATTATGCATTACTTCTTTGCCGCAAATTCATTAGTCACAGCAATGATTTTTTTCATGTTATCAGCACTTACCGTGAGTGTATAACCTGAAAGAAGAATCTTTAAATGAGCTTCACTTTGTGGAATAATATCAGCAATTTTAACAATGTGCTCTTCTTTTAATCTTGGAAGATCAAGATCACGAAGTTTCTTTAAAAGAGAGTCCGTATCTTTTTGAGTAAGTCTAGCAAGTTCATTAACATACTCTTCAGTTCGTTGAGCACGAAAATTCAACTCTTCATCACGTTTTTTAATTGCGGCAAGTTCTTTTTTCAGCTCGACAACACCAATAGGAGTTTTTTCAATAATTTCTACCATAATTACACCAACTTAAGATGAGAAGGATGAGCAATGACTTTTTTACTTGCATTACCATCTTTTATCTTGACGACATAACAATTTCCTTGTTTACCATCAACAACACCAATCTTTCCATAAAACCTTCTGTGATATACTCCCTCAGCTACTGCAGGCTCAATTGTAAGCGCTACTTTTTGACCTGGAGTAAGTACTTGAAGATAACGTCGCAGACTAATTTTTCCTTTTGAACGGCTTCCTTTAGCCATAATTCCGCGTGTCTTTCTTCGAGCTCCGCCAATTCGTGTTACCATAAGCTCGAGAAGAAATGAGGGCTTTATAAATATATCGTCTTAGCTTCGCAGTTTTCTAGAACAGAATTCCAAGAATGTGCAAAACCAACACAATAATATAACCAACAATACCAAAAACCGCAGTTAACAAAACGCTCCAAATATTTATTACAAGCCCATTGAGCACAAAGACTTTGGTAACCCACAGAGCAAAAAAGCCAATAAGAGAATTTAAGAGCAATTTAATTGCAAATTTTAATCCCATAACAAGAAATGCAATAAAGACAAGAGCAGTCACTAAAACAAGTCCAATAATTGCTAATTCAACAAGAGCCATACAGCTTGGTAAGAAACCTTATTTATATATTGTTCGCCATAATTCTTCAATAAGATACTCTGCAAGAGGAAAAAGATTCTCAACATCTGCCTGATTATAGGAGATTAAGAGTTCAAGAGCTCGTTCATCACCAGCAAGATACTGCTGCCACAAAAATATAGCATCACCACCAAACATGTTTTGAATCTCTTTTTCTCGAGAAAGACCCAGAATTTGTTCAATACGTTTCAAACCACCACTTAAACCCAGACGAGAAGCTAGGTGTCGTAAATCAATGTGAAGATGTGGTGTCCAATCAATTTGCGGAAATCGTCGTTTAATAATTGGTAAATCAAACGAGGAGCCGTTAAAAGTTAAGAGAACCTTTGGTTTGTTGAGAATTTCAACGAGAGGTTCATGCGAAAGATTCTTATTTTTAACGAGAAAATAGGGGTTTTGACCATCGTGAAGACCAATCACTGTTATGTCTCCATAATAACCAGAAGTTTCTATATCAAGAGCCATCGCGTGTTCTTGAAAAAGGGAGTAAAGTCTCCAATGTTCTCGTTGAGGAAACAGTTTTGCAAGTTCTGAAAGCTTCCGTTCTTGAAGCAATTTTTTTGCCTGTACTATTTGACGATCATAATACAATTTTCTTGTTGTGCTTATTCCACTGATTTGTTCTTGTGCAAGAAAAACATCCCAATTTATGATTCCACAATTCCAAAAATGGGTTTCTTTTTGATAGGATATTTTATCAAGAAAAATAAAAGATTCGCTAATCATAAAACACTATTAAAAATCTTCACTTAAAAACTATTTTGTCTTCATGTCCAGTGTCAAACAAGGTTTGCAAACCAGGCAAGGAGTCGAGAGAACCAACCCTTCTCCTCAGTTGGAGATGGAGCATCTTCAGGAGTTTCAGAAGTACTTCCTGAAGTATTTTCTAAAGCGTTTTCAGAATCTATTATTTGTTCAGGACAACCCACAGTGTCAGGATTCTCCGCACAATACTCTTCTTCTGTCACGTTTTGTGTACAAGCAAGGCATGACGCTATAAGAGCCTTACAACAGTCCGGCTCTTCGGGCTCTGGAGCAACACAAGTCGCAGCACAGGTTCCTGCGTCAACGCAGGTCCCATTACAATCCTCATCAGAACTACAAGCAATACTGCAAGGTGGACTAGCAATCCAGCGATTTCCTTCTTCAAAACGAAGCATAACATCATTAACACCATCATCGGTTAAATCAAGCAGTACAGATTCTCCCTGTTCAATCTCATTAAATTTATCAAGGGAAAGGTCATACGCAGCTGTTTCTGAAGAATATCGCCGAACATAGATTTCTTTTTCTTCATATTTTTGCATTACTGAATAGGTTTCACCAGGAAGTTTGAAAGCAAGATAATCACCTGGTTTTACATTAAGTAACTCGTTCTCTCCATCAAGAGTAATCGTATGACGCAAACTACCACGAAAAACTCCTGATGAAGTAGTCTCCACAATTGCGGCAACAGAACTAGCACACAAAAGCATAATAACAAAAATTGCGAATTTCATTATATCCTCACAACAGAAT
>CAZDJS010000023.1:14101-15792 GCA_964505795.1 uncultured Methanosarcinales archaeon
ATAACTATTTAAAACATACGGAATGCTCCACATACAAACGAGCTTGTACTTTGTAGCCCTGACGCAAAGTCTAGCACGGGCTTGTAGCTCAGTCTGGTAGAGCGCTCGGTTGGCACACATAACGGCAATTTGTACGTTTCGTCCAAAGATCGGGAGGCCTCGGGTTCAAATCCCGACAAGTCCATAAGATTATTATACGAGCAAAACAATTTCATTTTTATGACTGATTGTTTATTTTGTAAAATGATAGCAGGAGAAATACCTTGTTTTAAAGTTGCTGAAAATGAACAGTTTATTGCAATACTCGATAAATTTCCTGTGAATCAAGGACACACTCTCGTCATCCCTAAAAAACACTGTAAAGACTTTAGCGAATTTCCAGAAAAACTTGGCAAAGAGTGGGTTTCTTTTATGAATAAAACAGCACAAAAAATCGTCAAAGGCGTAAACGCTCAAGGATATAATGTTGGAATGAATAATGGAAAAGCAGCGCATCAACTAATCTTTCACCAACACACGCACATAATTCCCCGATTTTCAGAAGATGGACTTGAACATTGGCCTGATCGTGAAGCAAGCGATGAAGAACTCGCAGAAATAGCAAAAAAAGTTCAATAAAATTATTTTTTAATATGAATATCTTGTTGTGGGTAAGGAATACTAATACCTTCCCTATCAAAAGCAAGCTTGACATTTTCTTGTGTATCAAAAAAGAACGACCAATAATCTTCAGCTTTCGTCCAAGCACGAACAGTAAAATCAACACTGCTCGCACCAAGTTCACCAACAACAATTTGATACCCTGGATCTTTAAGAACTCGTTTATCTTTTTTAATTACCGACTCAATAACTTTACGAGCTTTCTTGATATCATCTTCATAACCAATACCAAAAACAAAATCAACACGACGAATTTCTTCTAAAGAAAAATTTGTTACACTGCTATTTGCAAGATCGCCATTTGGAATAATAACTGTCTTGTTATCAGGAGTCTTCAATGTAGTATACAAAACACGAATTTCATGAACGGTACCGGAATGACTTCCTGTGTCAATAAAATGACCAACTTTGAAAGGTTTGAATAACAAAATTAAAACCCCTCCTGCAAAGTTTGCAAGACTTCCTTGTAAAGCAAGACCGACAGCAAGACCAGCAGCACCTAAAATCGCAATAAATGAAGTAACTTGTACACCAATCATTGAAACAACAGTAATAAGAAGTAAGAGTTTAAGACCAACTGAAACGAGACCTGATAAAAAAGGATGAAGAGATGCTTCTACACCACGTTTTTTTAGCATCTTAGCAAACCAACTGCTAAAAAAGCCAATAATAAACCAACCAATAACGAGAGTAAGAAGAGCTGCTAAAAGCTTCGGTGCGAGAGAAAGCGCAACCTCTAAAGCCTTATCTGAGAGCATTTGATAATCAACCATAATCATAAAAGAAAAAAATACCTTTATAAAATTTTTTAACTAGTAACTTTTAAAAAGACCTTCACTGCGCTCAACAATACGCGGATGTAGCTTAGCGGTTATAGCGCCAGACTCATAAATATGAGTGATGAGCCTTCGGGCAATGAAAAGCGCGCTTGAGCAATCTGGAGGTCGGGAGTTCAATTCTCCCCATCCGCAGTGTGCCAAGGTCGCATACTTAGAAACAGGGTTTCTGGTCGCGACTTGTCACTCAACTCG
>CAZDJS010000024.1:0-14505 GCA_964505795.1 uncultured Methanosarcinales archaeon
AGAAAATACTGGTTCTACTGAAGTGAGAAATGTTGATTTGACGCTTGATTTGAACGGAGTTAATTTTGCTCCAACAGGAAACAGCAATAGTAGAACAATTGGTACCTTGGGCGGTGGTGAAGAAAGAATTGTAAGCTTTCAATTAACGAGTTATCCAGAAACACTTGCTCAAGTTTATCAAATACCACTCACTATAGAGTACGATGATGAGACCGGTTCAGAAAAAGTCCAGCAAGAAACTATCGGAGTAGTCGTTGGAGCAAAGCCTGAATTGCTCGTTTATTTTGATGAACTCAGCTTGACTCAAGAAAATCCTGAAGGCGAAGCAATTATTCGTTTTGTGAATAAAGGACTCTCAGAAATTAAGCTTCTTGAAATGACCGTTATAGAAAATGAGAATGTCGAAGTCTTAAGCGAAAGCCCAACTATTTATGTTGGTAACATTGATGACGATGATTATGAAAGTGCTTCTTTGCGATTACGAGCACAAGAAGATGTACAAGTTCAAGTAGTCTATAAAGACGCTCTTAATAGAGAATACACCGAAACAATAACGCTTCCAGTAACACTAAGAAAAGATAGTGAAGAAGGACAACCAATTTTTATTTGGATTGTTCTTCTTGCAGTAATAGGAGCAGTAGTTTGGTGGTGGAGAAAGAGTAGGAAATAATGTTTAGCGACTATTTTAAGCTTGCATTCAACAATCTTCGAAAAAGAAGATTGCGCTCATGGCTGACTATGATAGGTATTTTCATCGGTGTTGCGGCCGTTGTAAGTCTTATTAGTCTCGGCCAGGGATTGGAGAAAGCAGTTACTGAACAGTTTTTCCAATTGGGTGCTGATAAAGTTCAAGTAGTCGTAAAAGGACCAACAACAGGTCCTCCAGGAAGCAACAGCGACATCATTCTTGATGAGAGCGATCTTCGAGTTGTGCAAAACGCTCGAGGAGTCGAGGTCGCTGCGGGCAGGCTGATTGAGCCAATACGTGTAGAATTTAATGATGAAGAAAGATTTTTATTCGTTGCAACAATAGCAGAAGAACGAGAAGAACGAGAATTACTCTCTGAAATCGCAAACGTTCGCGATGAAGATTTTGTGTACGGAAGAAATCTTGACCGTGATGATACCTGGCGTGTTGTAATGAGTGAGGATTTTTATGATACTCCTCGTTTTGATGGAAAACCTCTTCGTGTAGGAGACAAAATTGAAATTAATGGAAAAATTGTTGATGTTGTAGGTTTTTTTGAAAAGACTGGCAACCCTTTTATCGATTTTTCTTTTGTTATGAATGAAGAACCAGTGCGAGACTTGCTTGACATTCCGGAAAAATTTGGCGTCATTGCTGCAAGAGTAGATACGAAACAAGATATCTCGCTCGTAGCAGACACTATTGAGAAAGATCTTCGCAATCATCGTAATCTTGATGAAGGAGATGAAGATTTTGAAGTGAATACTGCTGAAGATGTTCTTGGAACACTCACCACCGTTTTAAGTATTGTTACTTCCGTTCTTATTGGAATTGCAGGAATTAGTTTACTTGTTGGTGGAATAGGAATAACAAACACGATGTACACTGCTGTTATTGAGCGAACTCGCGAAATAGGAATTATGAAAGCAATTGGTGCAACAAGAAAAGACATTATGTCAGTATTTCTTATCGAATCAGGATTGTTAGGTCTTGTTGGAGGAGTTATCGGCGTACTTATTGGAATTGCTTTGAGTAAACTTGTTGAATACGCCGCAATTGTTGCTCTTGGAACATCACTTATTCAAGCGAGCTTCCCTTGGTACCTTATCGTTGGAAGTTTAGCATTTAGTTTTATTATCGGTGCAGCTGCAGGAACACTGCCTGCAATTCAAGCAAGTAAAATGCAACCTGTGGAGGCTTTGAGAGGATGATTCGTGACTTTATGAGAATGTCTCTTGAAAACTTCAAGAACAGAAAAGTACGTTCATGGCTGACCATGGTGGGAATTTTTATTGGGATTACTGCTGTTGTTGCAATTATTAGTCTTGGTCAAGGGTTACAAGTAGCTATTAATGAACAATTTAACGAACTTGGTCTTGACAAAATATTCATTCAACCAGGAGGGGGTGGTTTTGGCGGAAGTGCAGCCGTTATTCTCGATGATGATGATAGAAAAGAGATAGAGAATACACAAGGGGTGATTAATACCTTGGGTCTTGTTTTTCAATCAGCAACTATTGAGTTTAAGGACGAACAAGAGCAAGTGCTCGTTACTGGATATACGCTTAAGGAAGGTGATGAATTATATAAAGAGATGATGGGTGTATATATTGAGCAGGGACGATTGTTAGAACGTGGTGATTCTTTCAAAGCAGTTGTTGGTTTTTCACACGCACAAGATAAGAGAATCTGGTCGCGAGGATTAGGATTGGGTGATAAGCTTGTCATTAGAGGTTTTGATGTTACTGTTGTTGGAATTCAAGAAGATTTAGGAAACGCAGCTGATAATGAAGGAGTTCAAATTAGTGCAGAAGCTTACGAGAGAATTTTTGGTGTTCGCGTTGAAGAAGAGTATCAGAATATTGTTGCACAAACTGCTCCTGGACAAGACCCGAATGTGATTGCGGAAAATATCGAGAAGAATCTCAGGAACTTCCGTAATCTTGATGAGGGCGATGAAGATTTTAGTTTGCAAACAACAGAGGAACTCGCTGACTCTTTTGGTAGTATTCTTAATATTGTGAATGTTGTGATTATTGGTATTGCTGCAATTAGTCTTGTTATTGGTGGTATTGGAATTATGAATACAATGTATACTGCTGTTGTTGAGAGAACACAAGAAATTGGTATTATGAAAGCAATTGGTGCTCAGAACAAAGATATTCTTACTATTTTTCTTATCGAGTCAGGAATTCTTGGTCTTGTTGGGGGAGCAATAGGTGTTATTACAGGACTTGGTATCGCAAAGATTGTAGAAATTGTTGGGATAATACAAACGGGCAGTCCACTCATTCGTTTTTGGTGGTCCTGGGAGCTTATTGTTGGTGCCTTACTCTTTAGTTTTCTTGTCGGAGCGATTTCAGGATTAGCACCGGCCTATCAAGCGAGCAAGCAAAAACCGGTTGATAGTCTTAGGTACGAGTAAATTTTTTAAGAATTCTGATCCTTTACGTAAAGTTCTTAAAAAGAACAATACAAAGTGAATACTATGAAAACTATTATTTTTGATTTTGATGGCGTCATTCATGATACTTTTGAGACTGCGTTTTCTATTCACAAAAAATTATTTCCAGATTCTGCTAGAGAAGAATACAAAGATTTCTTTAATGGGAATATCTTTACACAAATTGAAAAAATTAGTGATGATGAACAAAAGGTTCGTGATGAATTTAGAGCTTTGGAACACGAAGCGTTTAAAGAATTGCAAATCGAACGTGAGATTCGTTATGAGCTCGAGAAACTTGCTAAAGAATATCAGTTACATATCATTAGTTCAAATACTTTAAAGAATCTTACAATGTATTTTGAAAATAATAATTTTACAAACATCTTTGATAATATTCTTGCTGAAGAAACGCACAAATCTAAATTAATTAAATTCGAGATGCTTCTTAGAAAAAATAATCTTGACAAGAGTGAATGTATTTTTATCACTGATACACTTGGTGATATTCTTGAAGCGAACAAAGCAGGAATTAGAACAATTGCTGTTGATTTTGGTTTTCATGAAAGGGAACGATTAGAAAAAGGAAATCCTTGGAAGATAGTTTCTGACTTTAAAGAAATTAGAAGAATAGTGAATAATCACTCTCTAAACTCGCAAGGAAGGTGTTTGTGAAAAGGGATTGTTTCAAACCATGCTTGTCCTGCAAAATCAAAGTCAGCAGGAACTATTTGTGATGAATGACGTTTCCCATAAACTGCCTTTCCGTCTTTTATTGAAATGACTGTTGGATTAATTGGATAATCTACTTCTTGAAATACTCTTGCGAGCAATCCAGAGCAATGGACAGTATTACATGTTTGTTCTTTGCAGCCTCCTAAATTATGTTTTGAATCATAATTACGAAAACCTAATTGCTGAAAGACAAGACGGGCAATGCTCGTATTATCATAAGGCATACCTTCATGAGCTTTTACAAAATCAATCACTCTTTGTGGTTGTTCAAGAAGTACTGGTCGTTTTATTCGAATGTGATGTTGCAAATACTTATCAATTGGATTGTAGCGAACACGTTTCTCTTCACGAACAAATCGTCCGTTTTGATATGAAATATCGTCTGCTTCTATGAGTTTTCCATTACCAACATACATTGCTGCGTGACTCCAAGGACTTCTTGTTATGTGTTGTATAATTTTTCCAAGCTTTCTATTACCGCTTGTTAAAATAACATCAGCTGGTTCTAGTGCTTCGAGTAACTCATCAAGATGTAGCTCAAAAGGAATCTCATGGCGCACTTCTTTTTGTAAAAATCTATCAAACATAAGAATACATAAAATAAATCATTATTTAATAGTTATTAAAAAAGTATTAAAAAAAATTAGCGATACTCAGGATTGTCAAAATCAAATCGACATCCTGCTTCCCACTCACTTCTTTGATTACCGTGTGCTGGTATTCCGCCTGCGTTTTTGAGCATCTTTGCTAAGTGCATTAAATTCCATGTCATAAAAGTCGTGTTACGATTTGTGAAGTCGTTTTCTGGACCACCGCTGCCTTCATCAAGATAACTTGGTCCTGGTCCTGCTTCTCCAAGCCATGCTGCATCTGCTTGTGGAGGTATGACATAGCCAAGGTGTTGTAATGAATAAAGTATGTTCATTGCGCAGTGTTTTGCTCCATCTTCGTTACCAGTAATTAAACAACCACCGACTCGACCATAATATGCGTATTGTCCTTCGTCGTTAAGTTGACTACTATTTCCATAGAGTCGTTCAATAATTTTTGTACAGACGCTGCTTTTTTCTCCGAGCCAAATAGGGCTTGTGAGAACAAGAATATCTGCATCCATGACTTTTTTGAAGAGTTCTGGCCAGTCATCTTTTTCCCAGCCGTGTTCACTCATGTCAGGCCATACTCCTGTTGCGATTTCATAATCAATTGCTCGTATTTCTTCGACTGAGACCCCGTTTTTTTCCATGATTGCGCGGCTAATATTTACAAGGCCGTCAGTATGGCTTTTTTCAGGACTTTTTTTTAGTGTGCAATTGATGAATAAGGCTTTAAGATTTGAGAAGTCTGTTGTTTCACATAGTTCAATTTGTTTTTTGTTAAGTGCCATAAAATAAGTGAAAGAAACCTGCTTTAAAATCTTTGCGAACTATTCATACTGAGAATTATAATTAAACCAAGCAATTCTTTTAGGATCGTAGTTTGTTCGTACTTCTCCTGAGCACATAGGCACTTCAGATTCAGAATCATAAATATTTGGTTGTTTATCTGTTGTAAAATATTCTCCTAATCTTGTCCAGTCCTCATCAGTTTCTTGAAGTCTTTTTGCTAATCGAGATAATGATTCATGAGGATCAGGTGCTGAAATACAAAGTTCTAGCAAGGAACCAAGAACATGATCACTTTGCACATGTTCATACACATCATAGAGTTCTTCTTGATTAAAGTCATACTGGTTTACAAGTTGTGTTACAGTAATGTCAGTGTGCATACTATTTGAAACCACTAAGTAGTTAATAAAACTTTGCTTTATATTTTTAGTTATATTAATATTTAAAAGCAAGAAGCATTCTCAACATACTATGGACACAGCAAGAATTTATGCGATTGCAAAAAAAGCCGCTCTTGAGAACGCAATAAAACACAAAGGACGAGCGAATCAAGGCGCGGTTATTGGTTCAGTTATGCAAGAGTATCCTGACGCAAAGCAAGACATGAAGACTACGGCACGAGAAGTTGGAAAAATTATTGCTGAAGTTAATAGTCTCAATCCTGAAGAGCAAGAAAATGAATTACTCGCACTTGACCCAAACTACTTCGCAAAGGAAGAGGAGAAAAAGCAAGAGCGTAAAGAAAAACGACAAGAACTCCCTGATCTCAAAGATGCTGAGGAAGGCAAGGTCGTCATGCGTATTTGTCCAGAACCATCAAAGTATAATCATCTCGGTCACGCCCTTAATTTCCTCATTAATTATTTGTATGCGCAAAAATACAACGGAAAGTGCATTCTTCGTTTTGATGATACAAACCCTGAGAAAGAAAGTCAAGAATACGTTGATGCGATGCAAGAAGACGTACTCAAATATCTTAATATCAAACCCGACCAAACTGTTTTTGTGAGCGATCATATGCCGAAATATTATGAGGCTTGCGAGTATCTCATTCAAAAAAACCTTGCTTACGCCTGTGATTGCCCCAGCGAGAGTATTAGTAAGAATCGTCGAGAGATGCAAGAATGCGAATGTCGAAAGCAAACAAATACAAAACAAGAGTGGAAGAATATGCTTGCAGGAAAATCAAAAAAAACACTCAGACTAAAAATCGATATGCAGCATAAGAACGCAGTCATGCGTGACCCTGTTATTATGCGTGTCGTTACAAAAGAGCATTATCGCCAAGGGAATAAATATAAGGTTTGGCCTATGTATGATTTTGAATCGGCTCTTGAAGATAGTTGGCTTGGTACTACACACATCCTGAGAAGTAATGAATTCGAAACCCGTATCGAATTACAAAATCATATTCAAGACTTGTTCGGACTTCCTCATCAACACATCAAACAATACGGTCGTTTTAACATTGTTGGCGCAACAACAAAAGGTCGCGAAATCCGTGAACTGATTGAGAATGGTGAAGCTATTGGTTGGGATGATCCAAAACTTGTAACTTTACGGGCTTTAAAGCGCCGAGGTATTACAAGAGAAGCCTTTGTTGATCTCGCAAAACAGTCAGGCATGTCGAAGCAACCAACAAATATTGGTTTTGAACAGCTCGCAGCGATTAATAGAAAAATTCTTGATGAGGAAGCAAACAGATACTTCTTTGTCGAAGACCCTGTAGAGATTGTTGTTGAGAAATGGCCAGAAGACTTGAACGAAATTGAGTTAAAATTACATCCTCATAATAACCGAGGCGGAAGGACCCTGAAGCTCGATGGTGCTTTTGTCATCAGCAAAGAAGATTTTGAAGCAGTGGAGAGTGGAAAAGTTTTCAGACTTATTGATACAATAAATCTTCAATACCAAGAAGGAAAATTTGTTGTTCATAGCAAAAGTATTGATGAATTCAAACAAGAAAAAAACAAGTATGGGCTTATTCATTTCCTTCCTGCTAATGAGAAATTAGTAGATGTTGAGATTTTCATGCCAGACCATTCCTTACGAAAAGGAAAAGGCGAACCACTCTTAACACAACTCAGAGAAGGAGCACACATTCAATTTGAGCGAGTGTGTTTTGCACGTCTTGATGAAAGAAAAATACAAGAGAAGAATAAGTTAGTGTTTTGGTATAGTCATGAATAAATTAATTATTTTATTCATCATATTAACTGCGTGTTCCGCAGTGGAGGAAACTACTATGAATCCTATTGCAACTTTAGAAACAACAAAAGGAACAATCAAGATAGAACTATTTATGGATGATATGCCTGAAACAGCAGGGAATTTTAAGAATCTTGTTGAGAAAGGATTTTATGATGGAACAATTTTTCATCGAGTAATTCAGAATTTTATGATCCAAGGAGGAGACCCACAAGGAACAGGAACGGGCGGTCCAGGATATACTATTCCTGATGAACTTAATCCTGATAATCAAAATGATAGAGGAACAATAAGTATGGCTAATGCAGGACCAGATACTGGCGGCAGCCAGTTTTTTATTAACACTGTTGACAATAATTTTCTTGATGGACCAAACCCTTACCATCCTGTTTTTGGTAAAGTAATAGAAGGAATGGATGTTGTTGATGCTATTAGTGCGGTTTCTAAAGATGCTCGCGATAGACCATTAGAAAAGATAGTGATTACGCGTGCATATATTGAGTGAAAAACTATAAAAAAAGTTGAAAAAGTTATTTCTTCGTTGTTTTTGCCGGCGATTTAGCCGGTTTCGAAGGAATATTCTTTACCGGTTTTTGAACAGGTTTTTCTGACTGAAAACTAATTTCAGGCATGTTCGGTTTTCCTTTCACATTCGGCATTTGCAGTTTGTTAACAGTCTCGTGATGGTCGTTCTCTTTCTTTTGTGGAAGCTTGTGATAAAAGTTCAAGTAATACGCTACTTGATTCACTACGCGAGTTGCAAGTTCTTTATCTATTTTTTTTGCTACAAGCACATCAATGACTGCTTTTGGTTCTTTTCCGTGAAAGAGTTGTGCCATAACAAAGTTTTCGAGTTTTGCAATCGTTGGTACGACACGAGCAACGAAGAGTTCTGCTTCGTCAGTCTCAAAGTTCTTAATATCTGATTCGAGACGCTCAACTTCAGACTGTTCTTGTTCTTCATATTTTTTAATCTCAAAGGTTGTTCTTTCAAGAACTTCCATGTGTTTTTTTACTTGAAGTGTTTGCCAGATCATAAACGCAAGTCCTACTAAAAAGAAGAGAACTGCGACAAACATTAATTCTGCTACTGGGAGATTTATTCCGAATACATATACCATTTTTTTTTACCTCTAGTCCAGCTTTTCAGTGCTGGTACTTATTAATCGACCGCGCTCTAAGAGGCGACCTTCTATTGATACTAATTTTTGCACAACGTTTTCTGCAGGATAATCGAATCTTTCTATGTGGATGTTGTCAACAAGGCCATCATTTATTGGTGCAACAAGCTCAACATAAAGCGTCGAGCGTCCTCTATTAAGGTTGATTTCTGCTTGTAATTTTTCTCTTGGACTATCAGGATTCACAATCATATAGACCGGAACTAATTCCCCTGTTGTGTAGGGCTCAAACGAAGGAAGTGCTTTAACTGTGAAAAATGGAATGTCTACACTTGCACGAACTCCTCTTCTTTGGTTATAACCTGTCGCTCTTGCTTCAACTGCGAACTCAACTTGTTCTTGATCTTCAGGCCCAACTATGATATCAAAATCAAATATTTGCGAGCCTTGTGCACTAACCGTTTTCGTTTGTGGTCCTTGATACTCCCATGATTCAGGTAAGAGCAATGAAACAGTCACTTCTTGATCTGAATCATCGTTATTAACAATTCTGACTCTGTATGATCCGAAGTCAAGCACCTCTACGCTCCAAGTTTGCGCTGAGTCAATAATAAATATGTCTTGTTCTTGTGACGGTTCATCTGAACAACCTTCATCAATAATACCATCACAATCGTCGTCTTTTTCGTTGCAACTCTCGAAAGCGAATGGATGAATGAAAGGATTCCTGTCATTACAATCCCAAATAGTTTCGTCTTTTTCTGTACATTGAGGGTTGTAATATCCATCAAGGTCTTGGTCGCAACTATCTCCTCCACCATTTCCTGTTGGTGGCCTGTAGAAGCTACCACCGCCGCCACCACCGCCACCACCGCCTCCACCAGAACTGCGGGTAGTACAACTATTGGTACAGCTATCTGCGTTATTATTATTTCCATCATCACATTGCTCGCTTCCTTCACGAACTCCGTTACCACAAACGTTTGCTTGAACACAACTGTTCGTGTCAAAAGTACAAGTGTCTCCACAAGTGATACTTCCGCTGAGGAATCCAAGGTCTTGGCAACTCACTGCGCTCAAGTTTGTGCCATCACATTGCTCACCAGCGTCAATAATTCCATTGCCACATTCTGCTGGTTCAGTGCCACCTTCGCACATTCCAACGTCTATGAGACAATATTGGTTACAAGCAAGGCTTCCTCCGGTGAAGTTATCAAAGTCAGTGCAAGATACTGCAAAGTCAGAGGAAAGAGTCGCAGTTACTTGTATGTCTTGATCTACTGGGTTTGTGTAAGTTCCGTTTTCTCCGCTAATAGTAAATGTTTGTACTGTTTGTGTTTCCCAAATCAATTCATTGTTTGCAATATCAACAGTTACTGTGCTTGGCTCACCATTAATTTCTATTGCGCCAAACCAAGTTCCAGCATCATAATCTAAGTCGTAAGTAAAGTTTGTCCCATTGTTTATTACTGCTTGTTGTTCTGTAAATTCACATTGCTCGCCTGGTTGTATTGTCCCATCAGCACAATTCGGATTTTCTAATTGACAACTAGCACTGCAACCATCACCATTGAGAAGATTATTATCATCACATTGTTCGCCATCTTCAACTGCGCCGTTGCCACAAACCGGTGCATTACCTTGGTTTAATGTACAACTATTTGAACAACTATCTGCATTATTATTATTTCCATCGTCACATTCTTCTTGTCCTTCAACAACTCCATTACCACAAAGCAGGCTCGGTGGAGCAATACACTGCGTCGTATCCATCAAGCAGTTACTTCCACAAGTAAGAATTCCACCGGTAAAATCGTCAAGACCAGTGCATAATCCAACGCTAAGGTTTGTTCCGTCACAATCTTCACCAACTTCAATAATCCCATTACCGCATTCTACTGCCGGCGGACCCACACATTGCGTCGTATCAAAGAAACAATCATCACGACAACTCACTGGCCCTGATTCAAAGCCAAGGTCAGTACAAGTGTTGATAGGACCAAGATTATCTTCTAAAGTAATTGTGACAGTTGTATCATTGAAGGACCAGAAAGTCTCAAATCCTTGAGGTATAGGAGATAAGTCCAAAGTAAAAGATTGTATCCTAGATGAAACTGGATCAATTTGCAAAGTTCTTGCTTTTGTATCAACAACTGCAGTCCACTCAATATTATAAGTAAAGGCAGTCTCAAAAACACCATCGGAATTTTCTGTAAGTTCAAAAGATTCAGAGAAATTACCAGAGGCTAATTCTAAAGTTTGAGTAGCCGGTTCACACTCCTCTCCAGGTTGTATAACACCATCACCACAAACTGCTTCTGGATTACAAGTGTACGTCGGACAGTTATCTTGTGTTCCTGTCTGTGTCGCAACAAAACCATCAGCGCAAGTAGGTGCAGGGTCGCAAGTTGAAGTCTCAGCAGAACAAGTTGCACTACAACCATCGCCACTTATTATGTTTCCATCATCACATTCTTCACTAAACTCAATTTGTCCATTACCGCAAAGACCAGTCTCTTGGCAAAGTCCTGGAATGTCATCTCCACACCACTCATTAGTACCACAAGGAATCTCAATAACATCATAACAACCATCGGCTTGCAATTGACAATCATTAGATTGGCTTTGTGTTTCTTCATTAGGACCAAAACTACAAAAAGGAAAAACATCAGAATTTGGCTGACATTCGTTCGTACAAGAATCTTGCTCACAAGCATCACCAACACCATCGCCATCGCTGTCTGCTTGGTCTTGGTTTGGCGTTACAGGACAATTATCACAGTCATCTCCTACTCCATCACCATCGCTGTCGGGAGCGAAGATTGTTGGGAAAGGATCAATCTCATCAGGGCAAAGATCATTATCAAAGTCTCCGCCTTCATTGTTATCTTCTAGACTCACACAACCAGGGTCTGCTGGAATCCCATTAGGTCCTCCGGAAAAGTCAATGAACCCGTCATTGTCATTGTCAATTCCATCTGAGCATTCAGTGGGAATACAGGTTCCTGCTTGACAAAATTCTCCTACCGAACAATCACCATCAATACTACATTGAGGACTTTCAACGCAAGTCTGTGTTGTCTCATTCCACGTAAGGTCCGGAGCGCAAACTGAATTGAAAACTTTTTCATCATAAACTGTGGAGCAATCTTGATGAGAAGTTGCTCCAATACTACAACCTGAAGCTATAATAAAAGAACCTTGAACATCCACCATCCAGTCTATTGATTTTGGAGATTCGTTTGCAGTAGCAAAAAAAGATTGTCCTTGCAAAGTATTTAGAAAAATAAGCGATTCTTGATCATTTGTAGTCCAAGTTATTTCTCCGCTACAAACTGATTGTCCTTCTAACACTTCACAAATAGGACTCTCAAAAGTGAAGTCTCCAGTTAATTCGATTTCACATGTTGCACTACAACCATCTCCGTTTTGCGTGTTTCCATCATCACACTGTTCAGCTCCTTCAAGAACACCATTGCCACAAATAGAAGATGCAGAACAATCAGCATCATCAGTATCAACAAAAGTGTCACAATCATTATCGATTTCATCTGAACAAAAGAGCTCTTCAGTTTCTCCTGCAATGAAGCTTTTCAGAAAAATAACATCTTGATCATTAATTGTTGAGTCATCGTTCGTATCGCAGATTTTCCCTGCTGGACACGTTCCATCGCAAACCCATGAAGGAGGAATATCTGGGATAACACCACCATCAAAGTTTCCACCTTGCACAACGCATTTATCTAAGAATTTTATATCTTCTTGATTAACAAAATTATTCGAGTCATAATCAAACTCGTTGGCAAATGGTTGACAAACATCTGGACTCGGAAGACAAAGCCCATCTTGACAACTTTCAGAACCTGTACAGGCAGTTGTTGGAACTGTTTGTAAACAGCCTTGATTATTTACTTCACAAATAACACGATCTTGATCATCATATGTAGTATCATCACATAATAACTGTCCTGAATTTTTACATTTAGGGTCATCAACGCAAGAAACACTGCATTCTCCATTAATTGGTCGTGAACCGTCAGGACAACGGCATTGATTTCCTTGTGCTACTTGCCCGCTTGGACAACTTTGACATTCGTTTCCTAAACAAATTTGATTAGTTCCACAACTTTGTGCTTGTAATTGAAAACATCCTGGTTGTACTTCGACACAACTTGTTGTGCTACTGCCTGAACATTGTTGCGCAGTGCTCGGGTTGCAGTTACTTTGACAAATATTCACTACAACACACATATACAAATCATCAGAAGGTCCTGGGTCATTCCCATCAAAAAGAGTACAAGAACCTTCAGCGCAAGTTCCCGGACCTATACATGTATGATCACCGCATGCTGGCGTGTTTTCTGGAGTGTCATGTGTTACTTGTGGTGTTGTTCCACAACTGTTTGCTCCGCAACTAAGTGCACAAGAGTCACAACTTGCAGATCCTCCTTCTGCACTACAGCGTTCTTGACTTGAACATTCACTAAAAGCTCCTTCAACGACACAGCCGTTACTATCTGAGACACAATTAAGCGTTCCCGCTCCTGCTCCTGGATTTGAACAAACGGATTGTCCTGCTTGAACTCCTTGTCTTGTACATTCATTCTCTGGACAAGTAGCAAGAACACAACGTTGCTCATCAACATCCCAAGAATAGTCGGGCTCGCACTCAGCATACAGATCTTTTTGATTAAGAAAAACTGCACAACTTCCTTGAGTATTATCAGTACATCCAGCATAAAGCGAGAGAGTGTTCGGAGCACCTGCCCTATTACTATGGGGAATCCAATCAGCTACTGATGAACCACCTGTTCCAGTAACAAAATGCTGACCTGAATCTGTAAATCCTCGAACTCCCCATGCATTTGTTGTACTCCAGGCAACTTCACCTTCACAAGTTGATTGAATAGTATTCGTATTATCTCTTGGTAATAAACAAGTCGGCTGTTCAAAATCCCAGCTTCCACTAGGCTCTAGACACTGTCCCTGTGCACAAACTCCTCCATCGCAATCAGAATTAGCACTGCATTCTGCAATTGGTGAACAAGTTCCAGCACTGCATTCTTCTCCAGCTGAACAATCAGAATCGACGTTACATTCAGGCAAACACAGAAGTGGGAAGATAGCTTCACAACTACAATCTGGCTGAATAAGTCCTTCACAACTTCGTCCATCAACAGTAACAAAACACGTTTCCACTTCACAAGTTGGATTAATACCACCTGTGATTATATCAGCAGCAAGAACAGGTTGTAAAAGAAATAAGAAAATGAAAAAAATACTCCACTTCATTGAGTGACCTCGCTTCTTAATTGGCCATTTTCACAATAAATTCTTTTTTCACCACATTGAATTTCTCCGTTTCCTTGTGAGCAATCAGGAAGAGGCACACTATTAGCAACCCCGCAACAAATGTTGTTTGGACTTGTTGATTTGGTTTGCCCATAAATTCCTTCACAACTCTGAGCATCCCATTGATCAAAAACATAAAGAACTCCTTGATCAAACATGAATGTTCTTCGAGAATCGAGAGCGTAGACTTCTCCTGCAGTTATGACTCTCTCTTCTTCATTAATGCGAACAGTTACTGAATCCTGTTGTAAATTCTCTAAAGTAATTATTTTTCCTGCTAGTTCAATTGATTGTCCCTGAGAAAAAACATATTCTTGAACATCTGCTTCTACATCTAATTCTGACGGGATTTCAGTAGCTGCACCAATTCTGTTTTGCCCATCAGGAGCTACCATAAGAAGCATCGCAATAACACCTGCAAATACCACTAATCCAAAAAACACATGCGTATAGTCTCTGTTCACCCTTCCACCAAGTAGTAAACTAAAAAAGTTGATTTAAATAGTTTTCGAGAGCTTTGCTGTGTCGGGTAATTCGGTGTTGAGTTTGTGGGGAACTGTGTTTTTTGTCGTG
>CAZDJS010000025.1:0-13816 GCA_964505795.1 uncultured Methanosarcinales archaeon
GTACCTTGTCCGCTCTGTCCGACTTGTACTTGTGTCGGGCACACAACAAGTTCTCGCTCAACAAGCTCTTGAGTACTATTAATTCCAAGAGCAGAATTGTTAATTTCTCCTGTTTGTTCTTCACAACGAATCCAAGAGCCCGCGTAAGAAGGCCAAGGAGCAATCCATGCATTCGCAGCTTCTTCAGATGCTAAGTTTTTTGCTTGAGAAACTAAAGTGGAAGCTCTCTCTTCAGACATTCCACGATTAGTCATATCACTCACAAGCTCATCAGTTGGCGTTCTTCGATTGTTGTAAATGTAGGCTTTCTCAAAATCCCACAGTCCAAAGTGACCCCAAACTGCGCCTTTGCCAACCATGTCTTGACTGGTTATAAGGAAGCTTTCAGGAGCTTCGCAATGAGTCAACTCAAGCACAGGTTCAGCATTAATTCCTTCTTGAGCAAGACGATTCGCAGCAGCTTCACGATCAAGAAGCACAAGCTCATCCATAAGCTTCTTCGACCTAAGAGTATCGCCAACTTGTTCGTTCAAACGATCAAAACCCAAAGCAGAACCGCAATTGAGCATGCGCTGAATGCCAAGACTCTCATTCTCATTCGTTGATAATAACATTTTTCCGACCCAGTGCGCCATCGGTCTATTTTGTGTACCTCCGTCAAAAGTTACCGGTCGTTCAGCAATCGCTTTGAACCAGTGACCAAAATCCCACCACGACGTGATGATAGCGTCAGGCTCGCTATTGTCACGAATGTTCGTTAAGGAATTGTACCAAGCATCGTTCATGCTCGGCACTTGATTCATCGCAACTTGATGAGCGGACTGGATCGGAGAAATAAGAATCAAAAGCAAAAATATAGTTATTACTGGCATAACAATCTTTTTTGAAAGCTCGAGTTCTTTTTGTAAATATGCGCTCACGTGCTTTTGTGCAAGACCTGCAAAAGTACCAATAAGAATAGCGAGTGGCGGAACAAGAACAAGAGTAAAACGAACTCCTTGCGTTGTCGTATACATCGCTGCAATAAACCACACGAGCATCAAAACACCGTACTTAATATCCACTTCTCGATTGTCAGCAATGAGGAAAAAAACGCCAAGAGCGAGCGGAATACCAAGAATGATAAGATAGGTTAGTGGCGCAAAACTAAGTGCTGTGCTTGAGATAAGAAAGATACTTATTAAAACAGCAATGGTGATGTAAAGATAATCTTTGTTTGTCAATTTCTTAGGAAGTATTGCAAAACTTGCTCCGATGAGTGCAAGAATAAATAAGAATTTTCCTCCCATTTGCTGAACGACCTGTGTGAAGCTTACTTTTCCAAGTTCAGCAACAGTTGTTAAGACATTTGGCCACAAAGTTGGGTTGACTGCACTACTTAATCGAGAGAAATCCAGGAATGAAAGCGGAGCCATAATTGCTCTCTCAAAATTAGATGATAAACCAACAACAACAGTTGTCACAACATAAAAACTACCAAAAACAATCACAGTGCCTTTCAATGCTTGAATAATAGGAGCCCAAGATTTTGCTGTCTTTTTCTCTGATTTGAGTTGATAATTCAAGTAGAGTTGTCGAACAACAATAAAACCAACGTAGGCAATGATAGTTGCAATTAATATGTCAAAGATGTACCAGTACCCAATCCATATTTGACTGTACACTCCAAGGAACAATCCAGAGAGAATTGCAAGACCAGTTTTTTTATAGATATTCTTTGCTTCAAAAGCTTCTAAGAACAACCAAGCAACGAGTAAAGGGAAAAAGATGTTGTAAGCGTCAGTGTCAGAAAAACCAGCTGGTGTTCGACTCAAGAATGCAGTGTGCACAGCAAGAATCGAGGCAGCAATTAACCCACCAAGATCACCAGCCTTGCGACGTGCAATGAAAAACGCAGGAACTGTCGCAAGCGCAGCAACAACTGCAGGAATCCAAAACGCAGCACCCATGAGACTAAAACCAAAAGCGGCTAGGATGGTATAGAAAAACACCATCACGTGACTGTGCAAATTCGCATCTGCCGAATAACCAAGAGGTGCCACTACCAATCCATTCCACGGCTTGCCATCTTTCAACTCAGTTCCTGCATGTCCGTTAGCAATGAGGTTTTTTGCTTCCATGTAATAGGTCCATGGATCGATAGCAAGAAGATAGGTCTCTCCCTGATCATTCTTCAATTGACTCTTGAACTGCTCGGAAATGACTGCGGTCTGCTGTTGTATTTGATCGCCTTGTTCGTTAAGGAATGTTTCGTACTGCTTATTCACTTGGCCTTCGAGGCTTGTTGCAGGAAGGTTAGGAAATTGTTGTCTGATTTGATTTGCAAGAGTGTTTTTTATTTGATTTTCAACGCTCGACTCTGCCCAACGGTCTGTAATAGGGAGTTCATCTGTGTAGGCGCGAAAGAAGAACGCAAGAAAGATAGGAATGAGAACGAGCCCAATGAGCGCGAGTGTTTGTTTTTGCTTTTTTGACAAGTTTAGATCAAAAGAAATGTCTTCAGTTTTTGTTTTTTTCTTACTCATTCTTCCCCCTATGCTCTTGGCGACAATCCAACATTTATATAATTAACCAGAAAAATAAGAAACTACTTAGAAGTAATAACTGAACCATAATCTTTTTAAACACTATGAGAATAACTTGAGTCTATGTCTTTATCACACTACGCACGAGAAGCACAAAAACGACAAAAGAAAGCCTGGCGAAAAGCACAAGGATTCGATGATAGCCTGAGCGGTAGAATTAAACGCCTTGGCACAAACACAAGAGAACGAATTACTGGTACTGTCGAAAGCCTTGCTGCTTATGTGTCTGAGAAGCGTGATAATCATTATTTTTCCCAACAAGATAAAGCACGACTCGAGGAAGAACGAGAAGTCTGGCGTTCTGCTCGAGAGAGCACTCCTCAAGAACAAGAATTCCTTGGCGAAATAAATGCAGATATGAATTCCATTGCAGGAACTAAAAACCCTGACGATAAAGATTTTTTACAAAGAGTAAATGCTGACCTTGATGCAATTGTAGAAGATTCTCCTCGAGCACCAACCCTTCAATCACAAGGGTCTCCTGATCCCTTGCGCACACTTCCAAATACTGCACAAGCATACTTACTCAATCAACAAGTGAACGAACAAAGAGTTGATGAAGCAACAATTGCACAATTAGGAAAACACGCTTCAATACTTGCAGCACTCACTCCACAAGAACAAGAACAAACTCTTGATATTCTTTTATCGCAACAAGACTCTTTCCAACAAGGAAAAGGACCAACGACAATACTCAAAGAGGTAAATCCAGAACTTCACCAAACATGGTTGAACGCTAAAGAACACCCACAAAAAACTCCTCGAGTGACAGAACCACTACCTACAGCTTTCTCAAATGATTATGTGAATTATCCAAAACCTTTCTATGAGCGAGTAGAAACTGGATTGAAACGAACAGCACTCGCGTCGCTTCTTCTTGCAGGAATAATCGGGGGCGTACATCATTTGACAAAAGAACCCTACCCTTCGCAAACAACAACTCAAGAAAATGTCACCCTTAGTTCTCAAAATGATCTTACAGAAGTTCATGCTACGCCTCAAGATACATTGTTTGAAAGTTCGTTCGAACATGCATCGACAGAACCTTCTCAAGAACAATCAAAAACGTTTGATGAAATATTACGCGAAACACCAGTTTTTGAGCCTGATTATACGACTCCAACAACACCTGTATGGTCTGGCTCGTGGAATGAAGACTTTCAAGGACAAATACTCACAACAGAAGTGACCTTTGAATCTGGTCAACAACTCTACAAAACATTTCTTGACGCAGGAATACCAAAAGACATTGCAAGAGCAAGCGTTGAGAAAACAGCACTCGACAATAACTGGTACAGTTCTCAAAGAATAACTGAAGACGGTTTGCGAGAAGGAGAAGATCCTCTTGAGCTTGATTCCTATCCTTGGGCAGGAAAGACCTACACGCTCACAATTGACGCGACCCTCCCTCAACAAACAAATCCACAACCAACACAACAAGCTCAAATACCTGTTGAGAGTTGTGACTCTTTTGCATGGAATGACTCGATGTGTGGACAAAAAACTACTTGTACTTATGATTCGCAACCAAATGATACATTGCTAGGCGTGTTTTATTACGAGGTAGGTGTTCCTCAAGAATTAGTTGATAGTTCTTTAGCGTCAACCGGTCTTGAAAATAATTTATATCCTGATCGTTGTGTTCTTGAGCAAGATGGGGAAAAAACTTTTAGTTCTGATTGTGATGTGCGTGAAGATTTCTTAGCAAACCGCTTTCAAGCAGTCAAACCATATACTATAGTGGTTGATGCAACTCTTCCTTCTACTCTTTGTCCGAGCTTTTCTCGAGAAAACAATTACGGCGGAAATTTCAATATAGAAACACCAAGAAATGATGTTTTCACTTACAAGTAATAAAAATAGGAAAGTATTTAAATATCCTTTGATTTACTAGTCTAAAATGGTTCAAGAAAATACTGAAAACAAATCACGTAAATTGTTAAAAAACAGTCTCATAGGCGCAGCACTCCTTGCAACAGGAGCAGTAGGCGGAGCTTACGGGCACAAACAATTCACAGATTCTCAAGCCCTGCAAGAACCAACTGCGCAAAGCACTTCTGAAGATTCTCAACAAAGATTCGATACTATTAATGAAAAAGCTGATCAAGTAACAAATTATGCACCAACTTCCAAAGTATCTGAATATACAGATTTAACAACAATTAATTGTAATTTGACAGATGAATGGCGATGGAATGACAAATTCACACATTGTGACAATATCACAATGGATGTTGATATGATTTCAGGCCACGGCCTCGAATACACGCTCAAAAACAAGTACGGAGTCCCAGCAGGAATTGTAGAAACTAACGTTCACGAAATGCAAGACAACCTTCTCACAACAGGACAACTCAACACGATTAACGACAGGCTTTTTGTTGATTATTCTGGAGAAAAAGGAGAGTGGAAGTTTTCAAACGATAACGAAGACTGTGGCGATGGTCTCAATGATGATTGGAGTGCAAATACCACATACAAAATAACTTTTACGCCAAATAATGGTCCGGCAATAACAAAAGAAGCAAACAGCGTAGCAGACGCAATTGAATGCGGTGACTGTGAGTCAACATATGTAGAACCACAACCTATTCTTGAACCTACTCCAGAGCCAGTTCCACAACCTATTCCAGAGCCACAAGTAGTTGCACCAAAGGAAGAAGAACTTGTTCCTTTACAACAAGCAGATTTGTATTGTGTTGCAGAAAATCTCAGCTTAAATAATGCTTTTCCTCACACTTATACGCGAGGCTCAAACTTGCGTGAAGAAGCAAAAGACATGGGACTTGACGCTGTTGTCGGACAACTCTCAAACGATTGGGTAGTACACTTTCCAACAAACCATGGTTTTGCATTACTCGATGGCAGATTAAATGGAGAAACAACCACTGCTTATTTTGACTTTGACGCAGACGGTGTTCTTGATAACAAATTAACACAAAATATCGACTATGATAATGGACAACCAGACGCAAAGGACACATTTAGACGAGTTTTCAAAAATATGCACGATGCAGTTCCTATGTCTGACATTGAATTGAATGCAAACCAAAACAGATTCGCTGACACGGTGAATGCTATTAGCAACTCACCAGAATTTACTAATTGCGAATACATAATTGAACCCGCACCAGAGCACGTACGAATAGAACCAGTTATTCGAGAACCTACTGTCATTCACGAAGAACCACGTATAGTATATGAGCAACCAACAACTGTCGTTCACAGACCACAACCAGTGTATCAACAACCTGTATTTGTGCAACCGCGAGGCTTCCAATTCCATGCGAGTTACAGTAGAACGAGGTTCAGAGGCTATGGTAATTATGGAGGCTTTCAAGGACATCAAGGATTCTATGGCAACCCTGGTTTTCAACATCATGGATTTAACAGGGGTTTTAATCGACCAGTTCGTCCATTCCTTGATTTCAGAGGAAGCATTCGTCACGGAGGACCAAGTCCTTCAGACAGGCTTAACCATCGTTTAGGCGGTTACAGAGGTTATTGAGCCAAAATTCTTTACTTTCAGTTTTTTAACCACTAATAAGTAACTACAAATCACAACATTTATATAGTTCTTTCCACATACTACAATTACAATGGAAATATTCGATATTAACCAACCGCCAAAACCGCCAAAATCGGCGAAAAAACTACTTAGTATTTTACTTATCTCATTTCTCGCATTGCTCGTCACAGTCAACGCAGCACTCGCAATCGACGTTAACTACAACGGGTATGGATTTAATGTACCAGACATTAGAGATTATCCAAAAGTGAGTAACGCAATTAACGAACACGGAGACCCAGATCTCATCATCGTCGAACAACCAATCGTCGTGAACAGACCAGAACCAACCTTTGGAGGCTGTTTTATCAGTACAGGAAAAGGACTTCTCCCAGACCACGACTGTGATGACATTCCAAACTTTGCAGATAACTGTCCAGCAGTACCAAACACCGGACAACAAGACCAAACAGGAAACGGCATCGGAGACGCCTGTGATTTATTCATTGACTTCATACAACCAGAACCACCAGTAAGCCTCCAAGGAAGAAGCCTCATGACAACAGTAGGAATCACCAACTATCGCGAATACGATATGAGAAACCTCAATGTCATCGTAGAAATACCAACACTCGGCATGCAAGAAAATAGCAGAGTAACAAACCTTCCACGAGTGAGCAGTGTAGCAAAAGAACTACAAATGCGCATCCCAATTTGTGCACGACCAGGAGAACACATGATGAGAGTCACAATAGAATATCCTTTCACAGCAGGACAAAAAGAAGTCTTCGTGAAAGAATTACCAATAGCAGTTGAGCGAAGTGGTCTCTGCCCACTCGAACAAAACGATAAAACAATTGTCGATGTTCTTGAACTCCAAGACATCAAACCAGAAGGAGGAGTCTACCCCTTCATCGTTCACAACAAAGAAAACATCGACAAACAATACGTTTTATCAATAGAAGGAACAAACCCTTGGGGGTATAGTCAAATAGAACCACGAACAACCTTCATCGTCAAAGCAGGACAGACAATGGAAGGAGCAATTACTGTTTGGGCAAACGAAGGCTACGAAGGCGAACACGCATTCACACTGACCGTCCAAGCAAAAGACGACATTAAACAACAACAACTCATAGCAGACATCCCAGAAAAAGAAAAAAGAAATAACATAGCACTCTTAACATGGGCTTTTGCAGGAGTAATCGCACTCGCAATTATTGTCGGAGTGGGATTGGTAGTTGCAAGGAAAACAAAATCATAAAGGTGAAAAACATGAAAGAAGAAAGCCAAAAGGACGAACACATAACAAACACACACGACCGCAGCGCAGCGGGTAATAAGGGTCTGGTTAGGGTCTTGCAAGACGCAAGAGATGATAGCCTACAAGACTCGACTGGAAGGGTTATTGTCGAAGGAAACGCATACGATAATGCTCTCAAAAACGCACGAGCAGGTCGCGTCGAAGGAACACTATTCGATAAGAGTGGCGAAAGAGGAAACTTCGAATACGTAGGAGGAATCAGCGGACAAAACAGAAAACTAACAGTAAAATACATAGGCGACACAACCCTACGCGGAAGAATAAACGGAATGGCAGCAAGCACAGGCGGAAGCATATTCGCAACCGACGTCAAAGAAATAGCAAACGACCTCGTAACAAGAGTAAAAGACGCATACAGAAAATGAACACACGAACCCTGCCAGGAGTAATCGCACTCGCAATTATTGTCGGAGTGGGATTGTTTGTCGCAAGGAAAATGAGAACAGGTGAATGATGAACCCTACAACAAAAAACCTTTTAGGTCGTTCAGTCGTCTCACCTCTCTGGGCAGGTTATACTTTTCTTGATGATGTTGCTGAGTATCATCCAAGAGCAGACCTACAATCAAGCAAGCCAATGAAACTTCTTTTTGCAGCTGCTCTTGGATTATCAAGCTCATTTCTTACTTCACAAGCACTTGATGTTCATCAATATTTACGAACAGAGCACTTTGTTGTCGATCAAACAAGAGTAACGCAACAAAAGTCAGCTGATTATTCAGAAACAACAAATAATATTTTATCAGCAATTAGTCCTCTTCTCGGAGTTGCTCATTACGCATCTTCAGAGGTGAATGTCACAACAACAATTAAAGGAATAGGAACAGATCGCTTTACTTGCACAACAGATGGTGAGAATTGGGAGTTTTCACAATCAGGCATTGAGGATATTTGCCAACAAACCTATAACTCTATTAAGTACTAATTATTTCTCTTTCTTATGTTTGATGAACAAAAATTAGTACCTCTCGTTCACGACTGGCGTGGCGAGTTTGAAAAAAGAAAACGACATAGTTATTTTGACGGTTTTTATTCAGTTCGAAGCATGTGTTCGCAAAATAAGGAATATACCTCTCTTGAGATACGATGCTCGCCAAAAATCTTTGCCTTTGCTGATAAAGAAGGCTTAGGCACACAAAAAACAAGCGTTGCAGTAAGTAATTCTGCACGAAGGCTTTTTTCTCATACCTATCTAGGAGTTCCTCATACTAGCTTGTTTCTTCGTGCAAATGAAAGTCTTGAATCTTTCCTTTTTTCTTATTCTCTAGGACAACGAAGCTTCCAAGCAGATTTTCACACGCTTCACATACTGCCTTTTTTTGCTCATAAAGAGCTAGGACGCACGTTTTTCAAAGCAGAAGCTCTTTTGGAAAGGTACAAAAATAGTGATACCACTCAATAATAACAAATAAACAATATCTTTATAAATGATTCTTTCTTACCCTCTGTTTATGGGGAACAAGAACTTCACATGGATGGTCGCACTACTCGCCGTATTAGCAGTAGTAATGCCTGTAAGCGCAGAACAATGCACAACGATGAGTATGCACGGATTCTTTCCAGACACAGACTGTGACGGAGTACATGATGCTATCGATAATTGTCCAACAACAGCAAACGTACCACAACTCGACTCAAATAGAGACGGAACAGGAGACGCCTGCGACTTACTCATAGATGAAATACACATCAGCCCAAGCGTTATTGTACGAGCAAACCAATTCTTTGATTTTCAAATAACACTTATTAACAATCAAGGAGAGCCAATTGAAGGAGTAGAAATAACACTCGAAAACCAAGACCTCGATATTGACGCACGAACAAATGTCGGAGTTGTTCCAGCAGGCGCAGCATACACGACAGAATTCTTACTCAAAGTACCACGATGTACAGCAGAGAGAAACTACCCAATAAGAATTACAACACGATATCTTGCAGACACAGTAAAAGTCGAACAAACAACGCAAGAAATCAAAGTAGTTCCTGGCGGAGAATGCGAAGAACCAGTAACACCAATGGAAAACACCATTATCGAAACCTTCTACCAACACGAAATGGAAGTAGGAGAATCAACAATCATCCCAATCAAAATAATTAATATGAATGAAAACGCAGTCGAATACGCCTTTCGCGTAAACGGACTCGGAGACTGGGGAACATACAGAATCGACCCAACACCAGTACTAAGCCTACCAGCAGGACACGACACTTCACGATACCTCGCAATCGAGCTCGAAAAATGGGCGCCACTCGGAACAAACTACATCGAATTGTCAATCATGGCAAACGGTGTTGAAGAACGAGTTCCAATAATGCTTCACTTACGAGAAACAGTAACGCAAGGAAGACAAGAACAACTCAAACAAGCACTCGAAGTAACATTAATCCTTATAGTCTTCGCGCTCATCATCGCAGGATTCATCATCGCATACAAAAAGATGAACGAAGAAGATAAAGAAACACACGAAATCCTCGAAGACGCAGGAATAGAGCACGCGGAGGGAAGACAATGAAAACACTACCTTCTCTTTTAGCTGTCGCTCTTAGCGTATCTGCATGTGACAAAAAACCAAACCTTGATATAACACAATTATGTCCTCAACAATCAGATCTTGTCGCAACAGTACAAGGTGACGAATATGTTCTTCAACCCACGAGCACACCTAACGTAGGATCTTATAGAGCTACGCTTCAACAAGGTGCAGATGAACCAACAATTAATTTTTATGCTGATGTCGAAGGAAGTACTGCTAGAACGTACACGATAAGTAATGCAGATGTATTAGGAGAATCGGTTTTATACCGTCAAAATGATTGCTGGGAGGGAAGACAATGAAATTTATTACTTTATTTTTAGCACTTATTCTTATCGCAAGCGCGCTCCCAGTAGCAGAAGCAGCACTCGTCGTTAACAAATACACGAACGACTTTACTCTGAGCAGTCCAAACAACGAACAACTCAAAGTATGCAGTTGCTCAACAAAAACAGACCTTCTCATCATAGAAAACGTCGGCAACTTCGACGCGAATTACCATCTCGAAATACTCAGTCCAAAAAAAGACTGGATGACACTCTCACAAGAAGACTTTACACTCCCACCAAAAAGCAGAAAAGAAATCCTTAATTATGTAGAAACACCCTGCGGAGAAATAGGAGTTTACGATTACAGCGTCAAAGTAACAAGTAGTTACGGACGAGAAGAAATTCTTCACCGAACACTCAGAGCAGACGTCTGCCAAAATATTGATCTTCGCGTACAACCAATAGAAACAACAAGCAACCTCTGTCAACCAGTAGACTATGACGTCTTTGTAAAAAACGTTGGAACCTACCCAGAAACCTACGAGCTTAGTTTCGGTAGTTACGAAGAGTACATGAACTACACACTCAAAGAGTTCTATCTCAAACCAGGACAAAGCTACGAACAAATAGCAACACTTACACTTCCATGTACTTTTTACGGAGAATACAAAATTCCATTCACCGCATTTAGTAGCAAGAACAATATCGAAGACACACAAACAGTAACACTCAATGTTGAGAACCAATTCGATCACACAATTGATGTTCCAACAGAATTACAAGTTTGTAGTAGAGTCACAGAACAAATACCATTCACAATAACAAACGAAATCGATGTTGATAACAAATACAACATTAACATTAAAGGACCTGGTTTTGTTGACGTAGAAAACAACCAACGAACACTTGAACTTAAAGGAGAAGAAAGCGAAACCCTTTACTTAGAAGCAAAAGCCCAAGAAGGGCAAGAAGGGGACTACACGCTTACCCTTGAAGTAACTGATAGTTTCGGAAAAGTAACCAAAGAACGTAATGTCGAACTTGCAGTAAGAAACTGCTACGACTTTGCTATTGAATTACGAAACCAAGCACAAGAAGCAATCACACAAGACACACGATGTTGCGGACTCGAAACCTACAACCTTAACATCAGAAATAATGGACAAACAAGAGAAACCTATAACCTCCTTAATGAAGGACCAAGCTGGTTCGTCCCAGAAGAGCTCAGTGTTACGCTCAACCCAGGAGAAAGTAGAAATATCAGAATATTTGCTGAAGCACCATGCGCAGACGCAACGCACAGCATTCCATTAACAGTCTATAACGACCGCTTCGAAGAAGTGCGAGAAGGAGTTGTCTTCACAATAAACAGCCAAACACAAAGAAGCTGTCACTTCGTTGCAATTGACGATGATGAGTTCGAAATAACAAAAGACGCAACTTTCACACCAGTTATTGTCAAACATAACGGAACAGAAGGAGGAATCTACGACATCACAATCGATAGCGAAATATACACGCTTGTCGAAGACCAAATCGAGATTTACCCAGGAGAAAGAAAACTCATCCACCTCGAAACAACAAACCTTAGTCCGCTCGAGTTCGGAAGATACATCACACAACCAACCTTCACCTACAGCGAAGCAAACAACCCACTCGCAACAGTAGACGGAGCAATTGATTACGTGGAACACCTCGGAGTAGAACTCAACGACCACACTCTACTCTACAAAGCGTGGGATTGGATCGCAAATAACTGGTGGCTACCAGGACTCTGCGGATGGATAGGAATACTCTTCCTTATATTCCTCCTCATAGTACTTATTGTGTACCTCTTAGGAGTGCGATTTGAAACAACAAACGCAGCAGGACTACGAGTATTACTCCTTGTCGGAATGTTGATTGTCTTCACTTTGCTTGCAGTCGTGCAACTCCCAGGAGAAGAAGCAGTGTATGAACTTCCAGAAAACAAGAGCGACTACTTCGTCACAATTTATCAAAACGATAAAGCAGAACTTAACCTTGACGAATACTTTGTTGACCCAGACATGGACGCTCTGAGCTACACCGCAACACAACCAGGAAACCTTGCAATAACTATTGAAGAAAACATCATGACTATCAAACCAGAATACGGGTTTACTGGAGAACAAGAACTTGTTGTTACAGCACAAGATAATAAAGGCGGCTACGAAGACAGTCCGGTACTTGACATCTATGTTATTCCAAGAAAAGACATGGGCTTCCTTGGTTGGTGGCAAACCTACTGTGTACAAATCAACCTCATCCTCTTGTTGCTCATACTGCTCTTCCTTTTACTTATGGTAGTTGAGAAAAAAGAGAAAACAGAAAAGAAAAGATCAACGGTCGTGTATACTATGCCAAGAAATAACAAAATAACAAAGAAACCAGTAAAACCAGTTAGTGTTGTAAAGACTGCTAAAAAAACTACTAAGACGATGAGTCTTGCACAGCGAGAGAAGATTAGTAAGGCTCTTGATAAGAATCTCGTATCAAGTGAAGACCATGAGATGAAACAAGTTCTTGCAACACATAAGAAACGACAAACACAAGAAAATATTGAGAAGCTTCAAGAAGCACTCAAAAAGTTCAAGGCAGATAAGCGTTTTAAACCAAATAACAGAGAAAAGTTTTATCAGTACCTCGAATCAATGAAGGTGCTTGACACGCTTGAAGGCTTGCAGAAAAAACCAGTTAGTGTTGCAAAGACTGCTAAAAAAACTACTAAGACGATGAGTCTTGCACAGCGAGAGAAGATTAGTAAGGCTCTTGATAAGAATCTCGTATCAAGTGAAGACCATGAGATGAAACAAGTTCTTGCAACACATAAGAAACGACAAACACAAGAAAATATTGAGAAGCTTCAAGAAGCACTCAAAAAGTTCAAGGCAGATAAGCGTTTTAAACCAAATAACAGAGAAAAGTTTTATCAGTACCTCGAATCAATGAAGGTACTTGACACGCTTGAAGGATTGCAAACAAAACCAGCTAAAGCTGTTGCACCTACACGAACAGCAGCACAAATGGATCGTAACAGAGTAAGCAGTGAAGACCATGAGATGAAACAAGTACTTCGCACACACGGAAAAAGAGAAACAAAACGCAATGTAGAATTACTCAGAACCTACTTAAAAGAATTCAAAAGTACAAAAATGACTCGCAACAGAGCAAACTTTTACAGGTTCCTCAAAGAACAAGACAAGTTGCGAGTACTTCATAACAGGTGATACGATGACTCTACTAACTCCTTATGGTGCTGAAACAATTGAAGAAAAAAGACAACTTGAACGAGCCAGCGACTATCTAAAAAATAATTATTCTTTTGACGCTGATAATGCACGAAGAGATGAAGCACATTTACTCATCAGAAAAGACGGAGAACACTATGTTCTTGCACCATTCACTGGTCGCCTAGTTGGATTATATAAATCTCCTAGAACCGAAGAGAGTCCTAACATGATGCCTGAAGATTTGTTAGGTGAACTTCCAGAAGACGCTTCACGAACAATTGATGATGTTATTACATTCACTGTTCAAAAGAAACCTTTCAAAAAGTGAGTATTTTCAAGTTTATTT
>CAZDJS010000026.1:0-13748 GCA_964505795.1 uncultured Methanosarcinales archaeon
TTTCACAAAATGCATCACTCGGACACTGCAATGAACGTAACTACTGCTGTTCGCTTTCACATTGGAGAATTATTCGTCAGTTTATTTTTCAAAGGTTTGGCTTATTATGTTTTTGGCATGCAACTCGAAGCAATAATCATTTACGAAACACTTTTTATAGCAAACGTTTATTTTCAACACGCGGATATTAGTATTGGAAAGTTCGATAAGTTTTTCAGAATATTTTTTACGTCTCCAGACATGCACAAGGTCCATCACTCGAATCGTCGAGAAGAAACAGATTCGAATTATACGAGCCTCTTTTCTTTTTGGGATCGAATCTTTGGAAGTTACCGAAGAAAAAAAGAAAAAATAACTTTTGGAATAAAAGGTCTTGAAAAGGAACAAAGTTTCATTAAGATGTTATTAACACCTTTGAAAAAAAGTTAAATTCTATGCAAACTAATATAAATTGTTTGTATAAAATAACTGTATGGATGATCGAGCTTTACAACAACAAAAAAACGAAATCACAGAATACTTTATTTATACAGAACTTGCAAAACTAGCTCAAGGAAAAAATAAGAAGATTCTCGAAAAGATAGCTTCTGAAGAGCTCGCGCACTACAATATTTGGAAGAGCATTACGAAACAAGAAGTAGCTCCGAATAAGTTGAAACAATGGCGTTATGTAACTCTTGCAAAACATTTTGGTCTTGCTTTTTCTCTTAAGATGCTTGAGAAAGGAGAAGAGAACGCTCAAAATTTTTATCGTGATATTGCACAAAAGTATCCGCAAGTCAAACGTATCGTTGAAGACGAGCGCAATCACGAGTTGGAACTCATCGAGATACTCAATGATAAGAAGCTTAATCACGCAAGTTCTATTGTTCTAGGGCTTAATGATGCTCTTATTGAACTCACAGGAACACTTGCCGGATTAACTTTTGCCTTTGCAAATAATCTTATTATTGCTTCAACAGGACTTATTATGGGTATCGCTGCATCTCTTTCAATGGCAGCGTCAGCGTATTTGTCTGCACAAGAAGAAAAAACAAGAGTGAAAGACGCACTTGTAGCTGCGACATATACAGGGGTTGCGTACATTATAACAGTTGTATTTTTGGTAGCACCATACTTTATTTTTCAAAATCCATGGTATGCTCTTTTAGGAATGCTCTCAGTGACCATATTCATCATTTTTCTTTACACAAAATATATTTCTGTTGCAAAAAGTCAGTCTTTTCCTAGAAAGTTTCTCACAATGGCATCTTTGTCATTAGGTGTTGCCTTAATTTCTTTTGCAATAGGAGTTTTAGTTAAGACAGTGTTTGGAATAGATGTGTGAGAAGATTTTAAAAGAGCAAGTTACACAAATGTTTTATGCTTTTTACAACTCGACTGTTACGTATTCGCGAAAATGAAAGTCAAAAATGGATTGCTCTTCGATCGTTTTTGTTCATTGGTCTTGCTCTTTTTTCTGTCGCTCCTTCAGCTTATCTCTCCCATTTAGGACTTGAAGACAATTATATTGGTTTTACTTTTTCTGCAGTTAGTTTTTTAGTAATAATTGCATCAATTTTTTTGACCTACCCTCTTGAAAAAAACAATCAAATCAAAGTTTATACTTATGCAGTGTTTATTCTTTTCTTGAGTCTTGTAGGAATGGCATTATGGCCTTACGTGTTTGTATTTATTGCGTTGTATACTGCTTTAAGATTTACTAGCATTATCAGAAATGGAGTTGAAAATATTCAATTTAGAGACGTAACTCCAGAAAAAGAGTACACTCGATTAAGAAGTTTATTACAAGGATTAAGTAATATATCATGGATCATCATGCCTGCAATAGGAGGAGTTTTGCTTGCGAATTTTGGTTTTGAAATGTTTTTTCTTGTTATTGCGTATGTTTTTGCAATAACATTATTTCTTAGCTTCTACTTAAAACCGCACGATATTGGAAAAGTAAGAAAACAATATGACAAGAACATAAAAGAAAATCTAGCATACTTTTTGAAACAAAAACAGCTTTTACTCGCGTTCGCCCTTAACTTTGGTAAATCATTATGGTACGTGTTTTTATTCATTTACCTTCCTTTATATCTATTAAAGACAGGCTACTCTTTAACTGAAGTGGGCTACGCGATAACAGCAACGCAAATTCCTCTTGTTTTTGTTCAAACAAAAATTTCTCCGATTATACAAAGAGTTGGTTTTCAAAAATTATTCGTACTCTCATTTTTTATTCTTGCAATACTTGCTCTCTTTTTGTATTTTACACAAAACATCTTTCTCATTCTCTTTTTTCTTCTTATAAGCGGAATTTGTATCGGTTATTTAGAAGTCTTGCCTGAAATATATTACTTTAAACAAGTAAACAAACTTGAAGAAGAAAAAACCTATTTTCTTTTCAACAGCAGTGAGACAATATCAACAATAATAGGAGGATTAGTCTTTGGTAGTTTACTTACGATACTCACAATCAACCAGCTGTTTTTAGTAGTTGCTTTCTTATTATTCGTGTTTGCAATCGTTGCGACACGAACAAATGATTATAGAGAATAAAATATGAGCCTAGGAGGATAATCTTCCAAAATATACTAATCATACAATCACACTAATTTGTTAATATAATTAACTAAAAGTTCATATTCCATAGAGGACAATGGAAAATGACCACCAGGTAATTCGTGAAGTTCTATTCCAGTTTTTTTAGAAATATTTTTAGACTGGTTTGGATTAACAGTTGAATCATCCTTTCCATGGAACAACAAAACTTTACTATTAGAATAATCAAAATCTGCTAGTGGTGGAATGAGAATTCCATCATTAAGTTTTTCGCGACCACCCTCAGCAAACCTGTAAGTGTGCTTATTTGATCGTTTAACAAAGCCCATTATTTCTTGCATAGACTGCTCGCCTTCATAATCCCCTTGTGTTTCGAAGTTAGCCACTGGAGCGATGAATATTCCATCAGCTGGAATTTTTGATGCTAAAACCATCCCCACACTTGCCCCAAAACTTGAACCTAGAATTATCAATTTACCAAGTTTTATTTGTCGCTCAGTTAAACCATATAACTCAGTGAAAGGTTTCTCAACAATTTCTAACATACCCATCAAGTCATCAACTGGTGATTGCTGAAGAAATGAACCATCTGATTCAAAAGTTCCAGCATAACGAGGATATAAAACATTAAAGCCATCCTGAACTAATCTTTTTAGTAATGGTTGTTCCTTAGGTATCCCTGGTAAGCCTGGACACACAAGAAGAGTTGCCTTAGGACTATCAGCAATACCGACTTCACAAAATATATTGCCAAAATATGTCTTGAGTAAATATACCATTTTATTTGATTAATTGTATTTTGTTATTAATCCCTCTATTCCAAGGATCAATACTTAATGCGTAAACAATTTCAGTTCCTTTCACACCTCTAATCAAAGTTCCTTTGGCATAAAAAGATTCTCCTTTTTGCAAAATCTGCGAGTAGGCACCAACGAACGATATCACATAAGTAAGTTTTTTAATAATATCTAAGCTAGAATACCCCTCGAGTAAAGACACCTCACTAACTTGATAGTATGCAGGGGCATACACTCCTTCAGCACCATCAACAACAACACCAGTAATAGCTATATCACCAATATCAACAAAAACAAAATCGGCAAATGGCTGAAACTGGCCATCATCACGTAGGGGCTGAATGTTAAAATGCGTTCCTTCAACTAATCCCTGAAGTTTTCTATTTTCTTGAATTCGCAGCAGGTCTAAGGATAAGGTCGGCATATGTGACATTCTTCTTTTAGCCAATTCTATAAATCTCTTTCCTTCATACTTTTCTATAGAATTAGTGGTATGAAAAAAATCACATAGTTTTTTATAACTATCACTTCCATAACAAACTAAATCAATATCCGAATCAACACTATGCATACCAGTTAAAAATGAACCTGTAATACCCAAAGTATTAATATCCACAACTTCACTAAGTATAGAAAGAATTCTTCGCAATTTTTTCCCTATAGGATGGGCATCATAAGTCCTATCGTGGAATATTTCTATTAACTTATCTCTGGCATCAAAAACTCTGATTATATTCTCTTTTTGACTCCCTGTCACAACACAGCCGTACACTTCGTTAAACTGTATAGCTGAAGGCTGGCTTGCCAACAAATCATAACTTTTGAAAACTTGCGTATTAGTCATGTAATTTTTTCCATCAAAAACCTTCATACCTTCATCCAATGGATAGTATTTCACATAAGCAGTTACAAAAGAACTGTGAACATCACCTACAACCCTCAAAATATTACCTTCGGAATCAAGAATGTAATTTCGATCCTTAAGTTTCATAAACTATCCTCTCAACAATAGTAGGAGTATAAACACTTAGTGGATTAAGTATACTTGAAAAAGCTCTGGACAATTCATTTTTTCGCTTTTCAAAAACTCCTTCTTTCTTAAAATAGTTAATCTTTTTACTAATTTCACGTAATCGAACTTCAGCTAATTCAATTCCGGCTGCAAATTGTTTTTTCTGTAAATATTCATTAACCTTCGCTGAAACTTCATCATCATCAACCAGCTCATAATCTAAACAAGCGCCCAGATTACCTGTTAGTTGGACCATTTTTCGACCACCTTTTAATGTAGCAGGATTGAAACTCAGACTTTTTCGAGTTGTAGAATGACACTTAGCTGCAACATAACGAAAAATATCTGCGCCAATAGAATCGTCTAACAAATTCTTCATTTCTGGAGACCATTCATCTGTCTCCACCCTAGGATAGACAACTATTTCTTGAGGTGTTTGATTATTCGTAGCAACAGAGCACAACACATTAAGTAAACCATACTTAGCTAATACATTGTAAGACATTGGCAAAATGATTCGATCACTTATGTATCGCCCCCAACTATTCGCCACAATAAAAGAAGGTGAAAAATTATTGTCGGCAGAAGATTCCAAACTATAAGCTGTTGTATTAGTTATCTTAAGAGGTTCGGAAGTCGCACCTAAAGCTAAATCTAACAATTCTTTCTTCTGACTGCTTGGAAAACAATCTATATCATTCACAGCATCGACAATATTTCTCTCTCGGAGGATTTTTGGAACATCTAAGAAGATGTCAGATCCCCTTTGCAAGAGATAGGAAGAATTATCCATCAATTCAACCTGATTATAAAATGCTTGAATTGACAAAGGATCTGAATCTTTATGTACACCAGAGGATGAAAGCATAAGATTATCTAAAGTATCATCCTCAAGAAAGCGTTTTAGTGTCCGATGCGCAAATTTTGAGGGAGATTCACTGGATTGTTCCGCTTTTCTACCAAAAACATTTAGTGAACGGCGTGGAGTGAATACATTTTTAGCTGTATGCGCCTCAGTCCGATGAATAAAATCCAACCACACATGATACATAGTTTGACCTAAATTAAGATTTCCCTTGTAAATACCCATAGGTGGATTTGCTATTAACACATTCTGAGTCATATTACTCCTCCGTAATAAGGTCTAAAATATCATTGTATGCCTCATCATCTGACGGCTGATTCTTTGGACTTTTGAAGCCCCATGAAGAAATAACTGATAAATAACCTTTTTTCCCTCTGTCTAGTTCAAGTTTTGCTAAACGAATAGTGTCAACCATTATTCCAGCACTATTTGGACTGTCTTCCACAGAAAGACGAACTTCAATATCTATGGGAGCACCACCTAATAAACGACCTTCAACCCGAATATACGCAACCTTATTATCTTTTAACCAAGGAACATAATCACTTGGACCTATGTGAACATCATCGGAAGGTAGAGGATTTCCTAATTGTGTAGTTACCGATTGAGTTTTACTAACTTTTTTGGAATCCAACCTATTGCGGTCAAGCATATTTCTGAAATCTGTGTTTCCACCAACATTTAATTGATATGTTCTATCAATAAATACACCACGACGCTTCATCAAATCAACAATTCTCCTATGTAAAATAGTAGCACCTAGTTGTGATTTGATATCATCTCCAACACATACTAAATTATTCTTAACACACTTATCCGCAAAATCACCTTTAGAACAGATAAAAACAGGAATGGCATTGATAAAACTCACACCTGCTTTTAAACAATGTTCAGCGTAACATCTAGTGGCTTCCTCACTTCCGACAGGTAAATAATTAATACAAAAATCTGCGTCAGAATCTTTCAAAACTTGTGCTACATCGCAAACTTTAGCTTCACTCTCAATGAATGCTCTTTCAGATTTCATATGGTTAGCAACCCCATCAAGAGTAGGACCACGAGAAACAGTCACACCGATAGCTTCAACATCAGCAAATTTCAAAGTATTGTTAGGTTCGGCGAAGATTGCTTGACTCACGTCTTTTCCTACTTTTCGTGCATCTACATCAAAAGCAGCGACAATTTCAATATCACCCACTGAATAAGGTCCTATCTTCTCAAAATTAAGGCCAACAATATTACCTGAATGAACTGCCGAAATAGACTGAACTAAACTACTAGCACAATTACCTACACCTACAATTGCTATTTTTATCATTAAATTAGAGTAACAGTAATTTTTTTATAAATTTGCTGTTTAAAAACCGAAAATATTCCGGGGAGAAAACAAGCTTTTCTTGTCAAATATTCAGTCAATAATTTCCGGTCAAATCATATTCTCTTAAATTTAAAGAAAGAATATCTAAGAACTCTAAGTTGTTCCCTGTCGTTTAGACATGAATATAATATGAGCCTAGGAGGATTCGAACCCCCGACCTTTCGGTCACTTCACAGTCATTGACTGTACCGAAGCCGAACGCGCTATCCAGACTGCGCCATAGGCCCATGAAACAGAGTTGAAGGGGCCTCCCGAAAGCAACAAGCTTGAGGACAGGCCCATGAAACAGAGTTGAAGGGACCTTGAGAGAGCTATGCTCGAACTTAGGCCCATGTAGTTGAAGAATAAGAAAACCCCTTTTAAAACTTATCATTGTTGATCTTTGTGATAGAGTGCAAGTAAGTAGATATTATTTTTCTGGTAATAATATGATAGCCGAAAGGGAGAAATGTATAATTCTCTTGTTCCTTTACGAGAATACATCATTGGTTTTCCAATAGTAGGATTTTCTTTGAGTTTTGCTACTTGTTTGATTATTTTTTCTTTCACGTTTTTATTCTTGATTTTTTTGAAGTCTTTCTTAAAAAGAGGGTCGAAAATAACTTTTACCACTGTTTCATCTCATCTATAAAGTCGTCAAACTCCACCCCTTTTTCTTCTTTTATTCGCTTCCAAGCAGATTCAGTTTTCTCTGCAAACGCCAACTCTTCTCGAAAATTAGCATCCAGTTTACTTGCTTGTTTTATAATTATTTGATCGTGATTTCGTATAACGATAAGCTTCTCCCCTTCGCAAATTCCAGTTCTTATTTCTGAGGGTATCACAACTTGTCCTTTAGAGCTCATTTTCGTCATAGTAAAATCCATATGTAAGATTAATCTTACTGAATATATAAATTTTTGGATTTATTTGAGAATCTCTTCAAGTAGCGCTAAGGTTTCTGGGTGTTTGACGATGTCGCTGTGCAGTATTGTTTCATCACAACTTCCTTGTATTTCGTAGTTCTGGGCGTTTTCTAGGATGACATTGTCTTTTTGTGCTATGCCATCACCATCGCGTCCTTGCGTTTCACAACCAACTCCTGCTATTACTGTTTTATTGATGTTCGGCTGGTCGGGATCGTTAATTCGTGCGAGCATTGCTGAACCTTGCTGCATTTCTTCACATTCTTTGTCTGAACCAAAAACTCCGCACAGGCTCGCGACATTGCCCACTATTCCCTTATTTGGTGTTGCTATCATAACAAGCTCTATGTCTTCGTCGCCAAAGAGTTGCGTGTATCGTCTCACGACGAGCCCTCCCATACTATGTGCTACTACGGTTATTTGTTGTTCTCCTGTTCGTTCTCTCAGCGTGTTTATGAGTTCTCGCGTTCGTATAGCATAGGTGTCAATACTCTCGCTTTGCTCATTTGATAAGATGTAATTACCATCTTCAAAATAACTGTCATAATAATACGTTCCTCTTACTCCGACTCGCAGTCCCTCCCACGCGTTTCTCGGGGTAGGGTTTGTTGCAGAGTAGGGTGTTAATACGCCACCATCAAGAAAAATGTCTTGGTCGGCGAGATATTGCACTGTATCTGTGAACGTTCCTAACTGCCATTCGGGGCTGTTTCTTGCGTTCATATTATGGCCGTGTAAGAAAAGTACGGGATTTCCTTCTTGACACTGTGGGCATTGAGGTTGTGCTTGTTCGTAGCTAGTGTCAAAAGTATTTGTTACTTTTGGCGGTAGTTCAATGAGTGTAAGGTTTGGTTCTTGTATTATCGGCAGGCTGCAATTATTGCAAAGAAGTGTGAATAGTTCATCAAAAGTGCTGTTTGAAGTGTTAATTGTAGTGTTTGTCAGAGTGTTGTTTGTCGTATTTGTTAAAGTATCATTTACACTTATTAGTATTCTCTCTTCTGCTTCTTGCTCAAAGACTTCGTAAAAGAGCGTCGCGTTTGTTGCAGTTCCTTTTTCGTATCGTTTTTGGAAATTGTTCCAGTCTTGAGCAAGTGTTGTTTGATTGAGAACATAGGCCACTCTCGGGTCGATTGTGAGGTTGAGAATCTCTTGTCTTCTCGTATTTTCTTGTAGTATTGCTTCTTCAAGAAGTCGTATCGTTTCGTTCACGTTATTTTGCAATATTTGCGCTTCAGCTAGCGGTACTTGAGGGTATTGCCATTGTCGTTGTTGTTCTTTGAGGAAACGTGCTTGTTCTGCGAGACTTGTGTAAAGAGAAGCATCATCTGAGACTCTTTGAGCATAGAATCCTATTTTTTCAAAGAGTGCTTGCTCATAACCTAAGGGTATTTGTTTCATAACTTCAAGAAAGGCTGCAAAATCATCAAAGAATCGTTTTTTTTCTTCTTGAGCGTCCTCTGGCAAATCATATTTTTGCACAACAAAAACGCTTTCTTTTACTTGTGAACGATCACAAAAAGTAATTCCTGAGTTTTTACACTCAACAATAATAGTGTAGGCTTCTTTTCCCTCTCCGTAAGGATGAGGAGGAATTGAAAAAGAGAAATTATAGTCGTTATTACGTAAAGTTGTGTTTTGCACAGCATACGTTCTTTCTTGTTCGAGAGAGGCAATGCATGTTGATTCGCACAAAAGATAATTATTTACTGATATTTGTACTGAGATATTTTCTTCTTTCGTGTATATATCGCTTGGAAGAGCTAAAAGAGTGATGTCTGCGCTTACTGTAAGAAATAGTTTGAAAAGAAAAAAAAGAAGCAAAACGAGTATGAAAAGCAGAGTTGTCGTGAGAAGTACTTTTGGTTTGAGAACTTTTTTCCAAGCTTTTAGCGCCGCTTTAACATCAACCCACCGTTTCATAACTAAGAAGAAGAGAAAAGAAGTTTATAAATCAATTCACTTTCTTTAAGATAAGCTCAATTGTTGAGACTCTGACTTCTTTTCCTTCAGTATTGGTGAATTCTTCAGAACTAATAAGAATGTCTTTGATTTCGACTTGGTCTTGTAAGAAGCGATTTCTTGCTACTTCTACAACATCGACTGCACGAGAAATGAATTTTCCTCGAGCTTTGACGATAACTTCCTCAGAATTCTGTGTGGTGAATTGAATAACAACAGAAGTAACATAGTTCATAAAAGGCTTATTCCCTATAAATATGGCGTTATCCATAAAATTACCTACGCCTTGCTTTTTGCTTTTTTAGTGAGATAGCCTGCAAGTATGTTTCTAATTTTTTTACTATAAATTTCAGCAACTTGAGACACAGCTACTTTGTTTTCTTCGAAATTTGGTGTGAATTTTTCTTCATACCTTTCAAAGAGCTCGTTTCCAGCGCTTTTGATTTGTTGCGTTTTAATACGTCCCATATGCTTAAGAACATAGTTTTGTTTATAAATGTGATGGATTCTTGATTAGCTTCGCAAGAGTTTTAAAGTCGAGAAAAGAATATTGTGCTATGAAGTTTGCAGTAGTTGCTCGAGAAAAAAACGATCAAACACGTCTCGAGACTTTGGTAAAGAGGCGAAAACACAAACTTGCAAAAAATCCTGATATGGTTATTTGTATGGGTGGTGATGGTACTATTCTTTTTGCTGAGAGAAAATTCCCTGGAATTCCTAAACTTCCTTTGAAAAATTCTGAAGTCTGCAATAATTGTAATGGCTACGACACGCCCGAAGATGAGATTCTCGCGACAATTGAGCGAGGAGCCTATGCTCTTGAGGAACACGCAAAATTACGTGCAGAGTGGATGCGAGGCAAGAAGAAAATGGGCGAGTACGTCTGCACGAATGATTTTATGATTCGTAATCAACTCCTCTTTCAGGCTTTGCGTTTTCAAATTACTATTGATGATGAAATCGCTCTTTCTGAGAGGATGATCGGGGATGGTGTTGTTGTCGCTACTGCCTTTGGTTCACGAGCATACTATAAGAGCATTACTAAAACGAGCTTTTCTGAAGGCGTTGGTATTGCACTCAACAATTGCTCTATTGAGCAACGAGGTATTAAAACAAGCCGTGACAAGACGATTCGCGTGAAGATTCTTCGTATGACCGCGGACTTTGCCGTTGATAATGACACCCTTATCGAAACGCTCGAGCCGGGTGATGAAATAGTAATTACAGCGAGTGCAGAAAAAATGCGATTGGTGAGAACATGAAATATGCAATAGTTTATGGTTCAGTAAGAGAAGCAAGAAAAGGAATTGGCCTTGCGCGGTGGCTTTGTCACAAGCTCGAAGAAAGAGGGCATGAAGTAACATTAGTTGATCCGAAAGAAAAACAACTACCGCTTCTTGATAAAATGTATAAGGAGTTTGAAGAAGCTCCTGCTACCTTACAAGAGATTCATGACGTGTTTGATTCAGCAAACGGTTTTGTAATAGTCTCAGCAGAATACAATCATTCAGTTCCACCTGCTCTTAAGAACATTCTCGATCATTTTCAAAGCGAGTATACACATAAGTGTGCAGGTATTGTCTCTTATAGTGCAGGTCCTTTTGGCGGCGTTCGCATGGCACCACACCTTCGGGCAATACTTGGAGGATTAGGTCTTATTACCTGCCCAACTATGTTTGCAGTTTCAGGAGTTCAGAATAGTTTTGAAGAAGACGGGACTTTGTTAGAAGAAAAAAATGAAAAAAGAGTTACTCAGTTTTTAGACGAGCTTGACTGGTACACTCAACGACTTACTCAATAGTCGCTTGTGCGCGTAATTCTTGGACAAGACCCGGAAGCGCTGCTTGAACTTTTTGTTGCTCAAGCGTAAGTCGAATCTGAGGCTCTAACTCCTCAAGAGTTCTGTTATCATCAGGAACTTGCTCATTATACTCAGCGTATAACGATTCAACTTCAGCATCAGTAACAGTCACCTCAATGTTATCTTGAAGAAACTGTTGCACAGCCAAATCTTGCTTCAAAGAAGCCAATTGACTCTCATAAGTGATGCCTCGCTCTTGAAGTTGTGCTTTGTATTCTTCTAGCGTAGCTCCTTGCGCTTCAAGCTGAGCAATAATATCAGCTTCGGCTTCTTCATCAGAAACAGTGTATTCGCTCGCTGCTTGGATAATTAATCGCTGAGCAATAAGCTCGTCAAGAACTTGCTCATTCGTTAATTGTTGACCTTGCTGTGCTAATGATTGTTGCACAGCTTGAACTTCTTGAGGAGTAATTACTTCTCCATTGACAGTTGCGCCTTGTGCGGTTGGTGTAGTTGGCTCTGTTGGTGTAGTTGGCTCCGTTGGTGCTCCAGTACATGCCGCTACAAAAACGACAAGCATAATCATAATATATTTTGCATCTACCATAGTAAGTCTAAATAAAAGGTATTTTAAAAGTATTACGGATGAATTCAGTGAGACTGGAAAATTTACGGGTTTTGTTACTGACTTTTCTTAAGAATGATTGTTATTTGAATTCTTCTATGAGTTTTTTTATTGTTTGTATGATATCTTCTGCTTCTTCTGGTGCTACTTTTTTTCCGTAATAGTTTATTCCATTACGTACTTTTCTTATTACGTCAAACTCTTGTGCTTCTCTTGTTTTTTTGAGTATTTCTTGTAAGAAAGCAGCGTAGCATTCATGATTGTATACCTTGTATCCTTCTTCTAAGGCTTTTGCTTCTAGTGTTTCTCGTAAAGCGTCATAGAGTAGTGTAATAATACTAATATAGTGTTCTTTTGGTAATGTGTTTGCTGAGAGTATTTTAAGAGAAGCTATTTCTCTTATTGATTGAATTTTTGCTTTGTTTGAACTAACTTCTTTTACAATGTTTTTTTGTATGCATTCTTGCCAATCCATAGTGTTTTACCAATATCCTGCTATTTGAAAGCCATTAAGTATGTTTTTTTGTAGTTCTTGAGGCAATTCATCTATTGATTTATGTTGAAACACTTGTATTGTTCTTGTTTTGTGTTGAAGTTGTAAGGGTTTTTTTGTTGGAGTAAATACTGCTAGGTCAACATCTGATTGTTTGTTTGTTTCTGCTTGAGCTAATGATCCAAACAAAACAATTGTTGGGTTGTGTGTTTCTTCTTGAATTGTTTGTATTATTGTTTGTAGTTGTTGTTTATAGTATATTCTTTGTAAGTCTTTAAAGAGTGAGTCCCTATTTGCTGAGTAGAGGTGTTGTTGTTTGTCTACCAATCTTTTTAGTAGTCCTTGTTTGTGTAGTTCTTGGAGTGTTTTTGAAGCGGTTGGTGGCGAAGTATTTGTTAATTGTGCGTATTCTCGCACGTGTATTTTTTGGTAATTATCTTCAAAAAATGGTTGGAGTTGTTCAAGTATGAGTATCATACTTACTCAGGAGTGTTTTGTAATATATAAAAGTTGTTAAAATAAATTAACAGCTGTTAAGATTGCTTAACAATTGTTTTTTGTTAAAATACAGGCATTCAACCAACCACCATTCAGAAATGCATTATTCTTTTTAAACACTAAGCGTGCTTGACTAGTGCTAGTAGGAAACTTTCCGAAATTTATGACTAAAGTTTTCTTAAGAATGATTGTTTTTGTTATTTTATGACGCGTTATTATGTTGATACTTGTGTGTATAGAGATCATTTTGAAGAGAGAGTGGGTTTAGATGGTTATCCTTTAGGGGAGTTTGCAACCGCTTTTTTCACTAAAGTAATACAAGAAAAACACATAATTATCATTTCAGATCATTTATTGCATGAACTAAAACACACAGATAACTCAGAACTCCTTTTTCATATTCTTAGAGCAGCTTGTTGTCTTAGAAAAGTTATTGCTACAACAGAACAAAAAGAAGAAGCGCAAAAAATAAGCACAGAAAAAGAAGTCGGAGTGGCTGATTGTTTGCACGCAATACTTGCTCGAGACCATAAGAGCATAGTAGTAACACAAAACATTCGTGATTTCAAACACTTCTCTGATTTCATAACAATAATAAGACCTTAACAGAGTTCTTCAAAAACCTGCTCTCGAATTCTTTTTAATTCCTCATCAGAGATGTGTCTTTTAGCAGTGCCTTTTGTTGCAAGAACCATTTGCATAAGCTCTTGACGAGATAATAAGTCAAGCTTATCACGAATAGCTTCTCTCACAAACTCAGTTCTCGTACTATAATTATTATTTTTAATTGACTTATCCATAGCTGATAAGATGTTATCTTCGAGTTTCAAACTAATAGTATTCATAATACCAAGTAATACTAAGT
>CAZDJS010000027.1:0-13470 GCA_964505795.1 uncultured Methanosarcinales archaeon
GCCGTAGAAAATGCAGAAACAGACGCTTGCAGTGCAGGTCTGACACCAACAGCGTTTACCACAATCGATACGAGCGTAAATCCTGCTTGTGATGCTGGTAGTTTTACCTTTGCTGCAGGAAGTGACGAACTCAATGTTCATATTAGGGTTGGTGTTCCACAAGACGCTCTAACTGGTTCACGAACAGCAACAGTGACTGCAACAGCATCATGAAACCAGCAAATTTTTTTGTATTCTTACTTTTTATTAGTTTACTAGTTGCTCCTTTTGCTTCAGCTGGAGCAGGAATTTTTTTACCTTCAGCCGAAGCAAGAACCTTTTATTTTGAGCCGGAAAAAAGTTATGAATGGACCTGGAAAGTGCACCGTGCATCATCACTTGACGTTTATCTCGGCGGGGATTTAGAAGAATATGGCACTCTCTATGATAATGATCCAAACGGTGGACCAAGAGACGTAACGTTCACACTTGACCTTCCAGCTGAACTTGAACCAGGACATCACGAACTCATGCTCTTTGTTGAGGAAGCACGTCCAGAAGGAGTACAAGTAGGAGGAGTTGCAAGAGTTGGAGGAAGAATTACGATTATTTCTTTATTCGCATCGCCATATCTTGAAGCACAATTCAAAGTTCCTGATGTTGCAGAAGGAGGAAACACGACTGCTGAGTTTGATTTAACGAGCTGGTCTGAGGTCACAACGAATACTTACGCTGATATTACTCTTATTAATCCTTCTGGTGAAGTCGTTTTAGAAACACAAACAGATTTGTTCTCGTTAGCAAGCAAGGAACAAAAAAAATTCCAGCAAGAGATAAAAACATTTGAACTTGAACCAGGAACTTACACGGCCAGAGCAGATTTTGTTGGAGCACAAGAAAATCTTAGCTTAACAACAGAGTTCAAAGTAGGAACTTTTGATATAGAATTACAATCTTACACAAAAGAAATTTATATTGGGGAAGCAAATCGTTTCACTGTTAGGATGGCAAGTCGATGGAACGAACAAATCACAAACGTTCGAGGACGTGTAGAACTGCTTAACGAAAGTGAAACAACTGCGAGTGTAGATTTGCCTCCGTTTGGTTCAGAGGAGTCATCGACATTCATTGATCTTCGCGATGTGACCTATGAAGGGCTTGTTAATGCTACTATTAGCGTTCTCTACGAGTCTGGTGGTGTTCGTGAATTTCCTGCAACAGTGAATGTAACACAAAGACCAGAACCAAAAAACGAAACACCAGGATTTGTCTTTGAACTTAATCAAATAACAGGACTTTACCTTATACTCTTCTTACTTATAATGGTAAATGTAGTCTTGCTCTTAAGGAAGAAAAAATGAAAGATGTTCATTATACTTGGCTAGCTATCGGAGCAGTAATTATTGGATTCTTAGGAATGTTTCTCATTATAACATCTTATTCTCCAATTGACACTCGAGAAATACCAGTGACCTTTAAAGTAGTTGAAGGAAAGGTCGGTTTACTCAAAGAAGATAGGTTTTTGCATTTTGGACACGTAACACAAAATGGGGGCTCCACCAGAAGAATTCTGATTTCACACGAAAATGATATTAGCTATCGAGTTTATCTCAGAGGACCTGTTGCAGAATATATTTCTATAAACCCTTGGCAAGGTGATATCTTTGCTGGTGAGACGCAGAATGTGACGTTTACGCTTTCAGTTCCTGCAAATATGACTCTTGGAGAGTATAATGGAACTGCACATGTAGAAATATTTGCTCGATAAATAGTTATGTGGAAACTTTCCTACCACGCAAGGTTTAAATACGAAGTAGCTTCAAAAAGTAGTAGTGGTTGGTGATGGAAAGAAAACTCCTCTTATTTACAGTATTTTTAACAGTTCTTATTAATTTATTTGCTACGTTTTATATTATCTCTTCTGTCGATGTACTTACTCTTCCAACGGCGAAAGCATCAAGCGGTAATGTGAGCGTTTGTATTAATGCACCGCCAAATATTATTGTTCCTTGTAATGCAGCGATAAGCGAAGGGTCGCCTTACACTTGTCAGCTCAGTTATGTTGATATAAATCTTGGACAGAATTGGACTTTTTCAGGAAACTGGTCGGCAGCAGAAGTATTCACTATTCCTGAAGATGGATTTATTAATTTCACACCTGGAAATGACTTTGTAGGTGAACATACTGTTGTATTTACTGTTGATGACGGCTCGGGATGTCTCAATAGTAAAGCAAACGAAAGCTTTGATTTTGAAATAATAAACATTAACGACCCTCCTGTACTTATAGAACCCATCCCCGATATTGAGTTAGCAGTAAATACTGTGGTAAACCCTTTTTCTTTAACTGAGTACTTCGAAGATCCTGACGGCGATGAAATGACGTTCAATTTTACTATTCCAGATTTTCCTTTCTCTGTTTCGCTTATAGATGGAATAGGTGTTCGAGTCACAGCAACAGAATGTGAACCAGAAGAAGTTTTTATCAAGTTCTTTGCAACAGACCCCTTTAATGCTTCAGCAGAAAGTAATCTTGTCAAACTTAGCGTTCAATGCCCCGATGAAGAAACGTCCGTAGCCAATGCTGGTGGCGGCGGTGGCGGAGGCGGTGGTGGCGGTGGTGGCCTTGGCGGACTTTGTCGTTCTGAATGGAAATGTATGGAATGGTTCGCCTGTTTACCAACAGGATTCCAATGGCAACACTGTTTTGATTTAGGAGGTTGCGAAGACCCAAAATTTTTCAAACGAGAATGTGATTATCAAGGACCAACACCTGTTTGTGAAGAAAACTGGCTTTGTAGCGAATGGACTAATTGCCAACCAAATGGGACACAAACAAGAGAATGCGAAGACCTCAATTCATGCACGAGTGAACTTTTCAAACCGCACACGATGCAAGAATGCTTGTATATACCAACTTGTAATGACGGAATAAAAAATGGTGATGAAACAGGAGTTGATTGTGGTGGTTCTTGCTCTGCGTGTCCAGTCATTGAAACGCCTTCTTTGATAACACCTGAACGATTCAACATGTGGATCTTATTTACTCTACTCACTTCTTTACTCGTTGTGAGTGGCTTTTTACGTTTATATCACGAGGAACTAATGAAGTTTCTCTCAAGAATAGATTTATTTTTAAGTAAACACTCAGCGAAAGAAATTCTTCTTACAAGAGAAGAGAGAGCTTTATTACTGGAAAAAATAAGCACTGCTGAAAAGAAGAAATCTTATTCTCATCTTGCAGCTCAAGGAAGAATGCTTCTTGCAACAATTGCAAAACTTCCTGAAGAGTTTGAAAAAGAAGAACTCGAAGAAGCACTCAAGAACATCAAAGTGGCTCCTCTTCTTCTTAATTTTTATAGTACTATTTATAGTATAGAGGGAACTGCTCTTGAATATAATCAGGCGTATTTTTATTCAATTAGCGAGGAAATGCGTCTTATTGTAGCTGAACTTTCACAAGGAGACCCTTCTGAACTCGAAAGACCAATGCTGCATCTTGCTCTTGATGAAACGAAGAGTTATTTAGAAGAATCTTTTATCAGAATAGTGAGTATTTTCAGGGCTTTACAGTTTGAACAATATGAATTTGCGAAGCTCGAGTACGAGAAATTGCTGGGAACGTATGAGGATCTCCCCCAAGAAGATCAAGAAATTATGTATGATGAAACGCGTCACGTTTTTGAGACTTTCAAGTATGCTTTTGAAAGAGCAGAGTGATCTTAGTTTCTATTTGTGAAAGCAAAACCTTTTTAAAGTAATTTAACTAAGTTACATAAGTTAGCTAACTAAGTGATAACGATGCCCAATATTAACATGGAGTTACCAGAAGAGTTGCACAAACAACTCAAACTCAAAGCGCTCATGGAAGATAAAGCGCTCAAAGAATTCTTTATAGAACTCCTCGAAAAGAGGGCGAAATAATGGTCAATATTAATGTCGCGATTTCTGAAGAATTACACAAAAAAATAAAGCTCAAAGCACTTCTTGAAGACAAGACGCTCAAAGAATTCATACTTAATTCTATAGAAGAAGAAACGGGAAATCCGAAAATGAAGAAAGGTGGGAGAAAATGAAAACTCCTCGCATTCTCGGAATTACGATTGCAATACTCTTTACAATACCTCTTCTTTTTGCTCTCTCATTTCTTAGTGGACCACAAATAAACACAGGCTTGCCTGTTTTTACAGATGAAAACCTTGTTTGTGCTTGGCAACTGTCAGGAGACACTATAAGTCAAAACATAACAATTTATCAAGAAGGCATCCCTTTGTTCACTCAAGAAGAAACAGGAGCTCCCTTAAACACGAGCTTCACAGTACTACAAGGAAACACGACAAAAAATGAAGAGTGGATTTGTAGCGTCAGAATAAGTAACGGGACTGCTACTCAAGAACAAAATACAACAATAACCATTCAAAACAGTGCTCCAGAAACCCCAGTTATATTCGATAGTTTTGATACTGACATAGGAACAGCCTACACAGTAGCAGAAGATCAAACATACACTTTTAACGTAACAGCAAGTGACGTTGATGAGGATACCTTAACATATTATTTCAAACCAGCAACACAAGGCTTTTGTACAATGATTGATTCGAGCCAAGGAATTGCAAGTTGTACACCACTAGAAGAAAATCATAACGGAAGCAACACTCTTAATGACATCGTATTTTGGGTTGACGACGATGATAGTTTATTTGCAAAATCTTCAAGTCGTACAATCTCATTTACTGTAACTCCAGTCAATGACGCTCCTTTTGCAATTCTTGAAAATCAAGAAACGCCAGTTAATGAAACACTCGTATATGATTTTCCTCTCTCAGACGAAGAAAATAACACTCCTTTGAACATAAGTTTAGAGACTGTACCTTCAGAACTCACTTCTATTTCTTTAACAAGAATTGATAACTTCACAGGAAGATTAACGTATGATGCTTCTTCTTTTGATTTTAATGACGTAAACCAATCAGGATGGAGTATTACGATTAATACGACAGATTCGTTAGGAGCAAGCACGCTTAACTCCTTCTTACTCAATATAACACCAGTGGGTAGAGCACCAGAAATACAATCAGTAATTCCTTCAGGACCATATGTTCTTACGCAAGGCGATTCAATAGAACTTAATATTACTGCAATTGATGAAGATGCTGATGAATCTCATTTATTCCAAGATAATGCAGGAGTTCCAAACTTTGTTACAACAACAACTCAAGCATTCAATAACATAACAGGGAACACCACAGCTACAATAAACTTTACTGCAACAAATGACGAAGTAGGAAATTATACTGTTACAATAACAGTCACAGACAAAGAAGGACTTACAGATGAAACTGATTTAGAATTTACTGTCATTAATGTTAATGATCCGCCAACAATATCAGAAATTAGCAATTATGAAATAAACACACAAGAAAATACAAACGCTTCAAACCTCATAGCCTTTGTTAATTCGCCTTTTGTTTTTAGAGTAAATGGAACAGATCCAGATGAACCATTTGGTGATACGACAATATTCACAGACAATACTACTCTCTTTGACATTGACAATGATGGAATTATATCTTTTACTCCAAACAGCTCACAAGTAGGAAGTTATTCAATAAATATCACTATATCAGACAATCAATCAGAGAGTTCGTCAAGAACAATAGAATTGCTAATTGATGAAAACACAATACCACAATTTACTCAAACACCGCTGCCTGCAGAAACTTGTTCTGAAGGAAGTACTTGTTTTTATAACGTGAGTACCTACGCTTTTGATGCCGACCTTGGAGATTTTATCGCCCAATTCACTCTCGAATCGAATATAGACAGCTTCGCGTATAATGTGACAACAGGAGTGGTAAACTTCACACCACAACAATTAGAAATAGGAAACTACACAATAAATGTAACTGTCAGAGACACGAGAGGTGCAATAAATCAGAATACCTTTGATCTAGAAATTATTGACGTTCCTACTCCGCCTCTCTTTACAAGATTTAATTTTAGTGACAAAACAATAGTAGAAACCTTTCCTTTCAACTTTGAACTACAAGCAGAAGACAATGATATTTTGTTAAACGATTCGATTACTTTCTCAACAAACATTTCTTTTCTTACTATAGGAGCAGTATCCGAAACCAACAACAGAAGTTCAGCATTATTGAGTTTCACACCAAACGCTAGTCAAGTCGGTAATTACACTATTAATGTGACTGCAAATGATACTACAGGAAGACAAGATAGCAGAGTATTTTCTTTTCAAATACTACCAAAAACGAACCCTCCGACAATCCTTGCAATACAACCTTGGGGGAATAGCAGTGCAGGAAATACACCTGTAGAATCATTTAACCTAACTCCTCAAGGCAGTGAAACAACTCTTGTAATTAGTGAGAATTCAAGTTTTCTTTTCGCACACATAACTGAGGATGATATTACGCCAGATGACGAGTTACTAACAAATTGGTATTATGATGGGGAATTAGTCGCTTCAACATGGAATTATACAAGAAACTTTAATTTCTTTAGTAGTGGAGAACATACTCTCGAACTTATTATTAATGATACTACACTCGAACAAGCAAATTTCACTTGGAATTTGAACATTACTGATATTAACAGACCTCCAGTGCTTCTCAATAATCTTACAGAACCACTCATTATCAACAGCACAGAAAACTTCGGAAATTATTTTACAAACTATTTAGACACTCAACGATTTTACGACCCAGACGATGATCCGAATGGTGATCAAGTACTAAACCTTAACGAAACAAACACGCTAAGCTTCACATCACAAGAATGTACTGTAGGAGCACTTTCAATAGCAACCATTGATACTTCTGGTGATGATCTTCTCATAACTCCAAGAAACGTAGGAACTTGCTCGATAGTATTTACTGCAACAGACACTGCAGGTGTTGACGCGGTTTCTAACTCTGTATCAATAACGGTTACGACTATTGCTGATTCTGAAGAAGAACCAACAGTTACAACAAGCTCAGGGGGAGGTGGAGGAAGTTCAAGTAGGAGTTCATTCATTCCTATAACAACAGAAGAAGAAAGTCCGGAACCACTCAATATACTCGCACCAAAACTAATAGAAGTTTACGAGAATAACAGTGTTGTTGTACCATTTGAAGTGAAAAACACTTGGAAAGAAGAATTGAACTTCATTGAATTATCAGCAAATACTAACGCATCTGATGTAGAATTAAATTTGAACAGCAATATTATTGAAAGTCTCAGCGTAAATGAAACAAGAGAATTCAGATTGATAGTCTCAAATTATCGAATTGGAGAAAATTTCGAAATCGAAATTACTGCAGATGTAGAAGAACCAGAATTTAGTGATTCAGCACTCGTATTACTCAATGGTTTAGAGCAAACATCCGATGGAGACGGAGCACAAATAAAAGTTACCTTTGCAAAAGACCTACTCAACGAGAATTCAGAATGTCAAGAACTCAACGAACTCCTCAATTTAGCACAAGAAGAGCTAAATCAAGGAAATTTTGCTGAAGCGAATCGTTATGTAGATGCAGCAATTAATGGGTGTAAATATCTTGTGAGTACACTTTCACAAAATACTGAACGTCCAGGTTCTCTCTCAAGTATTATCACACTTGACGAAGTTACTTTAGAGATACTTTTATATGCCTGTCTTGCCTTTATCATAATCATAACACTTTCATTTATTATGTACTATCATTACACAAGCAGAGAGTAAGATGACATATGAATAAAACAAAAACAGCAATATTCTTATTTATCCTCTTTTTATTCTTTTCTCTTGTTCTCGCAGTACCAGGAACAGATGATTTGCCAAGTCCTGACACGAGTAGTTTTCCCAACCCGAACGATTCAGGTGGTGACTCTGAAGATGATTCGGGTGATTTACGTCTAGAAACAGATAGCGATGAATATTTTTTACAAGAAATTATTGAACTCAGAGGTTTTGGTTTTAGTTCTGAAGCCGACAATGTAGAAGTGAACGTTCTAGGAACTAGTATTTTTCCTGATGTCAATGATAATGGAGAGTTCATAGAAGAATATGAGATTCCTATAACTGTTGATCAAGGAGAATATGAAATTGTTGCTCTCAACCATGAATCAATTGAGGAAAACCCAACTATAAATATTACAATTAACTATTTAGAACCAGAACTTTTTGCAATACCAGTGCAAGATAATGAAACCCCAGTTCTTGTCGGATCTGATTTTCTTAAAAATAAAACCGTAACAATAGAGTTTGAATCAAAAACTTATGAAGTAGAAACTGATGAAAAAGGGGAATTTGAACAAAACCTTCCTCAACAACAAGAAGGGACCTATACCGCTTATGCAGAGCAAAAAACCGTCCCTGAAATGAATGCAACAGCAGAAGTGAAGATAACCAAAGAACAACCTAAACAAACCTTCTATAAAGATAATGATGGTGATGGTTATGGCTCTCAAGAAAGTCAAGAAGCAATTACTTCCCCAAGTGGCTATGTTGATAATGATGACGACTGTAATGATTCTTCAGCGTCAATTTTTCCTGGAGCAAAAGAAGCGTGTAACGGATTTGATAATGATTGTGACGGAACAGTTGATAACGGTGCAACGTGCACGAGTGGAACTTGCGTATCAGGAAGTTGTGTAGAAACAACGACAACACAAAATCCCCCACCAGATGAAACAAACAGGCAAGAGAACTTGAGAGAACCACCGAGAACTGTAGAAAACCAAAATCCTAGAAATCCTGTAGAAGAACAACCAAGTGATCAAGACTCTGGATTTACTTTCTGGTGGTTGCTCGCTCCCTTGCTCTTTGTCGTTCTACTTACTGGGGGGCTTGCAGGCTACTTGGCATATCAAGGACGTCTTGATCTGAGCAGTGTTGAAGGTTTTACGGATGGATTTAAACAAGCTTTTGGAATGCAGACTTCATCCTCGGACTTTTCTTCTTCGCCTTCTCTGAGCAGTTCTAAGAATCAAACACTCATCAATTATATTATGAAGAAAAGAAGTGAAGGTTATGATGATCTTGCAATTAGAAATGCACTTCTCAAAAACAAGTGGGCAGAATCAGAAGTTGATGCAACTTTTGATTCTCTTTACAAATAGAACTCACTCTTCTTTTAATTTCTCGTAGGCTTCGTTAATGAGAGGATAAAATTCTTTACGTATGTCTTGAGGTGCATCTTCATAATAGTCTAGTAATTCAAGATATTGCTTCTTTGCAGCAATCATTTTTCTTTTTGATAAAAATAAATATAATCTCTCAAGAAGGATTCTGATATGAGTTCCCGTTGCAGTATCGTTTTCGATAACAGGCAAATCACTGATGATAATAACTTCCTCTTCTTCTTTTATAATAAAAGATTTGATTTTTTCCCACACTGTCTTTTCCCTCATCATCACTTTGACAAGAGTATTTACCACTTCTTGAAACTCATTGAGTATTTTTTCTAGTGATTCTCTCGAGTATTGGGAGTTTGTGTACTCCATTTCTTCAATTTGCAAGAGTAATTTTTCAATTCCTTCTCGAGCAGTAATGGGAATGTATGTTTTTTTCATCTGTTCACGAAGCTCAGTAATAGTGAATTCATAGTCTTGGTCTAAATATCCTTTAAAGAATTCTCTTATGAGTTGATATACTTCACGATAATCAAGAACTGCTTTATGTTTGAGAAAAGAAATCTTTCTAGTTATCTCCGTCTTCAATTTACGAAGTTGTTGAGTGCGACTCACCTCTCCCATACTTTGCAAGTATCAAAAGCGGTATATAAAGCTTATTACTCCATCATAGTGGGACTAGAAACTTTTTATAGAATCACTGCTCTAATTTTTTTATGATTGTTGACGGAAAAAAAGTAGTTGAGGCGACACCAAAAAAATTAGCTTCAGAGAATTCTCAAAATGATGATTATAGAAAACTTCAAGATGAATCATTTCAAAAAAGAATAGTTTATTATGCTGAAAAATTTGCTCGCGTCAGAAAAGAGATGGGAAAGCTTGTCATTGGACAGAATGAAGTCATTAATTCCTTAATCGAAGTATTACTTGCAAATGGTCACGTTCTTGTTGAGGGAATTCCTGGTGTAGGAAAAACACTAGTTATTCGAACACTTGCAAAAATCACTGGATGTCACTTTTCAAGAATTCAGTTCACACCAGATCTTCTTCCAACAGATATTGTTGGAATCACGACCTACGAAGAAGGAAAAGGCTTCTTTACTGTAAAAGGTCCTGTTTTTAGCAATTTCGTTCTTGCTGATGAGATTAATAGAAGTCCTCCGAAAGTACAATCCTCTCTTCTTGAGAGTATGCAGGAGCGTCAAGCAACTATTGGAAAAGAAACTTTTCAACTGCCGAGTCCATTTTTTGTTATGGCAACACAAAACCCTCTTGAACAATTAGGAACGTATAAATTGCCTGAAGCGCAGATTGATCGTTTTCTTTACAAAATTCTCATTGTTTATCCAAGTTTTGATGAAGAAATTCAAATTCTTAACACAAACATTACTATTCACAATTTCTCTGATTATGAAGTTGAGCCTGTTCTTTCTCCAATTGACATCCTTGACGCACAAAAGTTTGTAAAAGAAATTTATCTTTCTCCAAAAATCGAAAGATATATTGTTCGTTTAGTGGAAGCGACAAGAAATCCTTCAAAGTATGGTATCGAAAAAGGAAAGTATATTGGTTTTGGGGGAAGTCCGCGGAGTAGTATTGCTCTTTATATCGCAAGTAAAGCTCATGCTCTTGTTGAAGGAAGAGGATATGTTATTCCTGATGATGTGAAAAAAGTCACTCGCAATGTTTTACGACACAGAATAATATTAAATTTTGAGGGAGAAGCAGAAGAAATAAGCACAGAGAGTATCATAACAGAATTATTAGGAAAAGTGCCGATTATTTAAAAATTATCGATAAGTCCATTCTCTTTCTCTACAAACTTGATAAAAATCTCTGATCATATTATCTATTCCGTATAGCTGATTTTCTGCATGCGCAGCGTCGAACTCATCAAAAATACCTACGCAATTGATAAATCCTTGCTCTCCAAGAGGACCAAATCCTTTGAGTTTAGCGTCATATACTGCAAGACCTGATTCAATGGCATAAATAAATCTTCCTTCATGAACGCCTTTTGTGTGTAGTCGTAAGTCTTCAGCTGCTTCTTCAGGAAACCTTCTTGCTAAACACATTGAAAGAAAATATCTGTCTTTTTCATCAAGAAAAGGGTCGTCAAGACACTCATATGTAGGAGTATCATCTACAAGAACAAGTGGTCTTGAAGAATTTTTTGGATTCGCCCGGCTCTCAAGGTCTCTGTATGATGTTTCGAAGGGTATTGCTGATGCCGTGGTTCATCCCTGTAATTGCTATAGTTGTTTTTTGATGATTCTCTTATTTAAATGTTTCTTTTTTTTCATACTTTGTAATACTTTTCTCGACAAATCTCGACAAAGATTTATAAGAGGGTTTGCTTCAAGTACTATAGAGGTGAGTGATGCACGTAAAAGAATTAGATCTTGACTTAATGCCACAATTAAAAAGTATTGATATGCGAGCAAAAAGAAAAGTTCTGAGCAGAGTATTAGAAGGAAGTTGGACGACACTCATTAAAGGAAGAGGAATGGAGTTTGCTGGCTTTCGAAAATATACCTACGGTGATGATGCAAGCATGATTGATTGGGGTGCTACCTTACGTTCAAAAGATACGCTCATACGAGAATATGAGGAATATAAGAACGTCACAATTTTTTTGATACTAGATGTGAGTGATAGTATGCTTTTTACAAGTGGCAAGAAAACAAAAGCAGAAATAGGAGCTGAATTAGTCTTTTTACTCTCAGCAGCAATAATGGATAATGGGGATTCTGTAGGTTTTGCAATGTTTACCGATGATATTACAGCAAAAGTACAAGTAGGTATAGGAAGAGAAGTTATTTATCGGATGGCGAGTGAGTTACAAAAACCAAAAAATTATGGTGGGGGTTTTTCTTTGAAAGCGGCATTAAAGTTAGTAGAAGGATTTCTCAAATCAAAAGCTCTCGTAATTCTTGTTAGTGACTTTATAGGTTTAGAAGAAAAATGGGAACGTTACATAAAGATGATTGGACAAAAACACGATCTTGTTGGCATCGTATTGAGAGATCCAAGAGATTTTGAATTTCCCAAAAACGCAACACAACTATTAATACAAGATCCTTACACAAACGAAAAATTATACATAGATTCAAAACAATATAGTAAGTTATACGAAGAAGAAGCAAAAAAAGACTTGAATTATTTGCGTAGTGTCTTCGAAAAAGCTCATAGTGGTTTTATTTCAGTGAGAACTGATGAAGACTTCTATGGTCCTCTGCTTGAATTTTTCAAAAAACGATCAGCACAATTAAAAACATAAAATGGTACAGATTACTTTCGAAAACCCGACTTTACTTTGGCTTGTCTTCGCCCTTCCTCTCTTCTGGCTCTCTCATTTTTATTGGTTGCGACACACAAAAAGACGAGCAATGCATTTTGCGAACTTTCGAGTCCTTAAAAGGATAACAGGTTCAAAGCTTATAACAAAGAATTACACCATACTTTTTGTACGCAGTATTATTATTTTCTTTGCGATTTTAGCTGCGAGTCAAACAGTGCTGTATTATGAAGGACAAAATAACGAAAATGATTATGTCTTTGCAATTGATACGAGTGCGTCAATGTTGGCTCAAGATATTCAACCTTCACGAATAGAAGCTGCAAAAAAAAATACAGGATTGTTGCTTGATAGTATTGAAGGACAATCATCTTATGGATTGGTGACCTTTAGCGGTGTAACAATTGTTGAAGAGCCTCTCACTCAAGAAAAAAGCGTAATAAAACAAGCAATAGAGAATATCGAACCTATAGAAGCAGGGGGAACAGATATTCCAGGAGCGCTTATTACTGCGACAAATTTATTATTATCTTCAGAGAAAGGAAAAGTGATTGTACTCGTCACTGATGGTAGCAATACTCTGGAAACATTCATAAGTAATAGCGTTCAGCGAGGAGTGAATTATGCAAAAGAAAATCGAATCACTGTTCACACAATAGGAATTGGTTCAAACCAAGGACCTGTAGGTTATTTACCACAATATTATAATATTAGTACTGTATATAATCAACAGAATCTCGAATACATAGCAAACCAAACAGGAGGAAGATTTATTCAAGCAGTCACAGAAGAAGAGCTTCTCGAAGCGTACACGAGCATTACTGGAGAAAGTGAAACATCGCTTATTCGACGAGAACTCGCTCCAGAAATCATGACTATGATTTTGTTGCTTCTTCTCCTAGAGTGGGGTTTGATTAGCACACGATTCAGGAGCATACCATAATGGAAATCATACTCGACCCAACAAACTTTCTTAAACCTTTTATTGCAGTATTTGGAACACTTGTTGTAGCACAATTACTAAAGGCCACACTTGATATTACTCAAAAAAAACCAGTACGATTTTTAGAAAATGG
>CAZDJS010000028.1:0-13035 GCA_964505795.1 uncultured Methanosarcinales archaeon
CAGGAAGCTCAAGACCAATAGCAAAGTAACTAAAACCAGGAAGAGAAACAGAATAGGTTGTGAATTCGGACCCTCTCCTTAATTCTCTTACAGCGTACTCTTGCCAATTATTATCTTCAAGACGATAAAGATAAACTGTTTCTCCTTCAAAATCATCAAGATAATCATTTGAAACTTTGAATTCAATCTCATACTCATTACCAACAAGACCATCATATGTTAAACGAAAATACTCATAGGTCGTTTTTTCAAGAGTAGGAACGCTTGCAGGCTTTCCATTATACGAATCAATTTTCACAAAACCATCTTCTTGTTCTTCAAAAATAGTTAGTGAAATCTTTGTTACTGAAATATCATCTTTGTTAATTTCATGAATTAATTGTCCAACAGGAATTACGCTCCAACCGTGGTAATGTGACGAACTAATAGTACCTTCGAAACTACCTCCGCCTCCGCCCCCCCCTCCACCACCTGATGAAGATTGAGCTTCTTTTGTACGAAAGAAATCAACACCAGATGAGGAAGGGAAGAAAGAACAAACATTATTTAGATCACATGCCTCAATACGATAAAAGATGCTATCATCTTGAGCAAGATCGTCAAGACGAATACTTGCAGTTGTTGAAAGCGTTGTTGTTTCTTCGCTTTTTGTCAGTTCATCTTCTTCAGAACCAAAAATAACAGTAAAAGTCGAAGGTTCATTAACAGCAATTTCTAAAGTTCCTTCGCCAGTAAAAATATTGGTTTCATTCACTTCAATAAATGTCGGTCCTGTACTATCAGCAAGAGTAAATGGCTCCATAACAGTTGCGTTATTACCAAGAGAATCTTCACAAGTAATGGTGAAATTATAATTTTCATTTTCATATTCTGTAAAGTTAAGTGTGAGAATACGTTGTGAACCGACTAAATCGAACTCTGAGAGAGCGGTGCTTCCAGAAGCAAATACGCTATTATTCTTGTGAATCGTATAATCACAAAAGTTAGCAGCAGGCGAGGGTTCAATAACAGCAGCTTCAATACTAAAAATCGAATCATTTGTTCCTTGCGGAAAAGTTGTGTTAATAACAGGAGCTCCAGAATCATTACCAAGAACAAAACCGGTAAGGTCAGGAGCGAGAATAGTATAACTATTTGTGTTATTGATGTAACAAGCATCATCAAAACTAGTAATTGCATTTGAAGGAGGACATACTTCAAGAAGGTGATACCTATCTTCAGCCAAGTTCTCGATCAAAACAACAAACGGTTCTCCAGTTACATTAACCGACCAGTTAACAAAGGGTCTCGTGATGTTTGAAGGAATGAACCGCTCACGAAAGTACGAAGCGTTCTCCAAAGGCGCGTCTTCATCATACCATCCAAAAGCTTTTACTCCGAACTGAGGATTCACACCAGTCAAACTTGAACTGACAAGATTGCTTACAAAAGAAAAGTTTTCTTCCCCATTGTATCGAGTACCATCAAATTCCGAGATGTTTACAGAAACGTTCGTTGAAGAAATATTAAAAGTTGTTTCAAACCTAATAGAACCATTGAGTCTTGTTGATTCATTATTTGTTACATCAACGCCATCGCGAAAAATGCTGAAATTCTGAAAGGTAACAGTAGAAGCATCTTGCAATTCTTGACTAATGTTTGAAACATTCGTGATACTATTTAAGAAAAGATCAAAATAAAGAGTTGTTGCTTGTGACTCTCCAAGAACATCCCAGGCTTCAAACTTAGCAAGATGATGACCAGGACGAAGAGAAAACAACGAACTATTTATTGTTCCTTCTCGAACCTGTTCTTCACGATCAACGAATTGAATACGAGAAGCGTTCATATTACTCTCATTGAGCGTCCAGTTAACAAAGAAAGACGAACCACTAGCAACACTCACATCAGACGGTGAACCACCATTTTGAATAATAAACTGATTCTCAACAGAGAGATTCTGAATGATTGGACGGAATCCATCGACAGTCCAAGAAAATACAGATACATTACGATTTCCAGCAGTATCAGAAACATTCAAGGTAACATTATATTCGCCTTCTTGGAGGTTTGAGTAACTAATATTGCAAACAAACTCCTCATAACCAAGGTCTTCAAAAGAAAGAAAAGTTCTGTTTGTTGCATCAACAGTGGTATTAACGATAGCTATCGAAATATCTTCGTAGCTAAAAGAGTCACCTTCATCTAGAACGATAGTGCTCTCACGGCCGTAGAGTAAACGAGTAAGAGTAACACTTGCAGAACCACTACCAGCATTCTCAATACTATTAACAAAGAATGAATAATTTGTAGCGCCATACGAGCTTGTTGAAAAATTAGCAAATCCTCCTTCGTCAACTGACTCTTCATGAGTGTTTAAGAGCGTACACTGATTTGTATTAATCGTTTGATTATTAATGACATGTCCTGAGAGGTTCAGCCAAGCAAGATCAAGACTTCCTTCATCAGCGTATTGCACTTGCACAACAGGATTCTCATCAGAAATTCCCGAACTCAAATTAAGCACGTTAAGAGTAATGATAAACGGAGAAACATTTGCGACAAGAACAGATAGATTACTCGTTATATTTTCACGACCAGCAAGATCAGTATAGCGAATTCTAAAAGTTAAGTTTTTCCCTTCGTCTTCAGCAGGAGTTGGAATGAAAGTAAAATTACTCCATTGTAAATCACTATTTAAGCCTAAAGAATCCTCAACAACAAATTCGGATCCGTTGAATTTTTCAAGATTTGCAACAGTCACACTTTCGCTTTGTAGTGATTGGTCATCCCATAAGGCCGAAATAAGAATGGGTTCTTTGAGTCCAGCGTTAGTTGTGTTAATAACAAGGTTCGAATAGCTTGGAGAATCACCATCAATGATGATGTTAAACGTATTGTTGTTGTTCACATTTCCCCAAGAATCATTCAAAGTGATTTGAAGTGTACAAACACCTGTTGCAGGACAACCAAGACTGGCAGGTGACGCAGTCACTTGAAAATCTTCCTCAGTACCAAATTCAAGATTTGAAGTGTTAACAGCAGTAATAGTTGAAGAATTTGAAAGTGTGACATTTGTTATTTTATTAGCATCAAAAACAGTAAGGGTAAAGAGAATGCTTTCTGTTTCGCTCGTAACAGTGTTTCCTGTAACGTTCGTTGAAATACTATTGAGCGAAGGAGGGAAATTATCCACAAGAATAGTGATAGAATCTGTCCCTGTATTATTCACGGTGTCATTAACAGAAACATTCAGAGAAAAACTTAGTTGATTGCGAGGGAGCACAGAAGGATCAGTAATATTGAGCGTTCCTTCACAAGCACCAGATGAAGCATTATACAAGACAGAACCTGATAACGAGCTCGCATTCCCACCAAGAGTCACTGAACAAACAGACCCGTCAACAATGTTCGTTTCTGACACCGTAGCGTTCACAAAAAATGATACTCCGTCGCTCGCGTTCAAATTATTTTGAGGAGAAGTGATATTAACGCTTGGAAGCGTAGCGTCAACAGTAAGATTGCTTGAGATATTAATTACTTGATTATCTGCAATGTCAGTAGCGTTAAAACTAAAATTCAACTGCGTGTTTTCAGTTTGCGTTGCGACAGAACCGTTACAAATAGCAGTTGAGCCAAAATCAATGATGGTTAAAGGAATGAAAGAGCCACCAATACTATACTCGCAAGAAGCAAGATTGCCCTCGTTAACAAGCAAGGAAATGAAAGGACTCGCGTTTGTTAAATTATTCGTTGCTGGTGTGATGTTGACTTGGGAAATGAACGGAGGGTTCGTATCGATAACAAAGTCTCTCGTCTCGCTCTGGTTTATGTTGCCAGCATCGTCAGAACAACGAACAGACCAATTATAATTATCATCAGCAAAAGAAAGACTGATGTTCGTCTCGTTTTCTAAAGTAGTGTTTAAGCTACCGTCAAGCAAAAAATCACAGGTGAGGCTCTCATCAATATTATCACTCATTGTCCAATTGAAAGTAACATCACTCACTGAGAAGTTCGCATTGTTATCAGGACTCGTTAAGTTGAGCGAAGGAAAGGTGTTGTCGATGGTGATGTTGGTTATAATTGTTGAATTAGTGTCTGTGCCATTATTGAAATCTTGAACTGTTAGATTGAAATCATATTCTCCATCTGCAACTGAAATCGATTCAAAAGTACAACTTTGAGGGCTGAATCCTCCTACAAGATTACATGTATTGATTAAATTCCAAGAACTTTCATTTCTATAATAAACTCTTGCAAAATTTGCATTATCTGTCCAACTAAGATTAAATGTCACTGTTCCTGAGATATTATCAAAAGAATTAGGACTTGGCGGAAGAAATTCGGGACTGATTGGATGCTCGACTTCGACGGTGCGCAAGGTCGTGTTCACATCGCTCGCGTTCGTGCTGTTCGTTACCGTAAGGTTGATTGTATAATCGCCTTCAGCAAAGGAAAGAGTCTCCCAAGTACAATTCTGAGGACTTCCAGAACTATTTCCTGAACAAATAGGGGTCGAGTTTGAGCTATCGTTCACAAAAATAGTGTAATTTCCAGTGCCGTTAAAGGTAAAGTTGATTGAGACATTTCCAGTCACTTGCGCGGATTCGTTCGGCGTTGGGGCGACAAAAACAGGATTCGTATCAGCAAGAACAAGAAAAGTCAATCCAAGAAAGAGAATACTAAATAATCCAGCACTAATAAACCGAGACTTCGTATTCTCTACCAAATTCCACCCCTTGAGAAAAAACACTTTTGAGTATTTAAATAGATTTAGGTTCGAGTGAGGTGTTTATAGGCTTCGTCGTATAACAAGAATCATGTGGTTTTTATTAATGATTTATAAGCATCATCCGCCAAATTAAACTCTGCATATTCCATCTTACTCACTTCAGATTTTCTAAACTTTTGTGGCCAAATCCAACACCATCTTACTAACTGAAGCCAACCAAAAAACGTTTCTTTTTTCTTGTTCTTTTCAAAAAGCGATCTTCGAGTAATTCGAAAAATCTGTTTCCATCTAGGAACATTAAGAAAAATAATCAAATCTGCTTTATTAAATGAAATTTGAGACCATGGAGATGTTGAAGAACCTTCGATAATCCATTGTTTCTTGTTACAAAAATCTTTCATCATCTTAATACGTTCTTTTTCTGTTCGGTGCTTGGTGAAATCAATGTCATCATCAGTGAAATGCATGTCATCAGTAGATATGAGTGGAAGATTCCATGCTTTACTCAATTTTTTGCCAAGGTAACTCTTCCCACTACCAGGACCGCCCACAATACGAATGCGTTTGTACATAATTAAATAAGAAGAGAATCAAATTAAAAGAGTTGCGTTGTTTCTTTCGGAAACTTTACGGTTTGTGCCTGTTCGGCGTTCTCGGGAAGGGAATCGCGTCTTTGATGGTGTCAAAGCCACAAATCCAACTGATTATTCGCTCCATTCCCATGCCAAATCCGCTGTGAGGAACTGAACCGTAGCGTCGAGTATCAAAATAATACTCGTATTCAGCAGGGTCTTCGCCATCTTTTTCAAGGCGTTCCTTAAGTTTTTCCATGTCAGTTTCTCGCTCGCTACCGCCAATAATCTCGCCGTAACCTTCAGGAGCGATGAAGTCACAACCAGCAACAACATCATGGTCTCGCCCTTGAACAAGAGGCATGTAAAAAGCCTTGACAGCAGCAGGATATTCAGTGATGATAATTGGAGTATCATAGAGTCTACTGAGCTTATCTTCCTCAACTGTTCGCAAGTCCTTACCCCACTCAATACCCATATTGCATTTTTCTTTGAGAATCTTGAGTGCTTCAGTGTAGGTCATGCGAGGAAAGTCTTTTTGTGCTGTTGGTTCAAGAACCTTAGGATCACGTTCAAGAATTTTCAATTCCTCTTTGTGCTTGTCAAGAACTGCTTTTACAATAGCTTTCAAAACTCCTTCACCATGGTCCTGCAAGCCCTTGAAATCAAGCCAAGCTTGTTCCATCTCAGCATGCCAATACTCAGTCAAATGACGACTGGTTTTAGATTTCTCAGCACGAAAACTCGGTGCGATAGTATAGAGCTTCTCATAACTAAAAATTGCTGGTTCCGCGTAGAGCTGCCAGGTCTGCGCAAGGAATGTTTGACTATCAAAATACTTGACGTGAAACAAATCACTGCCGCCCTCACATTGCGTACTCTGAAAGATAGGACTGTGATACTCGATAAAGTCGTGCTCGTCAAAATACTTTCTGAAAGCTTGAAAGACCGTCGCTCTGATTTTGAGCATGGCTTGCATTTTTCTTGAACGAAGCCACAAATGACGCTTGTCAAGAAGAAACTCAGGACTCAAATCCTTGCCGATAGGAAACTCATGACTCTCGCCAATGACTTTGAAGCTCTTGACTTGTACTTCGTATCCGCTCGGAGCACGCTCATCCTTTTTTATTTCTCCAGTAAGTTCAAGACTCGCTTCGACTTGGAGCTTATCAGCGGTGTCAAAGGCTTCCTGCCCGACAGTGTCTGGCTTGATGACGCACTGCAAGATATCAGTGCCGTCACGCAGCACAACGAACTTTACTTTTGCGCTGCCTCGTTCACGATAGACCCAGCCACGAACGCTTACTTCACCGGATCCTTGAGCCATCGCTTGCTTAATTGTTAATGTCATGGTATTGTGTATTTATTTCGTCTTTGTAAAGTTTTTGATTGATAAGTAAGATTTTTTTTACTCTTTAGCAATATCTTTATCAGGTACGCTCGCGATGACTCGCCACTCGGCGCTTTTCATTCGTATGCTTTTGTAATTACTCGCTGCACTAAAACAAACGTATTTATTTTCCAATACACCCTTATCGACGTAGCCGTCCAAGTCGAAAAGAAAAGGAAATGGAGGGATTTTTCCGACTTCAAGGCCAGTCAGCTCGAGCACTTTTTCAGGGTTTGCAAGAGAAACATTCTTTGACCCTACAACTTTCTTCACTTTTTTCAAATCAAGCTTTTTATCCCCTGAGACGATGCACATAAAATAACGATCCTTGCTCGACACCCCGGAGGGGTCGTCCCCCGTCTCGCCAGCGCCGACCAAGTTGACGTTGTCAACGTTGGTCTTGGTGGCGGCTGTCGGAGTCGTTATTTTAGCTTTGAGAACAAGCGCCTTCGCGGCTTCCTCAAGATTCGTGCCACGAACTTTTGCAGCCTCTTCACTACTGTGCACAAAGTCATGTTCAAGAAGATCATACTCTAGTCCTTCGTTCTCAAGATAATAAATGATGTTATCAAAAACAGCTAAATCTTCACTCATTTTAATCGCAAATTTAACTCATCAAGCTGCTCTTGACTCACCGGACTCGGACTTTTATCCATTGGTCCTTGCATGTTCTTGTTTTTTGGAAATGCTATGAATTCACGAATGTCACTCTCGCCAGCAAGCAAGGCAACTAAGCGATCAAAACCAATAGCAAAACCGCCGTGCGGAGGCGCACCGTACTCGAGAGCCTCGAGAAAAAACCCAAACTTCTCTTGCGCTTCTTTCTCATCTATACTCATGGCCTTCATGATCTTTTTCTGAATAACAGGGTCGTGTACCCGGATACTGCCTGAAGCAATCTCAACACCGTTCAAGACGATATCATAGCAACTCGCGATAACTTTACCTGGGTCGGACTCAAGAAACTCAATATTGGTTGGCATCGTAAACATGTGATGCGCAGGAGCCCAGTCATTCATGTCTTCGTCCCACTCGAATAGTGGGAAGTCAGTCACCCAACAAAAAGCGAGCTCTTTGGGATCATAAAGCTCAAGGTCTCGTCCGAGAACATTACGCAAATGAGCAAGAGCGTCATTACAAACTTTTGTTGTATCAGCGACAAAAAAGACCGTCTCCTCCTCTTTCACACTTAAGAAATCACTGAGTTTCTTACGAAGATTGTCCGAGAGGAACTTCGCAATAGGACCATCAAGACTTTTTCCCTTAAGATACGCAAGGCCTTTTGCTCCCTTTTCCTTCACAACTTCAGTATATTTGTCAATTTCTTTACGAGAAAAGTCTTTTGGAACGACAAGAGCACGAACAGCCTCCGCCTCGCTAAAAACCTTGAACTCAGCATCCTTCACCATATTAGTTACTGTTTCGAGCTCGAGACCAAAACGAATGTCAGGCTTATCACAACCATAACGTTGCATTGATTCAGCATAAGGAATTTGCAATAAAGGAAGATTAAGTTTTTCACCTCTTGTTTCTTGCACAATATTACTCAAGAGAACATCTCCAAGAGCATAAATGTCCTTGAGCTCTGGAAAACTCATTTCAAGATCAATTTGCGTAAACTCAGGCTGTCTATCAGCACGTAAATCCTCGTCACGCAAACACTTGCCTAATTGGTAATACTTATCAACACCAGAAACCATAAGCAATTGCTTGTAAATTTGTGGACTCTGTGGAAGAGCGTAAAAATTACCTGGATTGGCTCGACTAGGAACAAGAAAATCACGTGCGCCTTCAGGTGTTGAACGAACAAGAAGCGGCGTTTCAATCTCAAGAAAATTGAGTTTATTGAGTACTTCGCGAGCAGCCTGTGCAGCTTTGTGTCGCAGAGCAAGATGTTCTTGCATACGAGTACTACGAAGATCAAGATAACGATATTTCATTCTTGTTTCTTCAGTAGCGGTCTCTTCGTCAAAAGGAAGAGGCTTTGCAGGACCGAGAATCTTTGCTTGAGTAACTGAGAGCTCAATTGCGCCAGTAGGTTCGGGCTTGATTTGATTCTCAGGACGAGCCTTTACTTCTCCTTCTACTTGCACGACAGTTTCTCGACGAAGTTCGCCAAGTTGTTCAGTCACGTTAGTATCAAGAAAACATTGCGTTGTTCCGTAACGGTCTCTAAGGATAAGAAAACTAATTTTTCCTTGGACACGGTGCGTTTCGACCCAACCAGCAAGAGTAACAGTACTGCCAGCGTGTTCTTTTCGTAATTCTCCACAAGTGTGTGTTCGTAACATAATACTAAGGCACTTCTTCTACTTTATTAAAGCTTTCTTGAGAATCGAGCAGTATAAAAAATCCATAAATTTTATATGTGATTATAATTATCATAATTATTATGAACACGACAATTTCGATATCAACAGAACTTCGAGATCAAATAAAGGAATTCGGACAAAAAGGAGAGACTTATTCGGAAATATTACAAAAATTATGTGACAACGCTAAAAAACAACAACTCCGTGACATCCTCATGGATGAAACAAACACGACGCCAATAGAAGACGCGATTATTGAGGCAGAAAAAGAATGGCCCGAGTCATAATTGACAATGACTTAAAACAGACAGTCAAGAAAAAATTCAAACAAGAATCAAAAACAATCTTCCGTTTAATGCAAGAGTTTGAGAAAAGTCCTAAAAAAGGAAAACATTTAGCGACTATAAACGACATCGCAATACGAGAACTAAAATACAAGAGCTTCCGATTCTTTTGCATAACTGATGCTTACGCAATAAAATTCTTGGACTTACAAGAACTTCACAATCTTATAATAAAATTTGTAAGAATGTCGGATAAGAAAAAACAACAACAGACAATAGAAGAAATTAAAGAAGCATTAAGAAAAATTTGATATCATTTATTCATCTCCAAATTATAGAGGACTTGTTCCATCTTTTGCAAATTGTACTTTATCGAATCGTATTTTCTGCGCAAGTCGCCATTACGAAAATCAAACTTGACGAACTCACCATAAATATCATCAGTAAAATCACGAATTTTCTTGACTTCATCAGCCTTTCTCTCAGTTGCAAGAATAACTGCTCTTCTGCCGAGTTCGCCAGTAAGATCGGCGCAGGCACCCAAGTATTCTTCTTCAGTCACTTCAATATCGGAAAAAGACAAGAGTTCTGAGTTTTCTTGAAAATGCAAGAATAACGCGGCTTCTGCGTACTCTTCGCAAGCATTATTAAACGATCCTGAATGAACGCGAGGATTGTTAATTTTCTTCTCAATGGTTTCTTTTTCATCTTTTGCGGTTTTGAGAAGACTCTTTGCTTCGTCAAGATTATTACGATGCAAAGCAAAAATTGCTTGTTTTGCAGCTTTCAAGACGTTTCGAGAGTCCTTAATCACAATTTCTCGTTCTTTATCCGCTTCTTCCATTGATTCTCTGAGTTTGCTAAAGTCCATGCTTGAGGGAAACGACTCGTTGTTTAAAAAGATAAGGTCGAGATTTTGTATCTTGCATTCTGATTGTCTGTGTAGAAAGTAATGCTACTTCGCAGCCCAGAACCGCTCACTAAGCGAACCTGTTCCGTCTGGCCATGCCAGCTTTGCCTTGGACAAAGCGTGATTGGCACAGACGGAAGTATTCTCTGACTCTAGTCGATAACTTTAAATATTCTCGACTTGAGAATAGTGTTATGAGTGTATTCCGCGATGCATTATTATTTTTGAACGACATAGGAGTCTATGACGTCGTCTTACCATTATTGCTTATTTTCTCAATAGTCTTTGCAATTCTTGAAAAAACAAAAGTTTTCGGAGAAGAAAAAGTCGGTGGAGAAAAAGTCACTCGAAAAAACATCAACGCAATGGTGGCATTCGTCTCAGCATTCTTTGTTGTCGCAAGCGCGCAACTCGTAGGAACTATACACAAACTCATTGCAGATGTCTCACTCGTGCTCGTAACCTTTGTTATGTTCATGATACTCATGGGAGTTTTCAGTAAAGACGAAGGACTCGTTCTCGAAGGAAAATGGCGAACGACATTCATGATTATTGCTTTTGTTGCGATAATCCTTATCTTCCTCAACGCTCTTGGTTGGTTACAACTTCTTTGGCAATACCTCGCGTTTAATTGGAACAGCGAACTCGTTGCAGTAATCGCACTTTTTGTGGTGATGGTTGTTTTAATAGCATACATAACCAAATCACCAAAGAAAGAAGAATAGCAAAACACATATAAAGAAAAGAACTAGGTAAAATATTATGGCATTAGACTTTTTCCTCGCAGACACCCTTGTACGATGGGGATTTTACGACTTCATACTACCATTCGTTCTTATTTTCACAATAATTTTTGCAATCTTACAAAAAGTACAAATTTTTGGTGATGGGAGTAAACGATACAACGTTATTATTTCTCTTGTTATTGGTTTAAGTGTTGTTATACCGCACACTCTAGGTCTTTATCCTCCAGGACAAGATGTTGTTGCGATTATGCTTACAGCAATACCAAACGTGAGTATTGTGATAGTCGCGATTCTCATGGCGCTCCTTATTATTGGAATGCTTGGAAAACGCTTTGAAATTGGAGGAAACTCTCTGAGCGGTTGGATAGCACTTATTGCCTTTGCAGTTGTTGTTTACATCTTCGGAGCGGCAGCAGGCTGGTGGCCACGATTCGTCTTTGAAAGACTTATCTACAATCAAGACTTACTCGCACTCGTCGTGACCATCCTTGTCTTTGCAATCATCATTTGGTTTGTGACCAGCGAAGAAAAGGACAAGAAAGAAGACAAGAATAGTTTTGCAAACCAATTCGGAAGCTTCCTTAAAGGTAAGTAATTATGGCTACATTCCTCGATACAGGACTACTCGAAGTATTCTCCGCAGTATTCATGTTTCTTTTGGTTTATTCAATCGTTTGGGGAATACTCTCAAAAACTAAACCTTTTGGTGATAATACAGGAGTTTACTCACTTATAGCATTAGCACTTAGTTTTTTTGTTCTCCTTAGCGCACCAGCAAGACAATACATTGCCTTTGTTGCACCGTGGTTTTTAGTCCTTACAATACTCTTTTTTCTCATAATAGTTAGTGTCAGCACCTTTGCTGACGTTAATTGGATGAAAGTTCTCGAAAATGACACAGCAAGAACATGGATTATTATATTAGTTGCTGTTGTCGCACTTCTTGGACTGGCTTTTTCTTTCGGACAAGGAGCGCTTGAGAGCGGAGGAACCGTACCAGTACAAAATCCTGAAACGCAAGAAGTACGACCAGTAGGGCCATCTGGAGGACAAGGACCATCAGGAGCAACAGCATCAGGAGACTTTGAAGCGAACTTGGTGAACACAATCTTTCATCCGAAAGTACTAGGACTCATGCTTATTTTTCTTTTAAGCACTTTTGTTATTTATTTCTTAAGCAGACCATCAGGAAATTAATACTTTTTTTCTTAAAAATTATCTTATTTGTGGATTTGGTTCTTCACAGAATTAATGCGACGCTCAATCTCCTCTTCATTACCAAGATAATAGTGTTTAATCGGACGAAAATTATTTTTTTCATCAAGCTCATAAACTAGAGGAACACCGGTAGGAATATTCAGATCATTAATTTTTTCTTCTGAAATATTATCAAGAAGTTTTACGATACCACGAAGACTGTTCCCATGAGCAACAATAAGAACACGCTTTCCTTTTTTGAGTTGAGGGATGATTTCATCATGCCAGTACACAAGAGTACGCTCAACACAATCTTTCAAACTCTCGGTACAAGGAAGTTCCTCAACATCTTTATAGCGAGGGTCGAAACGAGCATGTCTTGCATCATCAAGAGCAAGAGCAGGAGGCTTTAAATCCCAGCTTCGACGCCAAGAAAGAACCTTCTCTTCACCGAAAACTTCGATCATTTCCGGCTTTTCAAGACCTTGTAATGCGCCATAATGTCGTTCGTTTAAATGCCACGTTCTGTGAATAGGAATCCACGCGAGTTTCATTCTATCAAGAGCAATCCAAAGAGTGTGAATAGCACGAATAAGAAGGCTCGTGTAGGCAACATCAAAAACAAAACCTTGAGAATATAGTGTGTCACCAGCAACTTTTGCTTCGATACGACCTTTTTTTGTTAAGTCGCAATCGTACCAACCAGTAAACTCGTGTTTGAGATTCCACTCACTCTCTCCATGTCGTAATAATACAAGCTTAATCATAAAATCCTCATCTTCTCGAGAAGGTGTCTTTGAGTACATCAGCGACACGGCCGAGCTCATTCACATTTTCAGTGAATGCAGGGAGTGCTTTTGAGAAGACTTTCTCCATCGCCTTCACTTCTGCTCCGACTTGCAAGATATGC
>CAZDJS010000029.1:0-12916 GCA_964505795.1 uncultured Methanosarcinales archaeon
GATTCTCATGGGGACGCAAAAACGAGTGCTTTTACAAAAGCGACCGGAGGTGATATTCCTCCAAAAACTTCAGATGATATTGGTTTCGGAATGCTCCCACAAGCGTTTACATTACATAGCATGTGTTCTTGGTGGACTTGTAAGGACGCAGCACAAGCAGATGGCTTTCTTGGTCCTTTGAGTTGTAACAATATTAATAGCTGGCTTGCCGATGACCAACAATTAGCTGGAAGAAGCATCGATAACAATGGAGGTACAGACACTGAAACAAAAATTACTGGTGGAGCTTCAAGTGGTGCGGATTTGATTCTTCCTGATGATAACCCTTTAACACAAGATATGAGAGACTATGGTACTTCATACATTGCCAACCCTTTTAATCCTGCTAATTACCAATCACTAACACAAGGAGACTATTGTGCGCCTCGTTACGAAGATAGTCTTCTCACAAGTCTCGGACTTACTGGCACAGGCTTTTGTGCGAAAGGCGTTATGTATAATCTCGGAAAATGGCATGGTATTGATTGTGGTTATGTGAGTTGCCTAAAAGAACAATCAGAGCTTGGAGCAAACATCAATGTGTGTAAACAAGCACGAGATTTCAAACAATGTACACAAATTACTGGGGAAATATTCCAATTACCGGTGATTAATGTTTTTACAAGAACTTCTTCGCTTGTGAATGCGAATGTTCAAGATATTGGCTTTAATCTATTGAATTCTGGCTTGAATGCGTATTGTGCACCTGGAGAAGAAGTAGTAAAGCAGATGACGAACGAGATCGTCAATCAACTCATGCGTTCAGCTCTTGATGCGGCAACAAGCGGAGTCTATTCCGCAGTTATGGAATCTTTACGACTATTAGATGGTTTGATGAATTTCATTAATGGTCCTGTCAAAGCTATGAATGCTGTTGCAAAAGGAACGCCAGTAACTGCTGATTCTGGAAAGCTTGTGTGTAACCTTCGCGACACGTTTTTTAGATTGTCCGAAGTGAACGCGATGCTTAACGGAGGACTTGCCTTTTCTGTTGCTGATACAACATCTATGTGCAGTGCTGCTCGCTGTAATGGCCCTGATTGTGATCGTAGTGGCTTAACAACGAGCTTCTTAGATAGTGCAACCCGTTATGGATTGCTCGTAGCAGGTGAGAAAGGTGATGATGTAACACACGAAGAACGCCAAGCAGCAGCGATACGAAGAGCATATTATGATGGCTATAGTGGTATTTCAGATCAAATTATAGATGATACCTATAATCAATTAAGTCCTGAAACAAAAAGTTCTGTTTCGCTTCGAGAATTCAAAAATATGGCTGATGATGTAGTAATTGCTAATCCTATCACAGGAAATAATCCTGAAGTTATTGTACAAGCAGTAATTGATAGAGGTTTTCCTGAAGATGCAGCCCAAGGTGTTGCTGTTGTACGATTTCAAGTGACAGATGCTGCTAGAACAACTCAGCTTGTTCAAGCAGATGATGGTTCACTAACTGCACAACATGTTTCTTCTTGTGATGGTGTCGCCAATTTTAATAATTGTCAGTATACTGTTCGAACATTTGAATTGGAAGGACTGTCTAAAGATACTCAGGAATATATTGTCTCAAATTTTGGAGATGACTCTGCTCTAACACTTGAAGAAAGTAATGCTTTATCCGCTGCTATTGAAAAATGTGGTTCTTGCTCATCAGAAGAGTTTCAAGAGATACTTACTGAAGAAGAAAATGAAGATGTTTCTGAACCGATTACTCAAGAATCTTTACAATCCGATCAGAATGCATTAGATGATTATTTTTCAATTGTGGAACGTAACTCAGATGATAACCCTGATAATGATATTCTTCCTGGAACCGTTCTGGAAGGATGTCAAAAAGGATTTTATTGTGAATATGATGCTACTGGTTCATTTAAAAAATGTAAATTCAATAGTGATGGTGCATCCATAGATGCTAGTTCTTGTACTAGTTTTTCTCAAGAAGAAACAGAAGTAATGAAAGTTGTTGAAGATACTACCATCCAAGCTATCAGTATTGCTGTTGATTTCGCTGTGAAATGGGCCTATGATCAAGGCTATCTGAACAACTTGAAGTTTAGTTCTTGGGGAGATTGGGGTGCGAAATCAGCGCAACAAGCAGACAAGCTCTTTAATCCAGACACTTGGGCTACGAACTTGTGCAGTAATGAAATTGATGTCTTAACAAACGATGATCCTTTAACTGGTCTTGCAACAACGACAGGTCCTGTTTTGACTTTCGCTGCTGAAGAGCGAGAAATAAATGAAACTTTTATTTACACAATTAGTTATTTCATTCGTAATGGAGACGAAGAATACCATATCTGAAATGGCGGTGGCAACAACAGAGTTTGGCTCAAGCTTGATAATCAAGACTTTAATTGGACAACAAACGCTACTGGTGGCGTTCCTCTTGATGAAGGAGATGAGCTTGTTGGACAATTAAGTATTAATAGCACGACTGATTATAACGAACTTTGTGTCGTCTTTGACGATCCATTCCCAGACAACCTTGGTAATAGGCGATTCTGTCGAGAAATTGTAGGTGATGCATTTGAAAGGTAAAGGACAACTCACAATATTTGTCATATTAGGATTAGTCCTAGTAGTTATTGTGGGACTTGGCATTATGCTCTTTCAATCAACGTCATCTCCTGAACAATCAGGGTCCGTCGATACGCAACAAGCGGTTTCTTTTGTCGAATCCTGTCTTGAAAGAGAAGCAACAAACGCATTATACGACCTCGGACAGTCTGGTGGTAGTATTGAAGGCTTGAATTTTGAAGAACAACCTTGGCGAGGAGAAGCGTTCGTGAATGGTCCTCAAGAAGTGAAGTACTGGTATCATATGGAGTCATGTGGAAAAGAGCCTGGATGTCTTCGTTTTGCAGCACCACCATTGTGTGAACCTGGCGAATGCATTTTTGACGGACAATATCAAGGAGCTGGCGAGAGCTTGCAAGTAACAGCGCAAAGAATGATTGAAGAGAGTATTGTGTCTTGTGTTGGAGATTTTTCTGGAACGAACTTTGAATTACTCAATCAAGAACAACCTGATGTTAGTGTCATTTTCACTGCTGATGATGTACAAGTAAGTCTTAATTATCCTCTGCAATTGAGGAACCAAGAAACGAGTGAAATGATTACGATTAATGATTTTGCTACTAGTCTTGATGTTGATTTTGAAGAAGTTTACCGTCTTGCAAGAGACATCACTGCTCTTCAATACCAAACACAATTTGTTGAAAATAACTTCTTGCATTTCTTAAGTTTGTATCAAGGAGATCCCCCTCTCTTACCACCATTTAATGATGCGGAATTGTTTGGCGGACAAAAAATATGGATTCGTACACAAGTACAAGAACAATTAGAAACAGAAATTCTTCCCTATCTTAGTTTTATGCAAATTGTCAACGCTTATGCTGGTTATCGGCCAATTATTGAAACTGGTGTTGATGATGAAGTATACGGAAGGTACGCTCAAGGTCTTTTCAAGTACTCAGAGATTATTATTCCCGATGTTATTTATCCTAATCACGCCGTACAGTTTTTGTATCCTCATTCTGATATTTATTTGAATATTAATGACAGAGAAGTTCTCAAAGGAAAGAGTATGGATGGAGGGAACTTTTTTATGAAGCTCGCAGGAGTTTTTATGAAAGAATATAAGCACCGATACGATGTTGCTTGGCCGATGGTTACAACAGTCTCTGACCCTCGAGCTTTTGGTGGAGCAGGATACTCGCTTAATTTTGGTTTAGAAGCAAATATTGTGAATAATGCGCCGATGACGGTAAACAGAACTATTCTTACAATTGATGAACGAGGAGAACAAATGCTCGATCCTGGGGAGCCACAAAATCACGCTCAAGGAAACATAAACATAAAAGTTATTGACAAACGAACTGGTGAAGCAGTTCCTGAAGCAATGCTCACTTATGAATGTGGTTGGGGCTATCAACTCCCTCAAAAAACTAATTCTCAAGGAGAATGGTCAGGTACTCTTCCTTATTGCGCTGTAGGTGGGCAAGTACGAGCAGAAGTTGGTTTAGAATATTATCCTAATCTTGCTGAGTTGAATTCTGTTGGTGAAGATAATTCAGTTGAACTTTCCTTGTGGCCGTATCAAGAAAAAGAAGTGGAAGTCTATAAAATCTCAAAAGAGAAAGTAGACTTGGGTTGTAGCACAATCGAGTCTTGTCGAGAATCACTCGAATGGGAGAATCTTATTGAGTATGATTTTAACGGAACAAACGCTACTGCTACAGAAAATCAATATGCTCTCTTAACAATTAATAGGATTCCTGATGAACTCGCAGACCCTGTTCCTCTCTTGAGCACATTAACGTTTGGAAAAGATGATGAAAACGTCTTCTTTAGTCAAGAAAGTAATATTGGCGAGTATCTTGACCAATATGATTTTACTGAAGAAGAAGTGGCAATTATTGAATCTCAATCTAATGATGCGATAGAATTTGAAGCAACGCTTAGTAATTCTTATACTGTGCGATTAATTCCTGCAGATTATCGTGTTGAAGGATTGTTGTTTTATGAAGGAAATCTTACTATTCCTGAAGAAGGGAAAAAACCTGAGTTGCAACTACCTTCTTGGTTACAAGGAGGAGTCTTACACGATTCTGTAAGTTTTAGTGAACAAGATATTTATGGCGATAACAAACTCGTTTTTTATGTTCTTGAAAATCCTCTTCCACAAAATTGGGATGATATGGAAGAGTACGTTGGCTATCGAGAATCACAAGAAGAGTATCTTACTTGGTTACAACCACGATTCGAGTAATAAAGAATTATTTAGAAGATAAAAGTACATTCACCGATGCATCAGTATTTCTGCATCTCTGCCGAAGACGTCTTTGATGTTCTCAAAGATTGGCTCCTTAATAAAGACCTTTTCTGGCGCTTTGAGTTTAGCAATGGCTTTTTCGAGTTCTTCTATTGTCGTCTTCTCGAGCGTGCCTAAGCTACCGTCTTTATTCAACTTCGCTTTACTTAATTCCCTATCGCGATTGTCAATGTCATGCACGATAAAGGCGATATCATCAAACAAGATGATTTCTCCGTGTTTATTTCCGTGTTTGACTCGTATGCGTGCTCGTTCGAGTTCTTGTCCACGAACGCGTTGCATGTGTTCTACGAGGTATTTCATGAGTTCTCGACTGTCTTTGCTCACTCGTTGCACTTCTGCGTTTGTGAGTTTATCTGCGTCATAGTCTTTTTTTGCTTTGACGATGTCTTTGAGAATGCGTAAGTATTTTTCTGGAATGAGTCCTTTGTGCACGACCTCTTTTTCAAAGTGTGTGATAATATCTTTGTCTGCTACTCGCTCGAAACCTTCAAGCTTGAGAATGTCGCGAACAACAGTCACTGTACTCTCATACACGTGCAGTACATCGTCTTTTTCTTTCTTCGCTCCTATTTCTTCAAAGAGTTTGTTCAGACGTTTCAAGTAGCTTTCTGCGTCTTCCATATGTGATTGTACTTCTGTTCCCGTCACGGTTTTTTTTGTTCCGTGCTCAAGTTCTTTCCGTGTTTTGATCATTTTTTCCATGATCTTTGCATATTTTTCTTCAAGAAGCTTATTTTTCACAAAAGAATCTCGTAAAACTTGTGGAGTTTCTTTTGGTGTTGGCGGTGCGATTCCATACATCATAAGAGCCGCTTGCGTTGGTGTGAGACAGGCCCAGAAAGTGTCTTCCATCACCATTTCTTGCAGCTTTTTCTTCATGCGCTCAAGCATTTGATCTCCTGTGCTTTTGTATAAGTCAATTGCTTCCGGGCTTGGTTTGATACGTCCCATTTTGAGCAAGTGTTTCCATGGCATGAAAATGCCTCTGTCATAAAGCGGAACGCCGTCTCGCAAGAAGGTAAAAATAACTGGGCTTGCTTCTTTGACATAATCCCAGAAGTCAGTTAAGATATAGGTTTGTATGTTGAGTTTGTTCTTGATTCCGGTTGCGTCTCCTGCTTCAAGACCCATGCCAATAATAATTGAACGCAATTTATCCTTAAGTTCTGCTCGTGTCATTCGTTTGACGTCAGTGTCGTCAATGACTATGAAAACATCAATGTCGCTCTCAGGCGTCGCTTTTCCTTGAACAAGGCTTCCTGCAAGTACGTAGGCGACAATGTATTTTTCGAACTTTTGTAACACCATGTTCCGGTGTATTTCAGTAATTTTGAGTGCTGCGAGCATTCCGTTATCGTGAATTGTTGCTGCGTTTGCAATAGAACGAGTAATCTCGAACTTACCGTCGTAACAAGCATTCCATACTTCGCTAATGAGTACTGCGTCCGCTGCGATGTTTTTGTCGATTTTTTGTGCAATTTCGCTAATGATTCCTTGGAGTTTCTTTTGCAGTTCTTCTTTGGTCATTCGTTTGGTATCATTATCGTCAATGAGCACCATGACGTTAATCGTGTCTTTATCGACTTTTCCGTCTTTATCTTGTGCTGGTGGAAGAAGTGCTATGCCAAGAACGTATTCATCAAATTTTTCAAGAACTTGTTTTTTGAAGTCATCAAGCTTTTTTTTTACTTTTTCAAGCTTTTTTTGTGTAGCATCATCTAAAGAAATATTCTCAGCAGTCTTTTTCGCCATGAAACAAACAAAGAAAAACTTTCTTTATAAACCTTGTGGGTTACTCGCCGGAATTATTTCTTCACAGGCTTGAAGCCGTATTGTTTGAGTTGATCATCAACGCTTGTTTCTTTTGCTTTTTTAATCCCTGGAATCCCCTTTGCAATAGTTTGTAAATTAAGAGGATCTGCTTCCCAAGAAACCTTCGCTTCTTCTGGTTCGTAACCATGTTTTTGTGCTTCAAGGAGATAATGAACATTTGCTGAATGTCGAATTTCTGGATCTTTGAGTTGCTGTTGGATGGTTCCTTGTCTGTGCTTGAGAAGGTTATTTTTGAGTGAATCTCGCAGTTGTGCCATTGTTTCTTGATACGTTGTTTGATCGCCTTTTGCCATTGATTGAACAGCAGAATTTGCAACATCAAAGATGTTTTCTCTTTTCATTCCTAAATATTTCTCTGCAATATCGCCAAGGAATTGTTGATGATACGCATCACGATTACCATCATACACGCCGTTTTCTAACCTTGTTTTATGAACACGAATAGCTTCTTGCGCTTCATCATTAGTTTTGAGATTCCCAACAGTTTCAAGAATTATTTTATCAACTAAAGAGTCGCTTGCTCTTGTCAAATATTCTTTTTTCTCATCACCTTCTTTGCCTTCAAGACCTTTTTGCACGCTTTCGAAATGGTCAACTGCTCGTTGATAGGTATCATGAGCGAAACGATCAATCCCTCCTTTAAATCCTTCAAAATTATTATGAGTTCTTTCTCTTTGTGCTTCTTCAGGAAAATAAGCCTCTATTCCTTGGATGACTTTTTTGTGTTCGTCTTTGATTTTGTGAGTTTGTAAATATTCTGCAATTCCCATATCATCCCTTATGTCACTACTTTTTAATAAACTTTTGCAAATGTATTTAAATGTCTTCTCGTGTTTTTGTCTTGGTGAGTTGGTGGATCCTCAATTAATAGCGTATATTCGTACGCAACGACAAAACGGTTATTCTGATGAGCAAATAGCTGCTGCTTTGAGGAGTTCTGGCTATCCTGACAGCCTTATTTCAGCAGTTCTTTCTTCTTCATCAAACTCTTCAGTAGCTGATAGCAAGCTCTTACGCTCTTATGTTCAAACACAGGAACGACAAGGCCTCTCACGTGAAGATATTCAATCACAACTTCTTACACAAGGATATTCTTCTTCTGATATTACTAAAGCATTTAGGTCGCATCAAAAAAAACCTGTTCTTTTTGCGTTTCCGCTCATCGCTATTGGTCTTATTATTGGTGCTTATTTCTTATTTTCTTTTGAAGAAGATCCTATATCTCCTGCTGAATACGTGAGATTAAGTGATGTTGTTGAGAATCTTCTTCCGCTTGCTAATTCGAACCCGACGGCTGCTGTTGCTTTGTGTGAGCGTATTGTCGAGTCTGATCGTCCTAATTGTTTTCTCACTGTGAGTCGTGCAGCTAACGATCCTCGCTTATGCCGCAGTATCTCTTCTATAGAGGAGCAAGATAGTTGTTATTTAAATTTCATATACGATGGGAATCTTGAGTTTTGTGATCGATTGCGCGATCCAAGAAACATCGAATATTGCGATATTGTCAGAAACCTTCCGGCATAAACTTTTTAACCAAAGTATTTATTCTCATCATTATGCGATACTGTATCGGCGAGACCATGTCTACAAAACCAGTTGCTGTTCACCCAGATGATACGCTAGTCAAAGTTGCTATGATTATGAGAGAGAACGATGTTGGTAGTGTTCTTGTTAAAAATAATGCAGAATTATGTGGTATTCTTACTGAATGGGATTTTGTACATCGAGTCGCTGCTAAAGAGCTTGACGTTGCAAAAACAACTGTTTCTGATGTTATGACAAAGGATTTGCTCACTATTAGTCCTAGCATGGACGTTTTTGCTGCTTTGCGACTTATGAAAGACGCTGACATCCGTCATTTACCAGTTATAGAGTCTGGTAAACTTGTCGGATACATAACCATGAAAGATATTTTACGAATCCAACCAGAACTTTTTGAAATTATTTCAGAAAAATATGATTTATCACTATAATTTTTTGATACTTGCTTGTAGATCTTTATTCTTTTTTTGCAACCTTGTAGATGCTTCTTTTAGAGTCTTTTTTGGGTTAGTTGCTTCTACAACGAACTTAGGTACAGGTTTAAGAGGATGTTCAATAGCATAAGTTGAAATCGAGACTGTCTTGTCATTCCACATTTCATCTTTGAGAGCATTGCAAAAAGTGTGGTCGACTCCTGTGAGTTCAAAAACCATTCTTTCTTTTTTTTCTTCAAGAATGTTCATTTCCATAAGGTGTTGAAACAAAGAACTATTTATAAATCTAACTCTTTATTTTGAGCTTATAATTTGAAGCGTATTTTAAGAGTTCATCTATTTTTGCCGTTTTTTATTCTTTGTCCTATGTGTCTCTTTCAAGTCTTTCTTGTACACGAGCGTTCGGTAAGGGAATGGTATTTCTATTCCTTCCTTGTCGAATTGTTTCTTAACTTTTTCTCGAATGTCGGCTTGCATTTTGAGATATGTTGGGTAATCATAGGCCCAAAAAAACAATTTTAGCATGACTGCTGAATCACTCATATCAACCACACGAACGACTATCTTCTCGTCTGAGGAGAGCATATCTTTGTGTTTTTGGTAATCAAAGAAGTCTGGGTGCATGAGTGTTTGTTCTTGCATGATTTCTTTTGCCCGATCAACATCACTATCATAGCTGATTCCCATTTCAAGTGTTCCAAGAATTGCAGGGTCACCAATGGTGTAGTTATCAATAACTTCTTCATCCATACGGTTGTTTGGAATGATAATCCGACGATTATCCCAGGTTTCAATAGTTGTGTGTCGTAAGTTAATATCTGTGACTTTTCCGTATTCACCCATGAGATGAAGCCTATCGCCTATTCTGTATGGCTGAAAAGTTGCAATAAATATTCCTGCAGAAATATTTCCTAAAGTTTTTTGCGTTGCAAAACCGATGATGACGGCGAGCACTCCTGCTCCTGCGAAGAGACTTACTGAGAATGCTCTGAGTTCATCAATTAAAGAGATTATTAGGCCTATTCCAATGAGCCAGATAATAACTGAAACTAATTTTCCAAAAAGCGCGTATCGTGTCTTGTCAAAAACACGGAGTTTTCTACTTGCATCATCAAAATACGAATGTAATATTTGCTTTGCGATTCTTGCAACTATTATTGTCACAAAGAGTATGGTGAGTGGTCGTGTGAATTCTTTAAGAGGGAAGTTTGCGGTGATAATCTCTGCTTCGATAAGCACGATAAGCGATAATACGATTAAGGAAAAAAAAAATGATGTCGCACTTGCTTTCTTATTCAAAACCCCACCCCAATCGTGATGATGAGGGAGTATTTATAAATATTCTCTCAGAGTTGGCTGTGGAGAAAATCTTCGTCGGCACCTAGATTGAGACCTAATTGACGTAGTCAATCTAGGTCTTGGTCCGACGAAAGTGTCCTTGGTTACTACACGAAGTGTGGTGTTCAAGGCACTGGAGTAGGAGATTTTCTTCGCTTCGTCTACAGTTTCAAATGCATCATAAGAATAATGTGTCGCAACAAGGTAATTAATACTTGTTGTTCTCCTGGGCTGATTGCTCGTGTTGCTTCTTTGACCTTGAAGGCAACATTATTTCCGAGGCGATCTATCCATATTTGTGTTGTACTTTTTGATCCATCTTTTTCAAAGCTGTGATAAAAACTCACTTTGTCTTTTTTTTCTTCAAGCACAAGCAATATTTCTCCAAGCTCAACATCGTTCATCTTGGTTTTTTTCCAAATCCACTTATCATCATTTGCCTTTCCGAATTGGAAGTAACACTCATTTTTTTCGTTGAAGTTAACGACGAGACAACTGTCTTTTCCAAAGAATGCTTTTTCAAGTAATGTTTTCATACATTGATTGAGCTTTTTCTTTTTTTATAGCTTGAGTGTCCGTGTCCAGTGCTTATGCAAAACTATACACAAGAAGTGCAGTTATGAATGGAAGAACCAAGTTATCATCAAGTCCTATTTTTCTTAAAGGAAGTGACTCTGCAAGCATAATAAGAATGCTAATGGTGCCAAGTTTGAGAAGGGATAAGTCGATAATAAACACGAGGATGATAAATGCTACAAGAGCTCCTGCGACTCTTCCTTCAAGATGTCGTGTATGGTCCCAAGGAAGTTCGATTTTTCCGAAATGTTTTCCAACTAAGTGTGCTGTGCTATCAGCAAAGGCAAGAACCAAAAGACCAATAATTGTAAGGTACCACCCAAAAAATAATTCTGTGAGAAGCGCTCCCGCAACCATCATTATAGGTGCTTTTCCAGGAAAATGTTTTTCTTCCTCTCGCTCAAAAACATCTAAGAGAGGTGTTATGAGCGGAAGATAATATTTTTTTTGTAAGAGTGAGAGAAGAATTCCCAGTATGAGTATTTGCGTGAGGAGAACTCGATGGTGAAGAAAATATTGCAATACGATTATTAAAAGAAACGCAAAGAAAATGTGCAGGATTTTTCTTCGTACTTCAAAATATTGGGAAGTCATCACATTTTCTCATTCTTTTCTTCTTTTAATTGTTTTCATAAGCTTGGCAAAATATTCTCTACTTTGCTTACCGCAACACTCTTGTTGCTATCCCTACGGAAATCAAGGTTTCATGGGTCACTTTCTTTCACTTTTTGAGATGTTCGACGAGCGGAGACTAAATCAGAGATTTTACTATATAATTATAAAGAATTAAACTAATTATTTCAATATGAGTGATATTATTATTAAAAAATCAAGAATTGGACAATTTTCTAATGGAAAAGGAGTTTTTGCTAAGAGAGATTTCAAAAAGGATGAAGTCGTCATAAAATACAATCTTAAACCATTAACAAAAGAAGAGTTTGAGAATCTTCCTGAAGATGAAAAAGAATTCACTCACAAGCATCAAGAAGTTATGCAACTATATTCTATCCCTGAACGTTATGTTAATCACAGTCCTCATCCAAACACGATTCAAGATTTAGAAAGAAAGTGTGATGTGGCAAAAAGGGACATCAAAAAAGGAGAAGAAATAACAACCGATGCGAGCAAAGACGAGAGTATTCTGCTGCATTCATAACTTTCTTAAACAAAGGTCGTATTGCAAGTATATGAACCTTGATGAAGAATCCTTGGATTTACATAAAAGAAACAAAGGAAAAATTGAAATTCGATCAAAAGTACCAGTAAATACTCGTCATGATCTGAGCGTAGCCTACAGTCCGGGGGTTGCTGCTCCTTGTCTTGCTATCGCTAAGAATCCTGATCTTGCGTACACCTACACTATTAAGCAAAACATGGTAGCTATCGTTTCTGATGGAAGCGCGGTTCTTGGTTTGGGAAATATTGGTGGCCTTGCAGGACTTCCTGTTATGGAAGGAAAGGCAGTCTTGTTCAAAGAATTTGCTGGTGTTGATGCTGTTCCTCTTTGTTTAAGTTCACAAGATCCTCATGATATTATTAAGACGGTAAAGATGATTGCGCCGAGCTTTGGAGGTATTAATCTCGAAGATATAAAAGCACCTGAATGTTTTCATATACTTGATGAACTCCAAGACCTTGGAATACCTGTTTTTCATGATGATCAAGACGGAACGGCAATTGTGACTCTTGCTGCGCTCAAAAACGCTCTTCGCGTCGTGAAAAAAGATTTGTCATCTTCAATTGTTGTTCTTGGTGCTGGTGCTGCTGGAATCGCTATTGTTCGTTTGCTACTTAGTGCTGGTGCAAAAAATATTGTTCTTGTTGATAGTAGAGGTATTGTTCCTCGAAACTGCATAAGTTCAAATTCTTATAAGGAGGACATTGCGCATCAAAGTAATCCTGAAGAGAAAACAGGAAGTCTTGCTGACGCACTTATCGGTGCTGATGTTCTTATTGGTGTGAGCCGGGCAGATCTTGTAACAGAAGAAATGGTTGTGAGTATGGCTCAAGATCCTATTATTTTAGCTATGGCAAACCCGAATCCAGAGATTAATCCTGCTCTTGCAAAAGAAGCGGGTGCAAGAATCGTTGGTACTGGACGTTCTGATTATCCAAATCAGATTAATAATGTTCTTGTTTTTCCTGGTTTGTTCCGTGGCCTTTTGGATGCTCGTCTTGAAAAAGTGACTAATGAGATGAAGCTTGCTGTTGTCGATGCACTCGCAATTGAGAATCCTGATGAGGAGAACATCATTCCTCCTATATCTAAAGATATTTCTGAAAAAGTTGCTCAAGCAGTAAGAAAGTGTAAAAA
>CAZDJS010000030.1:0-12550 GCA_964505795.1 uncultured Methanosarcinales archaeon
TGTATTTTTCGATGTCTTCAAGCTCCTTTTTGTCTTCTTGTTGGTGATCGGCTACGGGTACTGCAATAATTTTTGCGTCACCTTCACCATCATCAAGCATGTCAAGAACGCCTATTGCACGGCATTTGACGAGACATTGCGGAACGAGTGGCTTTTCCATGATGATAAGAACATCAAGCGGGTCACCGTCGTCCCAGAGTGTTTGTGGAATAAATCCGTAATTGCCCGGGTAGTGCATCGGGCTGTAGAGCATTCTATCGAAGGTAATGAGTCCTGTTTCTTTACAGACCTCGTATTTGATTCTGCTGTTTTTTGGGATTTCAACAATAACGTTGAATTCTTCTGCGTCTCCTCGTTTGATGTCGTGCCAAAGATTTGTCATAGCCTCGAGAAGAAAAGTAGATCTTTATAAGTGTGTCGTCAAGACAAACAACTAAAAACTATAAACTACTAATAAGTAGTTACAAATAGAAATATTTATAAATGTCAGAACCTAGATACTTTTATGTCTGAAAAATTACAATATAAAATTACTGATGATCTTGTACAACACGCATTACAAGTATCTCAAAATATTCCTGGTAGACCGATGATTATAGTTGGAGGTATGGCTGTTCAATTATATAACTCCGATCTTTCTCTTAATAGACCAACAGATGATATTGATATTCTTCCTCAACAAAAACTTTCTACAAAGGAATTTCGAGAAGAGGTTGCTCCTTATTTCACACAACACGCTGATGAATTAGGTATGGCTGTTGATGATATTAAAGGTCATCGTAGTTATGAATTAGCCTACTCTGGGGAGGGAGAGCGTCCTTTTTTTGTTCATTTAAGTTATTTTTCTGAGAATTACTGGAAGAGACATGAATCTTGGAAACAGCGTGAAATTGACAATAGTTCTGTGAGAGATTTTGGTGATCGCGGTAAAGCAATTGTTTTTCGACCTGAAGATATTTTGGCAAACAAACTTCGTCGATTACGTAATCTTTACTCAAAAGGACACATAACTGGCAAAAATCTTGATGTTTTTCATGCACTAAGACATGGGGATGTAGAAGGTCTTGCAGCTATTGATTTGGAATCTCGCCTCGAAGATGTGCAAGATCGTCGTTGGGATATTATTCAGAGTTTGGCTGGTCAAAAGTATGCTGATAATGAACAAGTTGAGCCTTACAAGGTTTTAAAGGATACTTATGATATAGGTTTGCTAGGAAGATGTCTCGTTCGAGGAGAATATGACTTTTCTCCTGAGTATTATGGTGTTGCGACTCAAAACCTTCGAGATATTCCTGAGTAACGAAAACCATTAAAGCAAGTTCTCTTTGCAGGGTTCTATGAAGTATTCTGAACTTGCAAGTGTGTATAATAAGCTCTCTCAGACGACGAAACGTCTTGAAAAGACTGGTATTATTGCTGAATTTTTGAAATCGCTTCCTGAAGAAGACCTTGACGCGACTATTCTCCTTTTACAAGGCAGGGTTTTTGCTCGATGGGATAAACGAACGCTTGGGGTGAGCAGCAAGCTTGCTGTCAAGGCGGTTGCAAAGACTGCAGGTGTCAACGAAGGACAAATTCAGACTTTGTGGCGCAAAAAAGGGGATTTGGGTCTTGTAACAGAAGAAATCTTAAAACAACACCAGCAAGCGACCTTGTTCTCTCAAGAACTCACTATCAAAGAAGTTTTCACAAAGCTCCAATCACTCGAGTCAATAGAAGGTACTGGTTCTGTAGGGAAGAAACTCTCGATCATCCAATCTCTGCTCTCGTCAGCCGAATCGACGAGCGTCAAGTATCTTCTCGGAACGATTCTTGAAGAACTTCGTGTTGGTGTCGCCGAAGGAGTGATTCGAGATGCGATTGTGTGGGCCTACCTTAATCCACCTATTGAAGGAGATCAAGTAACTGATAGGGAAGTCTACAATACTCTTGTTGAAAAAGTCCAAGGCGCCTATGATCGTTGCTCTGACTTTGCAAAGGTTGCGCGTGCGGCAAAAACAAACGAACTCGAGAAAATTACCTTTATTTTAGGCCAGCCTATCAGGGTCATGCTCGCACAGCGAGAAACAAGCGTCTCTTCAGCACTCGAGAGAGTAGGTCCAAAAGCTGCTTTTGAGTACAAATACGATGGTTTCAGACTTCAAATCCACAAGGATGGTGAGAGTGTCAGACTTTTCACAAGGCGTCTTGAGGAAGTTACTGCTCAGTTCCCTGAAGTCGTCACAGCAGTTAAGAAACATATTAAAGCAGAAAAGGTGCTTTTTGACGCTGAAGCAGTAGGTTTTGAAGCATTTACAGGCAAGTATTTGCCTTTTCAATCAATTAGTCAGCGTATTCGAAGAAAATATGATATTGAGGCCTTAGCAGAGAAATTTCCTGTCGAACTCTGTATTTTTGACATTTTATACCTTGAAGATAAAGAAGTTCTCAACGAGCCTTTTGAAGAACGACGAGAATTATTACGCTCGATTCTTCCTGAAGATCAAGAAAAGCAAGTTCGGCTCTCTAAGATTCTTATTACAAAAGATGCTAAGGAGGGGGATTCTTTCTACAAAGCCGCTCTCGAATCAGGAAATGAGGGCCTCATGGCAAAAAACCTCAAAGGAGTTTACAAACCAGGCTCGCGAGTGGGGCATATGGTAAAGATCAAGCCGACAATGGACACGCTCGACCTTGTTATTATAGCAGCCGAATGGGGTGAAGGAAAGCGTTCAGGATGGTTCACGAGCTTCACTCTTGCTTGTGCGGACTCGTCAAGCGATACATTCCTTTCTGTGGGTAAAGTTGGTACTGGACTCAAAGAACTTGATTCTGATGATGCAATTACTTTTGAAAAGCTCACAAACCTTCTCAAAAATGATGTTCTTGAAGAGTCTGGTCGCGAAGTCACATTACATCCAAGAATTGTGATTGAAATCAAGTTTGAAGAAATCCAAAAAAGTCCGAGTTACGAAGCAGGCTACGCACTCCGATTCCCGAGGGTCGTTAACCTTAGAGAAGACCGAGGCCCCGAAGACATCTCAACCATCGATGAAGTTGAGGCTGCGTTTAGACTGCAAAGAACTTGATTTTTTCTTCAGTATCTTCTTTTCTCTTCCAATTTTTCTGAGCGCTAGATTCTCTTTCCCAAAGCACCAATATAGTTTTTTAGGAACTAAAATTAGTGTTTTCAAAAATGAAAACATTTTTCATAAACGATAGTAATATAAATAAGAGTCTTTATAGAGGTTATTGCAGTGGAACCAGTAAAACTCCTCGAACATTTGTTTGACAAGAAAAAAGTCCAGATCATCAAACAATTCTTATCACAACCCGAAAGGGAATGGACGCTCGTAGAACTTGCTAAAGCCGCAAGAGTGCCGAATGCGACGACATACAGGATCCTCCATAAGTTAGTAGTCCTCGAACTTATTGAGGAGAGAAAACATAAACATCTCAAAACATATGTTTTAAGTGAGTCTAGCTCTGCGAAATACCTTGGAAAAATACTTGAAACGGGTGATACTGCTCTTGAAACATTTGTTGAGAAGGTAAAAGCTCTTAGTAATGTTGAAAAGGTTATTTTGCATGGCAAACAAACAAAAGAAAAGGCAAATGTTCTTATTATTGGAAATAGGGTTGATTCTTCTTCTGTTAATGAATTGGGAAATGATATTAAAGAAAAATTCAATTTTACAATCATTACGCTTGTTCTAGACCATGAGCAGTATGAACAGATGTCTTCCATGGGTTTATATGCAGGAACAAAACGCCTATTATATGATGTTGAAGGTAGTAATTAATTATTTACTCTATGTATAATACATATGTTGCTCTGTATATGATAAAAAACGCAAAGCTTTATATATGAGCTTCGCGATATGTGATTAAAAGGTTTTGGCACAAACCATAATCAACACGCTTTGATGGTCAATTTGCGAAACAACCATTTCGCAATGGCTTCATATTATAATAGATAATATACTAGCGAGAGCTACAAAGCAACAACAAAAACAACAAAAAACCCGGAGGGGGAAATACAATGGACTTTATCGTGAACCGAGCGTTAGAAAATCAACCAGCAGCAGCAGAGAACTTTGATGTAGGTCAAGCAAATATTAAAGTGTTTGGCGCAGGCGGAGCAGGAAACAATATGGTTAACTGGCTCTACAACAAAGGAGTACGAGGAGCAGAAATTATTGCTTGCAATACTGATAAACAACATATCGACATGATAGAAGCTGACAGAAAATTTCTCATCGGAACAGATGTAACTCGTGGACTTGGAGCAGGAGGATATCCAGAAACAGGCCGAGAAGCAGCTCAAGAATCTATTCAAGAAATTAAAGACTGTCTCAAAGGATCAGACATGGTCTTTGTTTGTGCAGGAATGGGAGGAGGCACCGGAACAGGAGCAGCACCACTTATTGCACAAACAGCAAGAGACGCAGGCGCAATTGTTATTGGAACAGTAACTATGCCATTTAAGATTGAACGAGCACGTGTTGACAAAGCAGAATTCGGTCTTCAACAACTCAGACAAGTAAGTGATACCGTTATTGTTATTGACAACAACCGACTCGTACAAATCGCAGGAAACCTTCCAGTTCAACAAGCATTTTCCGTAGCAAACGAACTCGTTGCAACAATGATTAAAGGAATTGTTGAAACTATTGCAGTCCCAAGCCTTGTTAACCTTGACTTTGCAGACGTAAAAGCAATCATGACAAACGGAGGACTCGCAGCAATCGGAGTCGGCTCAAGCGACACCGCAAACAGAGTTGACGAAGCAGTCAGAGGAGCACTCTCAAACCCACTCCTTGATATTAACTATGAAGGAGCAACCGGAGCAATCATTCACATCCACGGTGGACAAGAAATGACACTTGACGAAATTAGTCGAGTCGGTGAAGTAGTAACTGAGAGTATGGATAATGACGCAAACGTTATCTGGGGAGCAAGAGTAAGTGATGACATGAAAGGAAAGCTCACAGTAATGACTATTATTACTGGGGTGCAAAGCCCATGGATCCTTGGAGCACAATCTTCAAAGGAAAAGGAAGCTTCTCGACAGCATGTCAGTGATGAACTCGGTATTGAGCTTCTTAACTGAGCAACTATTTTTTCCCTCAGGGGTCTTGACTCCTTCGGCAGCAGCCGTAAATTACAGTCATTTGGCGGTGACACTGGGCCTATAGAAATAACAGAGACCAATAGTGATGACAAAGCAGTAACGACGTGGTTGGTAACAGTAACGACAGGCCCTTTTAGACTCATGCTGTGCCCGGGTCTTCTTGTATCACCCCCCGAAACAAATTCCGGGCAGGCACCCTTCTCCCAGGGTATGGGAGGTTTTTCTTTTTTTTTAGAAATTTTTATTAAACGCATGTTTTTTCTTTCTATGATGGAACCAAAGTATTTCAAAGATTTTTCTGTACTTTCTGGATACATACTCTACATGAGAGATCTTATAGTTGAGAGTCCTTTTGTTACTCCTCTTGTGGATGTTTCTGAGTATAATTGGCGAGCGACACCTGAACAGATTACTTGGAAAATTACTAATTCACTCAGAGGCTTAAATCGTTTTGATACGATGCATGAAGCACTCATTCTCTATAATGTGTCTGATTCGCGATTTGAAATCGAGCATACAAGAACTCGAGGTATGGGAGATGATATTGCGCTTCTTGTTCAAGAATTTGAAAAAAGGTCTTGTGGACAAAAAGAGTATGAACTTGATTTGGTGATTATCGGATATTCACAACCACCACAACCACCCGGTGGTCTTCCGCTAGCAGCATGAGTCCTAAACAGAGTAAGTAGAAAATCTTCTACAGACCCTAAACCGAATCTTATATAAAACGCCGTCCTTTTCACACAGTTTATGGCAGTGAAGAAGGCAGTAAAAAAAGCAGTGAAGAAGGCAGTAAAGATTGCTAATTCCACAAGTACTTCTCCGCAACCGCTTATGAACATCGGTCTTGTCGGTCATGTTGACCACGGAAAAACAACACTTACTGAGCGATTAAGCGGAAAATGGACTGACACGCACTCTGAGGAGATGAAACGAGGAATTACAATTCGCCTCGGATACGCAGATACTACTTTTTATAAGATTCCAGGAAAGAAAGGAGCAGAGCAGTACACAACAAAGGCAAAAGATGCTGATTCAAAAAAAGATAATGAACCGGTCATGACGGTGAGTTTTGTTGATGCTCCAGGTCACGAAGCGCTCATGGCAACAATGCTTGCAGGAACAACAATAATGGATGCAGCAATATTGCTTGTTGCAGCAAATGAGCGATGTCCACAGCCACAAACACAAGAACATATCTTGGCTTTACAAATGGCTGGTGTTAAAAATATTATTGTTGTACAAAACAAAATTGATGTTGTAAGTAAAGAAAGAGCGATCAAGAATTATGAACAAATCAAAGAATTCCTTAAAGGAACTGTTTTTGCCGACGCTCCTATTGTTCCTATCAGTGCGCAAAGAGGAGTTAATGTTGACGCACTTATAGAGACGATTATTGAAAAAATACCTCTTCCAAAAAGAGACGCGAATCTTGATCCAAGAATGCTTGTAGCACGTTCATTTGATATTAACAAACCAGGTTCTGATCCAGAAAAACTTCTTGGAGGAGTATTAGGAGGAGCAATTATTCAAGGAGAGCTCAATGTTGGAGATACTCTTGAGGTTCGCCCAGGAAGAATTTATGAAGAAGCAAATCAGCTCAAAGCACAAGCTCTCGTAACAAAGATTACGGGAATCATGACTGGTGGAAAAGCAGTTGATACTGCTCATCCAGGAGGAAGCATTGCTCTTATGACTTGCCTTGATCCAAGTATCGTAAAAGGAGACTCCCTCACCGGCAGTGTTGTCGGACACCCAGACAAGTTGCCTCCAGTATGGTATACTTTACGCCTTAAAATCCAGCTTCTTGAGCGAGTTGTTGGTTCTAATGAAGAACTCAAAGTCAACCCTATCATGAAAAATGAGATGTTCATGCTTAATGTGAATAGTGCAGCTACTGTTGGTGTTGTTCGTGAAATGGGAAAAGGAATTACTCACTGCGAACTTAAAAAACCGGTTTGTGCGTCAATTGGAGACAGAGTAACAATTAGTCGTCGTATAGGAACACGATTTCGTCTGATTGGCTTTGCTGAGATTGTCGAATAGTATCATAGTGTAATTCAGCGAGCACTTCTGCTCTATTATGTAGTAGACTTCTTGTTAACGCCCGTAATTTTCTAACAAACTCATTTGCAGCCCGTTTTCTTAAAAATGTTTCAGGAAATTGATCGGCTCGCACATATTTGTTCTCTCCTTTCTCGATACTCCAATGAACGAGCCTACCTTGTTTTGGATCTTGTCCATGATAGGCTATAGACTCAAGGATTTGATTCTCGTAGTGTGCGCAAAGAACTCCAGTTCTTGTTTGAGGAGAATAAAAAGTATTTGAAATAACTCTTATTTGCAGGTTTGCATCTTCTGTTTTCTTTTTTTGAACAGAAAATATTCTTCCTTGTTGAGAATAGTCCTCAATGAAAAGAGTTGTTAACTCTTCTATGTTCTTTGTTGCAATCTCTGGAACAAACATATGTTAAGAACTTTTTTTTAGTATATATTACTTATGAGTAAAAAAATAATTTTGTTCAATATGGTGATTTTTTTATTTTTTCCGGAAATCTTCCGACGAGAAACAAACTTGAGAATGGAATTCTTTTCTGTGTGAAGAACACATATTTTCCATCATGATGAAATATAAATACTTCATTAGCTCAGATAGTATAGAGGTGGTAAAAATGACTTGGACCGTAGGTGTAGGTGGAGTCCTCATTGATGAAGAGGACTAAAGCGTAAAGTCTCCTCGACAGCCACATAGGTGTAGAAATGCCCGAGGAGGCTTATTTTTTTTTTAAATTTACTATTAAAGTTTATTCTAAGAAAGATGTGAAAAAAAGTTACTTCTCCATGAAGCCGCACTTGCCGCACGCACGTCGACCGTCTTTATGGTTTGCCATGAAGACTCCTGGACCGCATTTTGGACAAAAACGAGCAAGGCGTTCAAGTTTATCGCCGTCGACTTTGTAAAGGGAGGTTCTTGTTTGCTTTTTTTCGTCTGCCATTATTGACCCTCCTTAGGCTCTTCGGTTTTTTCTTCAGATTCAGCTTTTGGTTCTTCTACTGGTTTTTTTGCTTCTTCAGCTGGCTCTTCGGCTTTTTCTTTAGAGTCCTCAACAGGCTTTTCTGGTTCTTTAGCTGCTGCGTCTTCGGCTGGTTCTTTAGATTCAGTCTTTGCTTCTTCCGTTTTTTCTTCGGCAGGAGTCTCTGCTTTTGCTTCTTCAGTAGGAGCTTTTTCTTCAGCAGGCTCTTCGGCTTTTGCTTCAGATTTTTCTTCAGCTGGCTCTTCTTTGACAGTATTACGAGTACGCATATATTCTCGCTCAACATTTTCAAGAGTTTCTCTTTCTTTGTAAATGTGAGCTGTAAGTGTAGCACTGCCGCCACCGTAGTTACCTTGTAATTTACGAACAACAACAAGATTTTCTTTTGATTTTGTTGTTGCAGCAACTGCCTTAATAACATCAGAACGGCTTGGAGTAGCTTCACTAAAGAACACTTGAGCAGTAAGTTCTTCTCTACCTAGAGCAGTGTTTTCTTTTTTTTCTATGTTTTCAATTTTCATTATCGCACCTTAATGGCATATTCGCCTTTGAACGTCACACCCATTTCATGAGCAATAGCACTTTTTTTTGGGTTGATGAAGCTTATTCTTCCTTGCCATTGATCTGTAAAGCTATCTTTTTTACAAATAGGGCATATATTTCCTTCAACAAAGAGTTTATCGTTTTTACACACTTTCTTTTTCATAATTTACACCTTATTTTCCAGCTTTCTTTGTGAGATCTTCACTAATCCAATCAGACTTTCCAAGACCCTCTTGTCTCATAGTAAGACCAAACTTCGGGTTTGCAGGATCTTTGAAACTAATAGCGACCATTCTTGCAAGACAAGCATCACCGACTTTGAGTGTTCGTCCAGTATCTTTTCCTTGCAATACTCTGTCTTTTGTAAAACTTACAAAGTCATTCATTGTCTGACTAATGTGAATCATACCATCAATTGGTCCAAGATTAATAAAGGCTCCAAAGTCGGCAATATCCTTGATTTTTCCAAGAACAACTTCTTGAGCTTCAGGTTCGAAAACGAGAAGATTAAACTCGCTCTCGTAATATCCTGCACCGTCACCAGGAATGATCATTCCCTGACCGACACTTTTCACATCAGCAACGTCAATGACGATACCAAGTTCTCTATCGATGTATCCTGTGTACTTTCGCTTCACCTCGCTCACTATAGCGAGTTCGATGTTATCGCCGAAACTAGCTGGTGGAACGCGGATGTTATCCTTAACAGTTACTTTGTAAAACATATATTAACACCCCGCACGAGAAGACTAACTGAGTGATGTATTCACTCTCGGCAATCCACTGGAATGCGTCATCAACGTGCTGATACTCTGGAACAATAATCCTTTTAAAAAGGTTGCTATCTGTATTTGTATGAATACGTTAATTTTAAACGAAACCATTGATATTTACGTTTGTCGCCGATTCCGAGACAGTCCGAAACCTTGTTGTGTTGATAATTTAAGTAAAGAAGACTTTTTGCGTATGCAGCAAGAACTCGAAGCAAATTATCGAGTAACGCTTATTCCTAGTGGTTGTCAAGGTCTTTGTCCATATAAAGGATTTGCTATTCGTTCAGGTACTCGTCCAGAAGTTGTTGAATCAGTCGCTGATTTTAGAAAAAAAATCGAAGCATACAAAAAGGTAAAGGTCTCAGAGAGTGATAATGGATATTCAAATCGGTGACGAAGCCTTCTATCTTGGGAGACATCCCGGGGAAGGTTGGGTGCAAGCGAATGAAACAAACTTTGACATTGCAAACTACGGTGGCTATTGGGTGTTTCCCACGGTAAAAGACGTTTATGATTATGTCTGTACTTTGCAAGAAAAGCCACCTATCTACAAAGTTCTCATAGGAGAAATTCTTCGCGAAGGAGTTGATTCGCCATCAGTTCCAGGAAGCGTGAAGACAACAAAAATTTGTGTTTTGGAGGAGTTACATGAAAAAAATCATTCTTGATACGAACTTTCTCATGCTCCCTGCACAAATGTTTGATATTTTTAGTCATATTGAATATTTACTTGACGAACCCTACGCGCTCATTGTTTTAGAAAATTCGTTTTCTGAACTCGAAAAACTTGCAAAAGGACATTCAAAAGAAGCGCAAGCAGCGAAACTGGGATTAGCACTTATCACTGCAAAACTTGCTGAGCGACCAAACTTGTGGGAACGACTCGTTGGCCTGGTTCCTTATCGTAAAGAAAAAAAGATTGTGCAAGTGAAGGCAAAAGGACACGTTGACGATGAAATAGTGAAGATGGCCGATAAAGAAACAATAGTCGCAACGCTTGATAAGAAATTACAAAACAGGCTCAGAAAAAAAGGTATTCCCATCATCACGATGAAAAACAAGAAGCTCGTGATAAAGTGAGTTCTTTATTTTTCTAAAACTATCTCAAGAGGTAAAATTCTTTTATAAGCAACAGATATTGCACTAGGAGAATTTCTATGATATGCTCCTTGTTCATCACCTGCACACAAAACCACCAGAGCCGATTCTGTACGTTTTTCCCTTAGCTCATCAAAAGCGTCTTGTTCTTTATTATGAGTCCAAATTCCCAAACTGCCAGGATTATAAAAAGACCATGATCCAAGACTATAAATGATATTTGAACCAGGTTCTAAGTCTCTCATATTACCCTGAGAATCAATATTCATCGTCTTAAAAACTAAATCATATTCACAACTCGCAAGTATTATTCTTTGTACAAGACCATCAGTATACGCTGGTCTAAAATTAACATTATGGATTGTTATCATTTCAGGCATGTTATTTTCCATAATAAAAAAGAATTTTGTTCACAATTTAAACATATCGTAATTCTTATAAACCATCAAACAAGAAATAGAGTATGGTCGCAATTACATTAAATAAAAAACCCAAAGGCGCAACGATTATCGAAGGCTTTCCTGGCTTTGGCCTCGTAGGTCCTATCGTCACTGAATACTTGCTTGATCACCTTGATACTGAACTTATTGGCCAGTTTGATTACGATGAATTACCAGCAACAATTGCGATTCATGAGAGCAAAGTTGTCAATCCAATGGCTGTTCATTACAACAAAAAATTCAACATTATCATCATGCACACGATTCTCTCTGTGAAAGGAAAAGAATGGGCTTTTGCAAAAGAAATAACAAAGATGGCTGACGAGCTTAAAGCAAAAGAAATTATTTGTTTAGAAGGAGTCAATGTGATGGAACCAACTGAAGATACTATTTTTAGTTATGGAAATCCAGAGTTCGTGAACCTCGGTGCTCAAGAGATGAAAGAGAGTATTATTATGGGCGTGAGTGCGGCACTGCTTCTTCGCGCAAAGAATGTTTCTTGTGTGTTTGCACAAGCGCAAAGTCAACTGCCTGATAGCAAAGCAGCAGCAAATATTATTACCTTTCTTGACAAGTATCTTGACTTGAATGTCGATCCAGAACCGCTTATCGAACAAGCGACGAAGTTTGAAGACAAGCTCAAGAACTTAATGCAACAAGCACAATCTGCAGAGTCAGAAGCGGACAAGAAAACGCTGAGTTATTTAGGTTAGTAGAATGTTTAATACAATATTTCTTCAAGGAATAATTCAAAGTCTGCAACACTCGTAAAGAGATGCGTTTGCATTCCTAGTTTTCTTGCAGCGTCACAATTCTTTTCATTGTCATCAATAAACACGCATTCTTTTGCATCTAACTCTTGTAACACGTTTTTGAACGCTTCCTTGGATGGCTTGAGCTTTTTTGTCTCACACGAAAAAAATGTTCTCTCAAAGAGGTCATTAAATCCCCATTTCTCAATCACTATGGTTTCATAGCGAGTAGCATTGGAGAGTAGAAATACTCGGTGGTGCTCTTTGAGTTTTTCAAGTATTCTGTGCATCTCCGGAAAAGGAGCTGAGTATGACACTGCAGTTTTTTGTGCTGCAACGACAAATTCGATGTTTTTCTCAGTTTGTTCTAAATCGAATTCTTCAAGAAAATTCTTCGCCATCTCTTCCAACGAATGTTCTTCTTTTACTTGCAATGATTCTTCAAAGAGTTTGTAAGCATCCCCCTTGAGTTCGAGATTGAAATGTTTTCGTAGCGCAGTGCTAAAGCTCGCATTCTTATCACCAAGCGTTCCCCACAAGTCAAATATGAATATCATTGTTCTATTTTTTGCCTCAAAAAGTATTTGCTAAAGTAGGTTGTTACTGAGCTTAAGATGAGTGAGTATACGAGTAAGACAATGATGAGATTATTAACAACATCGAAATTTTCGTACTGTCCTAATGCGAGTGTTAAGGCAACAACAGCAACAGCAATTCCTTTTGGCATATTAAGCGCCATAAAAATTTTTTCACGAAATTTATACTCAAGAAGAGCACTTATTGCTGCATAGCGCGT
>CAZDJS010000031.1:0-11319 GCA_964505795.1 uncultured Methanosarcinales archaeon
CCGCCCTGACTCAGAAAACTTTAAAAACCTCAATTGCGAATTATTTTCCATGGCACGAAGAGGCAGACCAACATTCTCAGTAATTAGACAAAACATGGTTGAGATTCTCTATTTTATGGAAGAGGCCTACGGCTATCAAATTTACAAAGCATACAAGGACTTATTTGACCCTATTACCTTACGTGTCATCTATTATCATCTAAAAAAAGGCAAATCTTTAGGTGAATTTGAAGTTGCTGGAGTCAAAAAAACCGAAGGAAACTACTCCTGGGGTCCTGAAGCTGAGAGAATCTTCTACAAACTCGGTCCTCAAGCAAAACCAAAAGCAAGTGATGAAGTAAGAAAATACTTTAACAAATAATAAAAAAGAACTTGTTCTTCTCTGTATATGCAAGGCGCAGAAGCAATAGTTACTCTTTCAGAAACAGTAACAAAAAAACGGGTTCCTAAATCGTATCGTCATCAAGTACTTGATGCGAGGCTTCGACAAGCACGATCAAGAAAAGAATATAAGATGCTCAAAAAAGCCTCGAGTCTCATTCCTGTTCCTCAAGTTTTGTATGGTGATGATGAGACTATCGTTATGGAGCGAATTGACGGTCCTCTAGTTAAAGAAGTTTTTAGTTGCGAACTAGCACAAATCATTGGCGAACAAGTTGCTATTTTACACAAGAATAATATTATTCATGGTGATTTGACAACAAGTAACATGATTTTTTGCGATGGAAAAGTTTTTTTTATTGACTTTGGTCTTTCTGTAACGAGCTTAAAAGAAGAAGATAAAGCGGTTGATATTCATTTATTCAAACAAGCTATTGAGAGTAAGCATCACGTCATTGCCAAAGAAGCGTTTTCTTTTTTTATGAAAGGATACGCAAAAATAAATGGAGATAAAATCTTAAAAAGATTAGAAATGGTCGAGAGTCGTGGAAGGCACAAAAACAAACAATAAAATGGCAACTCAAACAAAAATACTTCCTTTCTTAGTCATATTCTTATTATTTGTAAGTCCGGTGTTCGCTCAAGAGTTTCGAACAACGCTTTTGACAGTAGGGCAAGAGGATAAAATAGGTGGTACTGCTGATCTTATTTTAGAGCTCGAGCCAGGCACGGGAAGAATATTTATTGATAGCTACCCTGTTTCTCGAGCTGATACTCAATTCTCTACACGATTTGCTAAAGAAGTTGCTTGTGATTTTTTACAAATAAATTGTAATCGCTATGATTTCTTTTATACTATTCGTACACAGTCTTCGATTGTTGGTGGTCCTAGTGCCGGTGCGGCTATTGCTGTTCTCACGGTTGCTGCTCTTGACAATCAAAAAATCAACCAAGATATTGCGATGACTGGAACAATTAACAGTGGTGGTGTTATTGGTCCTGTTGCAGGAATTCTTCCAAAGATAGAAGCTGCTCAGGCAAAAGGAATTTCAACGGTTGTCATTCCGAGTCTTGCTCCTTTAAGAATTGGTTATTCTACAAATGAAACTAATATGTCTGAAATTAATTTAAGTCAGGAACTTGATGAAAAAATAATTAATGATTTGAACAAAGAAGGGTTTAAGGTTGTGCAAGCAACTGATTTGTACGAAGCACTTCCTTATTTTATTAATAAAGAATATACTCCTTCTTCTGAGTTTCAAATACCTGATTCTTATCTTTCAATTATGGAGCGAGTTAGTGAAGATCTTTGTTCGCGCTATGAGAGCCTAATTGAGCTAACACAAAGTGTTGCGAATCAAACAGCACAAACACTTAATAGTTCTCAAGAAGCTGTTGATGAAAATAAATTTTATGCTGCTGCAAGTTTTTGTTTTAGCGACAGTATTCGTTTGCAAAGAGAATTAATTGCAAATTATTCTAATGAAGAACTCTTTGATGTTTTACAAGATACTGAAAGAAAAATTTTCTTACTTGACAAAGAACTCAACAGTAGAAACCTCTCCACGATTGCTGATATTGAGACCTTTGCTATTGTTCGTGAACGACTCGTTGAAGCTCGTGAAGCTCTTCTTGAATTAAACGCTTCTAATATTTCTTCTGTAAGATTAGCGTATATTGTTGAGAGAACAAATTCTGCAGAATCATGGTCTGAGTTTTTTGGAATGGAATCAAAAGAATATACTATTAATGAAGAACATTTATCGGCTGCTTGTACACAAAAAATTGCTGAAGCTGAAGAAAGAATAACATATCTTGATGATTTTCTTTCTGAACAATTTACTGCTTCTATTCGTCAAGATTTACAAATTGCTCGTCGTGATTTTGCAACTGGTGAATATGCAGTCTGTTTATTTAAGGCTTCGAAAACAAAGGCTGAAGCAAACATTCTTGCGTCAGTTATTTCTGTGACTGAGGCTCGTCTTCCTTTACTTGCTGAAGAAAAACTTCGTGCTGTTGAGCGTGTTCTTGCAAGGCAATCTGAGCGTGGTTTGTTTCCTATTATGGGTTATAGTTATTTGGAATATGGTTCGAGCCTTGTTGAATCTGATCCTTATAGTGCCTTAACTTTTGCAGAATATGCTCTTGAGGTTGGTAATTTACATTTGTACTTTCCTTCAGAAGAAGATTTTTATTTTTATGTTGATTGGGAACTCCTCATCATGTTCTTTTCTGGCGTTATCACCGGTCTTGGTGTTTTCTATTTTATCTTGAGAAAATAATACTAGTAATTTATACCCTGGAAGGACCCTGACCGAAGTCAGGGCGGGATCCTTCCCGGGAAAAAGAGGTGAGTGTAAAGGTGAAATAGTAGAGGAAATCTCACCTGTTATCATTTGTAAAGAGTAATTACTATTTAAGCATTTCGTTTTGAACTCACTTTAAAGTAGAAACAAAAAGTTTTGGGCAGAGCGCAGAGCTTAAAAGCACAAAAACAACTCTCTTTGTGTGGATGTAGAAAAAAATGCAAAAAAAGAACTTCGTCAGCTAGAACTCAAGTCTCTGAGCCTCATAGATACAAAAAGCCAAGCATATCTTGTAGCACAACACATTCTTGAGTCCCTTGAAAGAGAGCTCCCTTTGGGAGAAGAAATCTTTCCTTTATGTCGTGAAGAGCTCGCAGCAAAAACCCTTCAAATTTTCCTTGAGGATGGCAACGAAGAACTCATTAAGAAATTTTGGTTGACGAGCATCCCTTACGAAGATTTACAAAAATATGCAAAGGAACATAATCTTGAACTTCGACCCTTGCAATGCGACCCAGACGTTCTTGAACTCATCGAATCAACTGGTGACGTCGAGCATATTTACCCCGCACTCCGGAAAACTTACGATTGGCTAAGGGAAAGTTTAGAAAAGAATCAAAAAAACAAGGAATGAATGAAACTCAAACTCATACTAACTATATTGTTAATAAGCGCTTGTAGCATCCCGCAAGAAGAAGGAAGCATCGAAGTCTCTTTTTGTCCGCAAGACAATTGCGAGGAAATTCTTATTTCTTTCATTGACGAGAGCACCGTTTGCACGTTTTATGATTTGGATTTAGAAAACCTAACGAAACATCTTCTTTTAATGAACACACAAGTACTCTTATTTGAAGATAATTTTGAAAAATTCGGAGAAAATTTTTATGAGGTAAGAAGCAAGGCCTTGATGCATAATAAATTCTGCATCACGAACAACACAGTCATTACAGGAAGCATGAACCCAACACATAATGGTGCAAAGAAAAATAATAACAACCTTGTTGTTATTGAGAGCCCTACTATCGCGCAGAATTATCGTGAAGAGTTTTTAGAATTACAAACAAGAAAAGAAAAAAGAGTCAAGAATCCTATTGTTGAATTGCTCATATATGATCGTGGCATTCTTATTGAGAATTATTTTTGCCCCGAGGATGATTGCGAAAAGGAAGTGCTTGCAGAATTAGAGAGTGCGAAAGAGAGTATTCATTTTCTGACCTTTAGTTTCACCTCGGACCCAATTGGTGATCTCTTGATACGAAAGCATGACGAAGGAGTTTTCGTTACAGGAGTTTTTGAGAAACGACAGCAGAACAAGTATTCTGAACATCATCGCTTTGCAAAAGCAGGAGTTGACTTTATTTGGGATAACAACCCTCAAACGATGCATCATAAGGTCTTCATTATCGACGCGAATACAACAAACGCTACGGTAATTACTGGTAGTTACAACCCGAGCAAGAACGGCAACGAACGTAACGACGAAAACATACTCATCATACACGATGAAGAGGTTGCAAGAGAATTCTTTGAGGAGTTTGAGAGAGTGAGTTCTTAAAAAAAGAAGTTCTGGGGACGCTGACAATCTCAATACTCTCGAAGTCATCGTCTTCTGGGGACGCTGAGAACATCGAGCAAAGCTCTCTGAATCATCGTCTTCTGGGGACGCTGAGATTTGAACTCAGACCTGCTGGTATCTCCATGGCCCTATACCAAGGTTTCGGTCATTGGCTTTCGCCTCATCGCTCCAAATCTGGAGCCAGCCATTCTGCCAGGTTATACTACGCCCCCTTGTTACTCAGAGCCTCAGAGTGATTTAAAAGCATTACGTAAATCAGGCTTTTGCAAAGGCTACTACCCAGTGAACTTTCACAAATAGAAGAATAATCCAAAAGTTGTGCTTAACTATGAATAAACACATTGCAACGTAGTAGCCCATACGTTAATAAAAAACTCGCTCTTTCTCAGGAATATGAACCCTTATCAACAGCTAGCAAGAGATCCTGTTCTGAAAAGATTAATAAAAAAACATGGAGAACTTGTCTTACCAACTCAAAAACAGTATTTTCGTGTTTTGTGTCGGGCAATTATTAGTCAACAAATCAGTAATGCCGCAGCCGCTGCTGTGACGAAGCGTTTTGAAGCACTGTTCGTGGGCATTCCTACAGCAGTAAAAGTTCAAAAAACAAAACCTGCATTAATTAAGTCTGCTGGTCTTTCACAAAAGAAAGTCGAGTACATCAAAGACTTGGCCGAACATTTTCTTTCTAGTAAAATTACGCCAAGAAAATTCCATTCACTCTCTGACGAAGAAATCATTGCAGAACTCGTTGATGTTCGCGGTATTGGTCGCTGGACTGCGGAGATGTTCATCATTTTTTCTCTTGGTCGAGAGGATGTTTTTTCTTATGGTGACATTGGTCTTTTGAATTCGATCTACGAGTTGTATTTTAACGGAGAAAAAGTTGGAAAAAAAGAAATTGAACCTATCGTGAACGCTTGGACTCCATATCGTAGTATTGCGAGTTTGTATTTGTGGAAATCAACTGATGTCAAAGATAGTCCATGGTAATACGTTGTAGAAAATCTCCTACCGCCTTGAACACCACGTGCGGCAACCAAGAGCACTCGGACCAAGACCTAGATTGCCTTGCAATCCGGTCTCAAGTGCCGACGAAGATTTTCTACAACGACCACAGTAAGTGTTAAATAAGAACAAACAACAAACTAGTGTATGAAAGTTGCAGTTGCGTTTGGTGGTGGAGGGGCTCGCGCTCTTGGAAGTCTTGGTGCTATAAGAGTTCTTGAGAAGTACGAAATTTCTGCCGTTGCTGGAACGAGCATGGGAGCAATTATTGCTGCATATTATGGTGTTCACGGAGAGGTCGATAGCCTTCGTGAATGGTTTGAAAAACTAAACACAAGAAAAATAATCTCTCATTATGGTAGTCCTTCTAAGCACGCACTTATTGGGACGAAGAATCTTCGAAAATTATTTGAAGAATGGTTTGGTGATTTGCAACTAGAAGAGCTTTCTCTTCCTGTAAAAATTGTTGCAACAAGCTTGAATAAGAAAGAAGAACGAGTTTTTACACGAGGTTCTGTTGTTGATTGTGTTCTTGCAAGCATGGCAATTCCTGGCTTATTTCCTCCTGTTCGTATTGGTGATGAATTTTTTGTTGATGGTGGCATCACCAACCCAACTCCTTTAAGTGCTCTTTCTCGGTATAGACGAGTTTTTGGTATTGATTTTTCTGTTCGCGAACAAGAATTCAAAGAACCGCCGACGATTTTTGAGAGTTTATTTTATTCTTACGAAGTTGCGCGTCATGTTGCTGTACAAAACCAAAAAAAAGGGAAAAAGTACCTTGTCATTTCACCTAAGCCAATGAGCGGTATTCAAATTCTTCGTTTTGATAAAGCAAAAGAGCACATTCTTGCTGGGGAAGAAGCGGCGAAAAAATTTATTTCACAGAACTCTCTTGCGTAATAGTTATAAACAACTTCTTGATTCAAAGCAATATGGAATACGAAGTTATTATTATCGGTGCGGGGAGTGCGGGACTCTCTGCAGGAATCTATGCGCAACGTTTTGGTCTCAAAACACTTGTTATTGGAAAAGTTGTTGGTGGTCTCTTAAATGACTCTCACAAGGTTGAGAATTATCCTGGTTTTACTGCCATTCCAGGCTTTGATTTAATGATGAAATTCAAAGAACATTCTGACAGTCTTGATATTCCTGTTCACGAAGAATGGGTTGTGAGCGCAGAAAAAAAAGAAAACAAATTCTTTATCAAAACTGATAAGGCCGAGTATGTCGGGAAAACACTCATTATTACTACAGGAACAAAACATCGTCATCTTGGTTTAGAGTATGAAGAAGAACTCGCTGGTAAAGGAGTGAGTTATTGTGCTACTTGCGACGCTGCTTTTACGAAAGGACAGGACGTTATTATTGTTGGTGGTGGTGATAGTGCTGCTCAAGCTGGTGCTCTTGTTGCTCAACACGCAAACAAAGTTTACCTTGCTATTCGGGGCGATAAGATGAAGGCCGAGCCTATTAATATTAAGCGTCTCGAGGATAATGAAAAAGTATCTCTTCTCTATAATACACAAGTTGCTGAATTACTTTATGATAACGCAGGACTTACTGGAGTGAAGCTTAGCAATGGTGATGAGTTAACTCTTCAATCTCTTTTTGTTGAGATTGGTGCTGATGTGCAGTCTGAACTTGCTATTCAACTCGGTGCTGAGGTCAATGATATGAAAGAGATTATTATTGATGATGAATCTAAGACAAACATTGAAGGCCTCTATGCTGCAGGTGATTGCGGTAATCGTAAGTTTAAGCAAGCAATTACTGGTGCTGCTGAAGGAGTTGTTGCTGCGTTCTCTGCTTATGATTACATCCAGCGAAAAGAGACTGGCGAATCCGTTGAGATTCAATATTAGAAATCATTAATAACTTCAACAACACAAAAAATGTATGCTCACTCTTGGTATTGGCTCATTATTTCATATCGATCACATTTTTTTACTTGTGAAGTCTGATCTTATTTTGTTCGACCCTTCTTGGAAAGAAGTTTCCTTTGAGACAGAACTGGGATTATTAGAGGGCATTGGTGCAAAGATTCTCAAGAAAGAAATTGTTGAAGAAAATTGTGTTTGTGAATTTTCTTATCATAAAAATACCCATACAGTCACTTTAATTCCGAGAACTTTTGAATTACACGAACTTGAGACTATTGACCCGGACATCATTCATGGTCCTCATTTATTGTTTCATGATGAAGAGCCTGACAAGTCATTTCTTGCGATGAAAGAACAAATTATTCAGAAAGCAAAAAGCGGCACAATATTTTATAGTTTCTCAGAAGGGACTTGTGAAGAGTCTAAGTGGACTAAATAATTACTTGTTTTGTTTTTCTCCCCAGTGACCAATCGCATTAATAACAATTTGTAGCATTGCTGCTACAGACGCGATTGCTAAGATAAGATAAAGGAACATGAATTGTGAATTGAGCAAATAAAAGAAGATGATAAAGGGCGCAAACCACATGCTCACACACCAAGGACATGCAAGTAAACTTCTTATTGTGCCTTGCCAACCTTTTGTATCAAACCAATCTCTAAAGAACTTGAGGATTTTATCGTAAACAAAAAGCCGTGTCAGTCTTTGTATTGCGAGTGCCATAATAATAAAGTCAAATATTTGTAGTTCTTCAGGAAAAGTAATGTTGAGCTGTTGCAATATAAGGTATTGTCCTGCTAGTATAAGAACAAAGACTCCTGTGAAGAAAATATTCCAGAATCGTTCTGACGCCATAATCGCAGTTACGTTTACTCCCTTTTTAAGTTTTAAGAAAGAATAATAATTATTTACTATATAGATAATAATTAAAAAAAATACAAAAAATATATATAACCATTATATGCACTTTATAATGAGGTAATATGGCAAAAACGATGATTCAAGTAAAAACAGAGACGAGAGATAAAATAAAATCTCTTGGTTCAATGGGAGAGACCTACGATGACGTCTTGCAAAGAATGTATGAACAAACTACTGAAAACCTACTCGTTCAAACACTTCTTGATACAACAAATAGCACCCCAATAGAAGACATTCTCAAAAGAAGGAATCTTAATGGCTAAAGTATTTGTAACACAAACGCTTGAAAAAGAAGTTATAAAACGACTTTCTCAAAAAGAAGCAGATAATATTTTTCTTTTTATGGCTTCATTAGAACACAACCCACACAGAGGAGACATACTCTCAGTTATAGGAAACATCATCATAAAAGAGCTCAAACACAAAAGCTTTCGCTTCTATTGCATTCATTCAACAAAAATAACAAAGATACTTACACAAGAAGAACTACAAAATGAGCTCATCAAATTTGTTGCCATGTCAAAAAAAGGAAAAGAGCAACAAAGAGTTATCAACAAAATCAAAACAGACTTACAACAATTCGGGTTTGACTGGTTCTGATCATTTTTCTAACAACAAAGAACGCTATTTTAATCCCTTTTATTGCAATAGTGCCCAGATGATTGCTCAATCACAAATGTTATAAAAGTCCTTTTTCTTATATTATTATGACAAAGATTTTTCTTATTCATGGTGCTTTTGGGACTCCAGAAGAAAACTGGTTTCCTTGGCTAAAACAAAAATTAGAAGAATTGAATCACGAAGTTATTGCTCCTGAATTTCCAACCCCTGAAAATCAATCATTAGAAAATTGGAATAAAATTTTTGCAGAATATGTGAACCAAATTGATGAAAACACAATTTTTGTAGGTCACAGTCTAGCCCCTGCATTTTTACTAAATGTGTTGGAAAATGTTACTGTAACAATCAAAGGTTCATTTTTTGTTTCAGGATTTATAAGATTATTTGGAAATGAAACATTTGATCCTATCAATGAAACATTTGTTGAAAAAAGCTTTGATTGGTCTAAGATAAAACAAAACTGTAAACAATTCTTTATTTATCATTCAGATAATGACCCTTACCTCCCAATAGAATGTGCAAATGAATTAGCAGATAAGCTCGAGGTAAAACCAAAGATCATCAAAAATGCAGGACACTTTAATGAAAAAACAGGATACACCCAATTTGAAGAATTATTTGATGATATTAAACCACTTCTGTAACATTGACTATTTTGCGCTGTGCCTGCACTCAGGGACTAGATGGTCAAGCAAAAAGCTTTCCGACCACCTAGTTTCTTCGTTACAGGCCTAGGAGTGTCCTCACTTCATTCTGGACTACCTAGTCTCCTCACTTCGTTACGGGCCTAGGAGGATTTGAACCCCCGACCTTTAGCTCTCTTATCACCAGAGAATCTCTGCTGACTAGAAGGCTACTGCTCTATTTGCCCTACGGCCAAAACTGACGTTTTAGGACGTATCCAAGCTGAGCTATAGGCCCACGAAACAAAGTTGAGTGGGCCTCCCGAAAAACAAGGTTTTGAGGACAGGCCCACAAAACAAGTTTTTTGGGCTAACTTTGGTTTTACCAAAGTATAGGCCCTCACTGCGCTCGAGCCTGACTTTGACTGCGTCAAAGTATAGGCCCACGAAAAGGAGTTGAGTGGGTCTCCCGAAAAACAAGGTTTTGAGGACATACCCACGAAAAGGAGTTGAGTGGGCCTCCTGAGAAAGCATAGCTTTCGAATATAGGCCCATAAGAAAGAAAAAATCAAGTTTATTTAAAAAAACTACTGTGAACGAAGCCATTCAATGATAGTTCGAACACCCCAACCGGTTCCTCCGTGTTGCGTGAAGTGTCTTGGTCTCTCAACATCAGCAACGCCTGCAATATCAAAATGCACCCAAGGATAGTCATCAACAAAATTCTTCAAAAACGTAGCAGCTGTGATTGCCCCTGCTTCTCGCTTATAACCAATATTCTTGATATCAGCAATCTTGCTCTTAATATCTTCTTCATACTCTTCAAAAAGAGGCATTGGCCAAATTCTTTCACCAACAACGTTACCTGCTTGTACGAGTTCTTCAGCGAGTTCCTCATCGTTACCAAAAGCTGCAGCTGTGCTCGACCCAAGAGCAATAACACAAGCTCCTGTAAGTGTTGCAAAGTCAATGATTGCGTCCGGTTTTTGCAAAGTTGCATGATGCAAAGCATCTGAGAGAACAAGGCGTCCTTCGGCATCAGTATTGCCTACTTCTACAGTGACTCCGTGCGCCGTTCTGATAACATCACTAGGTAAATAAGCGTTTGCTGAGACCATGTTATCTGCAAGTGCGCAGATTCCTATCACAGTTACTGGAAGATTGAGTTTAGCTACTGCTTGCAGTATTCCAAACACAACTGCTGCTCCGCTCATATCGTATTTCATTCCTTCAATAAATCCAGTTAGTTTAATATTATAACCGCCAGTGTCAAAAGTTATTCCTTTGCCGACAAGACAAATTGTTTTTTTTGCGTCAGGGTGTTTGTGTTCTAGCGTAATGAGTCGTGGTTGTCGAGAACTACCGCGCCCAACTGCAAGTAGTGCATTATATCCTTCTTGAGATAACTTTTTTTCATCCCAGACATCAATTGCAAGCCCTGTTTCTTGCGCCATGTTCTTTGTTACTTGTACAAAGTCTTCAGGCCCCATATCTCCAGGTGGTGTATCTTGTAAGTCTCTTGCTGCGTTCACTGCTTCACAGATTATTTTTGTATTCTCAAATTCTTCGTTCTCTTTAGCAACAAGCTCTATTTTTTTCAAGTGATGAACTGTCTCTTTACTTTTTGCACGGTACTTATCGAATTGTCTTGTTGCAAGCATCGCAGCTTCAACAGTACATGCAAGACTTCGAAGACATTCTTCATTCACAATTATAGATACTGTGTCATATTTTTCTTTTATTGCTCTTTGTAGAGCGCGATCAAGAGCGTCCTGATATTTTTTTACTGTTACTTCTTTAAGTTTGACAAGAAGAAGATCAGGAGTTCCAGTAAGAATTTTCATCTCGCTTCCTGAAAAAACATAGTCAGTATAGTCTGGATTTTTTTCTTGTGTCGTTGTAAGAATAACAAGGTCTGCTGTGGGTTTATTAGTAATTAAGAGTTCCATACAAAATACCATTCTTGCACGGTATTAAAACTTTACGGAGCGGTAAACTC
>CAZDJS010000032.1:0-10669 GCA_964505795.1 uncultured Methanosarcinales archaeon
ATACGTAAGTATCGGGCTCTGGACTACGGAGTAGCATTACTTTCTACACAGCCCCTTTCTACACAATATTTATAAATAAAATATTGCTCTCTATACATATGGGAATTGCTTCTAATATGTTCAAAACAGTCATTTTACTCGCGCTTCTAACTGCACTATTGCTCTGGGTTGGACAAACTATTGGAGGAGTGTATGGTCTTGTCATAGCGGGATTTTTTGTTATTTTGCTCAACGGAATTTCTTTCTGGTTCAGTGATAAAATAGTTCTTAAGATGTACAAGGCCGAAGAACTACCAAGAACGCACGAAGCAACTCGAATGGTGCGTGACATTGCAAATAAGATGAACCTACCTATGCCAAAAGTCTACATGACGCCTGACAGAAATCCGAACGCTTTTGCAACGGGAAGAAGCCCAAAACACGCAGCAGTAGCGGTCACACAAGGTATTCTTGAACTTCTTAATGAACGTGAACTCAAGGGCGTTCTTGCTCACGAGATGAGTCACATAAAAAATCGTGATACGCTCATTAGTACGGTTGCAGGTATGATAGCAGGTGTTATTGGTTATCTTGGTTCAATGGCTCAATGGGCAGCAATATTTGGTTTTGGAGGTCGTGAACGTGGTGGTCTTGTTCAATTACTTGCTATCGCGATAATCACACCGCTTATTGCGACTATTATTCAACTCGCAGTAAGTAGAACTCGTGAATACGCGGCTGATGAGAGTGCTGCGCGTGTTCTTATGGATGGTTCTGGCTTGAGAAGTGCTCTTTTGAAATTACAAGCAGGAGCAAAGAGAAGTCCTCTTAAAGTCGATGGGCGCTCACAAGCAACAGAACATATGTTTATTATGAATCCTTTTGCAGCAAAGTCTTGGACAGAACTCTTTAGCACACACCCAAGCACAGAGAAACGAGTTGCACGACTTGAGTCAATCCAGTTTTGATAAACCCTGGGAAGATTTTTATATATTATGCCTTTTGTGAATGTCCGACTTGTTTGAGAAAGCTTCCGATTTTTTTGCAGGAACTGTTAAAGATGTTAAAGGCACTCTAAATTATGTTGCTGACGACTTGCAACGATCACAAGTGGTGATGTCAATGTATATGAGAGAATATTTTAAGAGGGAGGCTGAACAAGCCACACGCCTTCTACAATTGTATGAAAAAACAATGTTTAATCTTCGTTTTGAGAGAGAAGTTACTCAGACTGTTTAAGAAGATCTGCACTATTGGAGAAAACAACTTCTTATTGCTGAGCAACTTGATGTTCTTCTTGACAAAGTATGTGATGGAAGCAGCAATTATTCTGCTACAGAAGAAAGAAGTACTCTTGAAGCTGTATGTAATCAACTTGAGAAGAGTCTCCAACAGTGATTTTGAGAGTTGCAGGTTGTTCTACGTTCTTTTTAGTTTTTTTTAAGCCTTTTTGCGAGTATGCCTTTGCAGTATTCTTCGAGGTTTTCTTCAATTCCAAATGGAGAATTACGAACATATACTGACCATTCGTTGTCTACTTTTTCACAAGTATAGGGGATTGTTTGATTGCTTTGTGTATGGTGGGTTACTTCCTCGTTTCCTATGTGTGTTGTAAGACGTTTTTCAAGAGAGCTTTCGAGGTTTCCCTTAATACTTGTTGTTGTCGCTGGCTCTCTTGTTGCGATATGATATCCTACTGCAAGAAGAGGGTTTACAAAACCTACTCCCCTAGTTATAGAATTCATTTCATGAGTTGTCCCAGTTGTTATCTCTACTCCTTTGTTTTCATACGTTGAGGTCTTTGATTGAAAGTGTTCATAAGTATCAATTGCTACTAATGTCAATCCAAAAGAAAGTGTTGCACCTGCGAGAGCAGGATAAGCTTTATCGACAAGATTCAGAAATTTATTGCTTTTATCCCCTGGACTTCCACGTCTCTTCTCTTGTCTCTGGTGTAATCTCATAGTTGCATAAGCAGGTGATATGAGTATGTCTTTTCCCAATTGAGTAAAAGGGTTTTCGTCTGACCGATTTTTTTCTTCCATTATTTCACCTCTTTGTACGTTTTTTGTTAAGTTCATTCTGGATTCCCATATAGTTCTGTAAATCCTTCTCGTAAATCATTAGTTGTATGTGTGTTGTATGCCCATTCTCTCAGAATGTTCGCCCCTATCAGTCCATATGCTGCACCAAGCGAAGGATCTCCTTTTATCATTCCACCTATTGCTCCTGCAGTCGTGAGTGTTGCGAGTATAGTATATTCTGACCCTTTGACCATATTCTGCACATACGCAGCTGCATCTCCCCAAATCGTCTGTTGTTCTGTGTCGCGAACACCAACAGGAGTGTGTTGTAAATAGTTGGATACTTCTTCTGTTGGGACTTTAGTGCGGATTCTTTCTCCACATTGTAATAAAACGTCTTCTATTCGCTTTTGTGCGCCTTTTTTATCATCATACATATCTAACACCTCTTCATAGTTACTATTATGTAGTAACATATATTTAAATACTTGTTGTCCTTTTACAGACGACAATGAACCCTGAAGATGTGCTCGACGAAATAGGGCTGACAAAAGGCGAATCAAAGACCTACCTTGCACTTCTTGCACTCGGCACGAGCACCGTGAGCGAAATCCAAAAACAAGCAGGCCTGCACCGAACAAACATCTACGAATTCCTCGACAAACTCAACCGCAAAGGACTCGTTAGTTACTGTGTTGAGAAATCGGTACACAAATACACGGCCATGCCTCCTGAGAACCTCAAGCGATTCCTTGATGAGAAACGCGATATGCTTGAAAGCGCACTACCTGATTTTACAAGAATAGCACAACAAGAACAAGATGAACTAGTCGTTGAAGTCTTCAAAGGAGTCGAAGGTATAAAAATGATTCTTGAAGAAGTTATTGCAAACAAAAAAACATATTATTGCCTCGGAGTTGATGAACTGTTCTGGGAGCAAACAATCCCTAATCAAGTACGACAGTTTTTTCGAAGACAAAAAGAATTAGGGCTATATGGGAGGTTGTTAACCTCAGAAAAAACGTCTGCAATATACTCAGAAGAACTAGGAGATGAATATCGGTTCTTAGCAGAAGAGTATTTTACTACAACGCCAGAAGTGATTTATGGGGATACTGTTGCGATGATATTAGAACCAACAGCAGTGCTCTTTATTCGAAATAAAAAATTTGCTCAAGACCGTCGTAAAGGCTTTGAAACAATGTGGCAATTAGGAAAAAAACATATTGATGACGTTACAGTTCTCAACCCATAAGTTTTATATGAAGGCATCTCTTCTCCTGTTGCATGGTCGAAATAACTGGTGATGAAACGATAGGACAAGTCATGAAAGCGCATCCGAAAGCAGCGGGTGTTATGCTACGTTACGGCTTGCACTGCGTTGGTTGTCATGTGAACCAATATGAGAGTATTCGTCAAGGAGCGATGGGTCATGGTATGCCTGAGGATATGGTAGAAGCAATGGTTGGTGAGCTCAACGAAATGCTTAACAAAAAGATTGAGAAGCTCGAAGTAACGCCAGAAGCCCAAGAAACGATTCGAAAATACGCTATTGAAGACGGAAAAGAAGGATATGGTCTGAGAATAACAATTTCAGAAACTGATCAAGGCTTCGCCTATGATATGGAGTTTGTAGAAAAGCCAGAAGATGAGGACGAGCTCTTTGACTTTAACGGCGTCCAGATTTTTGTCGAAAAAAACAGTTATCCACTCCTCAAAGGAAGCGAGATTGACTTCGTGCAAACGATGGAAGAATCAGGGTTTCGCATCGACAATCCGAACAGTAAGAAGTGAGCACTGGACAGAGTGTGAGAATCTTTTTAAATTTCTTTAAATACCAGTCTTTATGAAAAGTGTCTGGGGGGACTTCACGAATAAGTATAGTTTATCGAAAACTTTACGTTTCGAGCTGAAGCCCATAGGAAAAACAGCTGAACAGATTAAACATAAAGAGCTTATTGAACAAGACGAGATCCGTGTTGAATATTTTCAAAAAGTCAAGAAAATTATAGACGAATTCTATAAGTTCCACATCAACGATGCATTATCGCACTTAGATATACCGGAAGACTTATTTGCTGGGTTTAAGCAAACCTACATTTCTGTAAAAACAAATAAATTTGATAAGAAATTACAGAGTGATTTTGAAAAATCAAAAAAGAATTTACGAACAGCATTATTTAATAATTACAAAGCAAGTTATGGCGCTCTTTACTCAAAATTATTTGATGGTAAGCTTCTTAAGGAATTATCGAAGTATTTTCGTGATAATTCTGAGAAAGTTGCTCTGCTACAGAAATTTGACGGTTTTACGACTTATTTTACTGGTTTTTTTAAAAACAGAAAAAATATGTTTTCTCCAGATGAGATTTCAACATCAATATTTTATCGCATCGTTGATGATAATCTCCCAAAATTCATTGATAATGTTGAGAAGTTTGAGAAGCTTAAAGAATTTTCTCTTGATTTTTCTCAAGTTAAGAAGCTTGAACTAGACTCCCTTGAAAGATTCTTTACTCTCAAAAATTATTTGCAATTCGTTAGCCAAGAAGGTATTGATGAGTATAACCTTCTCTTAGGGGGGAAAACTCTGGAAGGTGGAGTGAAACTTCAAGGTTTAAATGAATTAATAAATATTCAATCACAAAATGTTTCTGATGTAGAACGAAAAAAGTTAAAGAAATTACAGTTTGAGCCACTTTTTAAACAGATTCTTAGTGATAGAAAATCTGTCTCTTTTGTTGATGAAGTTATTTCAAATGATCAAGAGCTTTTATGTGCAATTAACGAATTTGACGAACAAGTCATGCCGAAGATTTATCAACTGCAGAAATTATTTTCTTCATTTGATGAAATTGATTTAGATAAAGTCTATGTTAACGCAAAATCATTGAACAAAATCTCTAAAGATATGTTTGGTGATTTTCATATCTTGAATCATTTGCTCGAAAGTGAAGCAAACAGCAGATTTAAAACCAAAAAAGAGATTGATGCATGGTTAAAAAGAGATTGTTACTCGTTTTCAGAACTCAATGATTTGATAAGAGAATATTTGGGCGTTCTTGATGATATTGATAAAAAAGAATTACTCGAAAAAATCGAAGTTTCCAATCCTCTAGAATCTCATTTTTCCCAAAAAGAAAGACTTGTGGTCGATGAAAAACGAGAAGAATTTAAGAAAATAATATCCTCATTCAGAAAAGATGATGAAGAAGCAGTTCAGAAAATAAAAGAATATCTTGATTTACTGATTGAAATTTTTCATTTCATCAGACCATTATATGTTGAAGTTCCTCAAGAACTCGATGCAAATTTTTATGTGAAATTTAATGAATTGTTTGTTGGTGATGAACAATGCGGAATAAAAGACATTGTTCCTTTATACAATAAAGTTCGTAATTATTTGACAAAAAAACGCTATTCGACAGAGAAATTTAAGCTGAATTTTGAAAGCAGTAGTTTTTTGTCAGGCTGGGATTCAGAGTTTAATACAAAAGCAGGCATCTTGTTTAAAAAAGAGAACAATTATTTCTTAGGAGTGGTACCTAAAAAATTATCTCAAGAAGAAAATGCTTTATTGCATCAAGATGCAGAAAGAAAAATAAAATTAGTACAATACAAATTTCAAAAACCAGATTATAAGAATTTTCCAAGAACCTTTATTCGTTCAAAAGGCGATCGTTTTGCTCCTGCTGTAGAAAAATATAATTTGCCAATTAATGAAATATTAGAGATATATGATGAAGGATATTATAAAACAGAATATAAGAAAATTAATGAATCTGTTTTCAGAACTTCACTAAAAAAATTGATTGATTATTTTAAGTTAGGTGTTCAACAACACAAATCATATAAAGAATTTAATTTTCAATGGAAAAAGTCGAATGAATATGAAGATATTAATGAGTTTTATTCTGATGTTATTTCTTCTTGTTATGAAATCGACTTTCAAGACGTTTCTGAAGACTATATTAACGAACTTGTTGATTCTGGAAAGCTTTACTTATTTCAAATTTACAATAAAGATTTCTCACCTCACAGTACAGGAAGACCTAATCTTCACACGATGTATTGGAGAGCCTTGTTCTCTGAGGAAAATCTAAAAGATGTCGTGTATAAGGTCAATGGAGAAGCAGAAATTTTTTACAGGAGAGCATCGGTAGCGTACAAAGTAACACATCCTAAAAATCAACCAATCGAGAATAAAGATCCATTACTTGATGAAAAAACCGGCGAGCTGAAGAAAACAAGTACATTTGAATATGATTTAATCAAAGATAAACGATATGCTCAAGATAAATTCTTATTCCACTGTCCAATAACGCTTAATTTCAAAGCTCATGGAAGAGATAATATTAATGCAGATGTTCTTGATGTTCTTAAGAAGAAAAATCCCACTATTTTGAGTATCGATAGAGGTGAGCGACACTTAGCGTATTGGACTTTACTTGATTTAGAAGGTAAAATTATCAATCATGGAACATTTAATATCGTAACTGATGATAAAAGTAGAGATAGGGACTATCATGAAAAACTTCATACTCTTGAAAAAGAACGAGACGCTTCTCGAAAATCATGGAAAGAAATACACAACATTAAAGAACTTAAAGAAGGGTATTTGTCTCAAGTGGTACATAAGATTTGTCGAATGGTTACTGAAAATAATGCGATAGTAGTGTTTGAAGATTTGAATTTTGGGTTTAAACGAGGACGTTTTAAGATTGAAAAACAAGTGTATCAGAAATTTGAGAAAATGCTTATTGACAAACTCAATTATCTAGTTTTCAAAGAACGGAATCCTGAAGAAAAAGGCGGTCTTCTAAATGCATATCAGCTTACATCAAAGTTTGACAGTTTCAAAAAACTAGGGAAACAATCAGGAATATTATTCTTTGTCAACGCAAACTTTACGTCAAAAATCTGTCCAAAAACAGGCTTTGTAAATCTTCTGTATCCGAAATATGAGAATGAGAATAAAGCCAAAGAATTTTTCTCAAGATTTAAGAGAATTCTTTATCATCCTTCTGAAGACCTTTTTGAGTTCAACTTTAATTATTCTGATTTTGGTACGAAAGGACTTGTTCGCGATGATTGGTCAGTGTATTCTTATGGGGAGAGAAGTGTTTCTAAGAAGAATAAGAATGGAATTTATGAATACGAGATTATCGATTTAACTTTTAAGATGAAAAAACTCTTTTCTGAAGCCAATATTTCTTTGGATAAAGATCTTAAAAAACAAATTTTAAATCAGGATGCTTCTTTTTTGAAAAAGTTCATACATTATTTTCGACTTCTTTTGCAACTCAGAAATTCAACTGATAAAACAGATTTCATTCTTTCCTGTGTGAAAGATAAAAATGGAGAATTCTTTGATTCAAGAAACAGTAAGGATATTCCCAATGCCGATGCGAACGGAGCGTATAATATAGGAGTCAAAGGTTTAATGCTTGTCGAAAATGTACGAAAGAAAGGTAAGGCAGAGAAAATTGACAGAGATGATTACTTAAATTTCGTAATTAATAGGTGTCAATAATTGTTAATAAATTGCTAATTATAGTGGTTTCAAATGTTGAGGTTAACGAGTCTTTGGTGTTATGATATGAAGAATTCGGTAAAGTTGTTTGATAATAAGAGCATAAGAGTCAAATGGGATGAAGATAAAGAAAAATGGTACTTTTCGATAGTTGATGTTGTAGCTGTTTTAACAAAAAGTCCGAATCCTCGAAAATATTGGAGTGTTCTAAAAACTCGATTAAAAAAAGAAGGTGCTGAGTTGACTACAAATTGTAGTCAACTGAAAATGAAATCTTCTGATGGTAAATATTACTTGACTGATGTGGCAGATACTGAACAGTTACTTCGTCTGATACAATCAGTTCCTTCTAAAAAAGCCGAACCTTTCAAATTATGGCTTGCTAAAGTGGGCAGAGAGAGGATTGATGAGATTGAAGATCCTGAGTTGTCCATTAACCGAGCTATGCAAGCGTACTTGAATAAAGGTTATTCTAAAAATTGGATTAATCAAAGATTAAAAACTATTGAAGTTCGAAAAGAATTAACTGATGAGTGGAGTAGAGTTGGAATTTCAAAACAAAATGATTTTTCTATACTTACTAATGAGATTACAAAGGCTTGGTCTGATAAAACTGTCAAAGAATATAAACAACATAAAGGTTTGAAGAAAGAGAACTTACGAGATAATATGACTAACCTAGAGCTTATTCTTAATATGCTCGCAGAGGCCACTACAAAAGAATTCTCGGAAAAAGAAAATCCTCAATCGTTTTCTCAAAGCAAAAAAATTGCAAGAAAAGGAGGAACTGTAGCAGGGAATACAAGAAAAGATATTGAGAAACAACTTGGAGAACTTATTGTTACTTCTAAAACTGCTAGAGAGATTCGTCATTCTCATAAGAAGAAATTGAAAGATAAGAGATGAATTAGGAGTTATTAGATAGAATATGGAAGAAAACATAATAATATCAAACCTTAATGATTTTATTTTTTGTCCGAGAAGTATTTATTTCCATAACTTGTATCATTCATACGATGAGTCAGTATATCATACTACTTTTCAATCAGCAGGTAAAATCGCTCACAAAAATATTGACTCTTCTGTTTACTCTTCTAAAAAACAATTCTTACAAGGAATTCCTGTGTATAGTGAAGAGTTGGGTGTTATTGGAAAAATTGATTTGTTCGACGTTAAGAATGACACTTTAATTGAGAGGAAGAATAAGATACAAACGCTCTATGAAGGATATTATCTGCAAATATACGCGCAATATTTCTGTCTTATTGAGATGGGCTTTGAAGTAAAAGAATTATTTTTTCATTCTTTAAGTGACAATAAACGATTTCCGGTTGAGTTACCCGGAGCAAGAGAGAAAAATCGTTTGAAAGAAGCGATAAACCAGATGAAAGACTTTAGTCTTGATGATTCGTTTTCTCAAAATCCAAAGAAGTGCCAAATGTGTATTTATAAAGAATTATGTGATTATTATGTTGAGCAGACCTGATTTTATGACAAAACAACTCATTCTCATTGAGAGTGATACTTCAAAGAAGATTCGTTTCAGAAATCACAACCTTGTTCTATCAGAAGAAGGGAAAACTCTTCTTCAACACTCGTGCCACAAAATATTTCTTGTGTATGTTGTTGGCGAATTTACGATCACTTCTGTTCTTATTAAAAACGCAAAGAAGTTTGCTTTTCCCATTATTTTTCTCAATTATAATCTAAAACAATATCACAGTGTTATTCCAGATAATAAAGGGAATTTTCTTTTGCGAAAAAAACAATATCTTTCAGAGAAAGACTTGTTCTTAGCAAAACACATCATTCATAATAAAATAACCAACCAGATTCGTCTCTTATTGTCAAAAAGATATAAGTCAGAACAAGATAAAATTTCTTTGTCTAAACTTCGTAGATTGATTCTGGCTGCGAGTAATTGCTATTCTTCACAAGAATTGTTAGGTGTTGAAGGGACTGCCTCAAAGATTTTTTTCTCAGCACATTTTAAGAACACTCCCTTTTCTGGCAGGAGACCAAGAACTAAAGATGATATCTCTAATTTATTGCTCGATATAGGGTATTTTTATCTTTTTAATTTTGTTGAAGCACATCTTGAACTCTATGGTTTTGATGTTTATTATGGCTTTCATCATAAACTATTTTTCCAGAGGAAGTCACTTGTTTGTGATATTATAGAACCATTCAGGTGTATTATCGATAGAAAATTACTCAAAGCGTATAACTTGAAGCAGATTGATGAAAATGATTTTTTCCAGAAAAATAACCAGTATTTTATTAAGCGAGAGTTTAACAAGAAGTATTCTCAACTTTTTATAAAAGAAATATTAGCTCACAAGGAGGAGATTTTTCTTTATGTGCAATCATTCTATCGTGCTTTTATTAATGATAAGAAAGAGTTTCCAAGGTTTGAAATATGATATTATTAACCTATGATATTGAAGATGATAAGCTGCGAACGAGATTTTCGAAGTTTATTATGCAGTACGGTCGTAGAGTGCAGTATTCAGTTTATGAGATAAATAATAGCAAACGGGTTCTCGATATCATTACTTTGGAACTGAAGGAGTATGAAAAGCAGTTTAGCCAAGCTGATAGTGTATTGATATTTAGGATGTCAAAGTCGTGTGAGGTTTTTCGTTTTGGTTATCCGAAAAACGAGGAATCTGACTTTGTCATGTATTAATTGCAAACCTTAGTCTTTTTTTTTTAGAATGTTTTCTAGGAATTTCTTTGAATTCTAGCTTTTCATGGCTTATAAACAGAAAATTTAAATAATTCTGAACATTATTTATCCTTACTTTTTTGTAAAAAAGTGAGTTCTAGAGTAATTTCTAGGATGCTGTAGGTTTATAGTAGACGTCCTCTAGGCTAAAAATCTGAAAAAACGCTAAAAATCGACCTGTCTAGTCGTTATTCAAAATTTCTACTGTTGTAGATAGCCCGCAACTTCTCGGTGTTAGTCTGTCTAGTCGTTATTCAAAATTTCTACTGTTGTAGATCTTTGTCTCGTAAGTAAGTAACGACAAGAGTCTAGTCGTTATTCAAAATTTCTACTGTTGTAGATTGTTCTTCCGCAATTTCTGCAAACAAGTCTAGTCGTTATTCAAAATTTCTACTGTTGTAGATT
>CAZDJS010000033.1:0-3540 GCA_964505795.1 uncultured Methanosarcinales archaeon
CGTGTTGCAAAAAAACAAGCAATGGAAGCTGGCGCAAAGACAAAGAAGAAGTCTAAGAAACCATCAGCAACAGCTCCTACGAAAACAGCTGTGAAAAAAACACCAAAAGCTGGCAAGAACGCAGTCAAAAAAGCAGCAAAAACTCCTGCTAAAGCAGCGAAAACAACAACTAAAAAAGCAGCGACGGTGAAACAATGATTGAACGAACACTTGTATTACTTAAACCAGACTGTGTTCAACGATGTTTTATGGGTGAAATTATTACTCGTTTTGAACGAGCTGGTCTAAAGATTGTTGGTATGAAGATGGTATGGATAGACGATGATTTTGCAAGAAAACATTATCGTGAAGAGGATATAGTTCCTCGAAGAGGTGAAGAAGTTTGGAAAGTTCTTCTCAAAGGAATAACTAGTGGTCCGGTTGTTGCTTTTGTCGCTGAAGGAGTGGGAGCTTGCGAAATAACAAGGAAACTCGTTGGAGCTACAGAGCCTCGCAAAGCAGAACCGGGAACGATTCGCGGTGATTACGCGCATGTATCATATGCCTATGCCGATCAAAAAAAGTTAGCGGTGAAAAACCTCATACATGCTAGTGCAGATAAAAATGATGCAGCAATAGAAGTTCCAGTATGGTTTAACGAAGATGAAATGCATTCGTACAAAACAGTGCATGACGCACATATACTTGAGTAGGTGAATTATTATGGCAAAGATGGTTGATAGGATTAAGAAATCGATGAGTGATGCTGAGCACATTAGAAATATTGCTATTTGTGCTCACATTGATCACGGAAAAACAACATTTTCAGACAATCTCCTTGCAGGAGCAGGAATGATGAGCTCTGATTTGTCAGGCCAAGCTCGAGCACTGGACTTTCATGAAGATGAAGCTGAACGAGGAATCACAATTGATAGTGCTGCTGTGAGCATGGTACACACTTTTGAAGGATATGATTATCTTATTAATCTTATTGACACTCCAGGACACGTTGATTTTGGAGGAGACGTAACACGAGCAATGCGAGCTGTTGACGGAGCTATCGTTCTTTCCTGTGCTGTTGAAGGAATAATGCCACAAACAGAAACCGTTCTCAGACAAGCACTCAAGGAACGAGTAAAGCCAATTTTGTTTATTAACAAAGTGGACCGTCTCATCAAAGAATTACAATTAACTCCAGAAGCGATGCAAGAAAGATTCACAAAAATTATTACAAGTGTAAACGCTCTTATTAAACAAATTGCTGAAGAAGAATATGGAGAGAAATGGCAAACTAATGTTATGGATGGAAGCGTTTGTTTTGGAAGCGCGTTTCATAACTGGGCTCTTTCAATTCCTTACATGAAAGAAAAAGGAATTACTTTCAAAGAAATCATTGATGCCTATACGGGCTCAGGTGATGAGTATAAGGAACTTAAGAAAAAAGCACCTTTGCACGAAGTTATTCTTGACGCGGTTGTCGATCACCACCCTAACCCAGTACAAGCAGGCGCGTACAGAACTTCAAAAATTTGGCATGGTGATTTAGAAAGTCCTCTTGGAAAAAGTCTTTTAAAATGCGATCCTAAGGGTCCGCTTGCTTTTGTGATTACAAAAATTGTTGTTGATCCACAAGCAGGAGAAATAAGCGCAGGACGTCTTTTTAGTGGGACAATGAAAAAAGGCCTTGAAGTGAATCTTATTCGAGCAAAACAAAGTGTACGAACCCAACAAATCTATGTGTACAATGGAGCAAAAAAAGAAATTGTTGATGAAGTACCTGCAGGAAATATTATAGGAGTTGGTGGTCTTAAAGGCGCATATCCTGGTGAAACAGTAGTTGTTGGTGAAGAAGAACCATTTGACGAAATTTCACATCTCTTTGATCCTGTTATTACAAAGGCTATTGAAGCAAAAAGACCAAGTGATCTTCCAAAACTTATCGAAGTGTTAATTCAAGTTTCTAAAGAAGATCCGAGTATTCACATTGAGATTAACCAAGAAACTGGAGAACATCTTATGAGTGGTATGGGTGAATTACACCTCGAAATTATCGAAAACAGAATTGTTAAAGAAAAGGGTGTTGAGATTACAACCACACCACCAGTAGTTGTGTACAGGGAAACCATTCAAAAATCTTCACCTGAGAGCGCGGAAGGAAAATCTCCGAACAAACACAATAAGTTATACTTCACTGCAGAGCCTATGAGTGAAGAATTGCGAACTGCTCTTAAAGAAAAGAAGATTCATGAAGGTCGAGTTAAGAAAAAAGATCAAGAACTTTGGGAAGCACTTGAAGCAGCTGGTGTTAACAATAAAGACAGTAGAAATGTGAAGAATATTTACAACGGAAATGTCCTTATTGATGACACTCGTGGAATTGTACAAATTAATGAGATTATGGAACTCGTTAATGATATGTTTGAAAATGTTATGAATGCGGGACCAATTGCTAACGAACCCTGTTTTGGAGTTGTCGTTCGATTAGTTGATTGTAAATTACACGAAGACGCAATCCACAGAGGACCAAGTCAAATGTATCCTGCCGTTCGTGATGGTATTCGAGCAGCTATGGATCTTGCAAAACCAGTACTTTTTGAGCCGATTCAAACATTGCGCTTCGAATCACCAAGTGAGTACATGGGAGAGATTTCAAAACTCATCTCAAACAAACGAGGACAACTCCTTGATATGCAACAAGAAGGTGCAGAAGTGAGTGTTCTTGGAAAACTTCCTGTAGGAGAAATGTTTGGGATGTCAAGTGATTTACGCTCAGCTACCGGTGGTCGCGGCTCAAGCTCAGTTGTTGATCAAAGTTTTGAGAGATTACCAGATGAATTACAACAAAAGATAGTACAACAAATCAGATCCAGAAAAGGATTAGATAAGCGTGAAGAGTAACACCGACGGAAAAGCTAACGTAAGCTTTTTAAACCCCTTGGTGTTTCTCGGACACTACATACTCGAGAGGAGGGAATAATTATGGCAGATAAAAAACCACACATTAACCTTGTATTCATCGGTCACGTAGACCACGGAAAGAGTACGACAGTTGGTCGTCTTCTTTTTGATAGTGGAAACGTTTCTGAGCAAGCAATGCGAAAGCTCAAAGACAAAGCAGCAGATCTTGGAAAATCAGGATTTGAGTTTGCTTATGTTATGGATAATTTGAAGGAAGAGCAAGAACGTGGAGTAACAATTGACTTAGCTCACAAGAAATTTGAGTCTGATAAATATTACTTTACTATTATTGACGCACCAGGACACAAGGATTTCATTAAGAACATGATTACTGGAGCAAGTCAAGCAGACGCGGCAGTACTTGTTGTTGCAGCTAATGACGGAATTAACTCACAAACCCGTGAACACGCATACTTGAGCAAAGTTCTTGGCGTAACACAAATGATTATTGCTGTTAACAAGATGGACATCTCAGGTGTTGATTATAAAGAAGAAAAATTCAACGCAGTAAAAGAAGAAGTTGGAAAGCTCCTTGCTAGTGTTGGTTACAAAATCGACCAAATTCCTTTTGTTCCAATTGCGAGTCTTAAAGGAGACAATGTT
>CAZDJS010000033.1:3550-10545 GCA_964505795.1 uncultured Methanosarcinales archaeon
AATACCACGCATGTTGTTGATATTATAAATAGTGTGCCCCTTCTTGAAACCATTGACTCTCTTACAGAACCAGAAAAACCAGTTGATCTTCCACTTCGTATGCCGGTGCAAGACTGTTATAACATTACTGGTATCGGTGTCGTTCCAGTAGGACGTATCGAAACAGGAGTTCTCAAAGTAGGACAAAAAATTATGGCAGTTCCTGGCAGAGAAGGAAAAGGAGTTGCTGGTGAGTGTAAATCTATTGAAATGCACCACGAACAACACCAAACAGCAGAACCTGGCGACAACGTAGGAATCAGCGTTCGTGGCTTCGGAAAGAAAGATGTTACTCGAGGAGATGTTATTGGAGATGTTAATGACGTCCCACCTGTAGCCACTGAGTTCACTGCACAAATTGTAGTTCTCAACCACCCGAGCGTCATGACTGTTGGATACACACCTGTGTTCCACATTCATACAGCACAAGTTGCTTGTCGTATTGAAAAGATTGAGAAGAAACTCAACCCTGCTACTGGAGAAGTTCTCGAAGAGAACCCAGACTTCATCAAAAACGGAGACGCTGCAATCGTAAAGATCATTCCAGTACAACCTCTTGTTATTGAGAAGAAGACTGACAACCCACACATGTCAAACTTTGCTATCAGAGACTCTGGAGCAACAGTTGCAGCAGGAATGTGCATTGACTTAGTCAAGAAACAATAAATTTTTTTTCCAAACTTTTTTTCCATAACAAAGTAAAACTTGTTGTGTGAGGGACGAATAATGCAAAAAGCAAGAATTAAATTAACAAGCACGGACATTACAAAAATCAATGATGTATGCGATTACATTAAAGAAATCTCTGAGAAGACAGGGGTTGTTATGAAAGGACCAGTTCCTCTCCCAAGAAAAGTCTTGAAAATCACGACTCGTAAAAGTCCTGATGGTGAAGGAAAAGCAACTTTTGATCGCTATGAAATGCGAGTTCACAAACGACTCATTGATTTAGGTGTTGATGAACGTGCTTTACGCCTTGTGATGCGAGTTCCAATCCCAGAAGGTCTTAATATTGAAATTGAGATGCTATGAAACAAAATACTCGTGTGTTATTTGTTCATGAAGACGAAGCTCTTCGTTACTATTTTTCTTTTATTACGACACGCATACAAAAACTTGATGGCGTGAATGCAAATATTGTCGAATCACCTGAAACGGCTTATAAACGTCTTATGAAACGAGAGTATGATGTTATTCTTTCAGGAACTCGTTTTGATAATGATTTAAACGCATGGGAAGAGTTTTATGAACGAGTTGATACTCCTTTTGGATTATTAACCTGTACTGATCCTGAAGCATATTCGATCCCATCACTTCTATTACCTTGCAAGCCAAAACATTTGAAAAGATTTATAGATGATATTCTTGAATAAAATATTACAAACAATTTAATTTACTTGTGCTAGTATTGCACTCTCAAAAAGCAAAACTTTTTGGATGCGCTGCAGCATTCACTCATGCTAGCGTCGCATACTTAGAAACAGGGTTTCTGGTCGCGACCTAGCACTCAACTTTGTGCTAGCATCGCATACTTAAAAATCAGAAGATTTTTAGTCACGTCACAGCATTCATTTCACTCATGCTAGCGTCGCATAATCTGGAATGACAAATATTGTTTGTCGTGGAGAATATTGCGCTGGTCTCGAAAACCAGTTCCTCACGGAATTCCCGGTTCAAATCCGGGCGCTAGCGTTAATGTACTTACTTTGAATCTTAGTTTCACAAAATAATATAAAGCTATTAACTAGTTTATAATTATGAAACCTGTAAGACAAACTCCTGATTGTAAAAATGAAAGATTTTTCAGATTAATTGCCGAAAAAGTAGAAAATTTAGAAAAAGTTTGTATTGGTATAACTGGCGCTGGAGGAGCTGGTAAATCAACATTAGCTATGAATTTAGTGTCTTTTTTTGGCGAAGATAATTCAGTCGCAATTGATTTAGATGATTATTTAATCAGTCGAAGTGAAAGGGGACGATTAGGTTTGACAGGATATCAACCAAGAGCTAATAAGCTCAGTTTTGCAAGACAACAAATTATTGATTTACAATCAGGTAAATCTATACATAAACCTGTTTATAATCATTCTACAGGTGATAATTCTGAAATTGAGCGTGTGGAACCAAGACCTTTACTTATTTTTGAGGGAGTTACAACTCTTTATCCTCAAATTGATGATTTATATGATATTTCTATTTTTCTCGATGCATTGGAAGAGACACAAATAAAAAGCAGAATTGAGAGAGATGTAAATAAAAGAGGATATTCTTTAGATGAAGCTCTAGATTTATATGAGAATTTGAAGCCTCATTATCAAAAATATATTGAACCAACAAGAGAGAAAGCCAGTATTATAGCAGAGGTGGGGACAGATTATGTTATCCATGAAAAACATTGAGCATGCTGTTTTCGATTTTGACGGAGTTATTGTAGACTCAGAAAGAAAGAAATTTGCTGATTTGCAAGAAATTCTGAAAAAATATGCTTATGTACTTTCTGATTCAAAATTCAAACAATTTATTGGGAAGAAAAGAGGACGATTCTTACAAGAAATTGGAATATCAAACAGTAATGAACTTATGAAGGAAGTTCATGAAAAAGACCGTGATTACAAAGATATACAGTTAATTGATGGATTATTAGAGTTTCTTGAGTTTTTACAAAAAAGAGATATTATGATGCATATTGCGACTGGCTCGTCAAAAGAATTCGTACTTTCTCTTTTAGAAAAACATAACATTTCTCAATATTTCTCAAAAATCATCACTGGCGATGATGTACAAGAGTCTAAACCAAACCCTAAAATCTATCTAGTAATGAAAAAAGAACTACAAAGCGAAAATATAGTTGTGATAGAAGATTCTCCAGCAGGAGTTACTGCAGCAAAAAAGGCAGATTTATTCACAATAGGGTTAGGGTTGAATGCAGATATTGAATTAAGAACTTACGAAGAACTTATTGATTACTTCAACAAAAGTTGAGAATTTTATTCATTATACCAGCACAGATAATATGGGTTTCCGTTTGTGCTGAGTTGCACCGTATGAGCGCAGGGAGCAGGTGCTCCTCGCCCAAATTGGCTTTGACAGACTTTATCTGTGTCTGAACTGTATGAATCCCAGAGAGCTTGATTCTGTGCGTATCCTTGATGCCCTTGTAAGAAGGTTTCGTCACAATTATCTGGTTTTCCTGTTGGTATCGGGCTTGAGCCAATACTAGCAAAGAGCCTCCCAAAAGGCTTTGCTACAAAAAGACTCGCTTTCGAGAAGAATGTACATCCTTCAACATTAATTCCTTTATTCCCAAAATATGTTAATACTGCATTATTTCGGTCTTGACTTCCGAGAATTCTATCAAGAATAAATTCAGATGTTGATACTTTCTTTTTACAGCTTGTTGCTCCTTGAGTGACACCTGTAATTTGGCCATTTGCAAGGGTGATTGTGTAACTTTTTGTTGTTCCATCACGCATTGCTATATCGAATTGTGTTGGATGAGAAACGAGTAAGGAGATTCCTCGTTCTAACTTTATTGGACAGTTTTGTAGCTCTTGATTGATACTAGGAATTTCTTGGATTAGCTCTTGTGTTGATCGTGCAGAAATATCTGGGCAGGCAGCCTGTACAAATGAAGAAGAAAGCACAACTGCAAATACACTGAGTATAAGTATTGTGACCCCCTTCATAATGCCAGAATTGATTGTTGATTTATATATTTTTTCTATCGATACGCTTATAAAGAGATTGTTGTTCTACTTCGATTATGGAAGGAGTAATTAGCAATTTCAAACGTAACAGACACACAACAAGCAGTAATCAAATGATTGTACTTGTTGACGGCGTTTCTGATAAAGAGGCAGCAGGAAAGCTTGTTGGCAAAAAAGTCAGTTATGATACTGGGAAGAAGAAGATTGCTGGCGAAGTACGCTCCTCACACGGTAATAGTGGTGCGCTACGAGTTCTTTTTGAGACAGGCATGCCTGGACAAGCAATAGGACAAAAAGTCTCTCTGAGCTAATTTTTGCGGTTTTCTTGACAGTCTTTGCTATGAGTCAGATTTTTTCCGAGAAAAACAACAATAAACTTATATATGTGCTTACACATACTTTTTTTATGGTTAATATGACTTTAGCAGTTCCAAAAGAACTTCATAATCGTATGAAGCAGTTCTCATATGTTCGTTGGAGTGAAATAGCTCGCCATGCTTTTGAAAAACAAGTTACTCTTCTTGAAAAAGCAGAAACTCTCGTAAAAGATTCGACGCTCTCCGAAGAAGATGCGGAATTATTGGCGCAAGCAGTAAATAAAGCAGCTACTCAACAATTTGTAAATGAAAACAGTAGTGGTCGACGCAAACATCCTTTTCTCAGCACTCATAAAAAAGAGCAAAACACGAGAACTCCTCTTACAAAGAAATGATATAGTGTTTGTTACTCCTTATTATGTGCTTTTAGAATTAAAAAAGCATTCTTCTTTGCTAGTAATCAGGATTGTCAGAAGAGGCAATAGTATCTTTGCTTAATATACTCTTTTCTCAAATTACGATCATTCCACGTGAAAAATTAGTCTATTATTTACAAGAAGCATACGACATTGTGCGAGAACTTGACTATTATGATATTCATTATTTCGCTGCTGCACTTGCTACTAACGGAGTTATCTGGAGCGATGATAAGATCTTAAAAAAACAAGAGAGAATAATTGTTTTGAATACTCGAGAGTTTAGTCAAGAAAGCCAGCAATAAAGAGCAAGATGCCCTCGAGAATGAATATTGCGTAAAAGACGTACTCTGGTATGGTCGGCCACCAAGACCAACTCAAGACGCTAAAAGGACTATGTAAGACTGTAAGAATGCCAAGAACCATGACTAAGAAACCAAAGAACAAGGAAATCCAACCAATAGTAGGAGCTAAACTGCCGATTTCGTGGAACGAATCGATAATAAGATAAAAACCACCAAAGGCCACAAGGAAGGCAAAAATAACGCTTACTTGCGCGAGCCACTCAGCAATAGGAATACCAATAATGCCAAGTTGATTGAGAATAGGAAGAATACCTACTGCTAATAAGAACAATCCAAAAAAAATACTCAACCAATGTTTTGCGCTGTGCATATACTATCTCACCATCTCTTTTTTATAAACTTTATGCCGCTTTTTGAAGAGAATTAACCTCTTCTTTGAGTGCTTTCATCTTATTATATAATTGATAACTCTCACGCATGACACCCTCTCCATCCTTACTTAAACGCTGTATTTCAATTTCAGTCATATTGAGCAACTCAGCAAGGGCTTTTTGAGGGAAATGTTCAGACTCTAATGTTAATTCTGCCTCTTTTGCTTTGAGAATTTGTGATAATGAAATAAAATAATGCTTAACCATAATAAGAAGAAATACTCTTGTGTTTTTGAGATATTGTTCAAGATTCTGTGTCTCGTCTTCAATAAGTTTTTCCAGTTTTTCAAGTGCTTGCACAAATTTTTCTTCATTCATACTTTTCATATCCTTAAGCATGTGTTCAAGTTCGTCAATTTCTTTCTCTTCTTGCTTAATATCTTTTTTCAGATGCTTTGCTGCTTTACGTGAGTTACGAAGATTAAGTTGCTCGGTAAGTTTTTGAAAAACAGAACCGTATACCATGTCACGAAGGCGTTCTTGTGCTTGCTTCCCATCAGCAGTCTTTTGCAATGCTTCGTATTGATCGCGAAACGATCGAGCAAGCTGAAGAAGAATATTGTAGGTTTCCTCAGTATTTTTTTTAAGAACTTGAATAATCTGTCTTACTACTTTTTGTAAACGTTGTTGTGTTGGTTGACTAAAGTGAGAATATTCATGAGCAATTTCTTTTTCAAGCTTTTCAATATCTTGCATGCCTTTATAGAAATTCATAAATTCACTATATATACTCACGATAGTTTGTTCTTCAAAAGTAAAGATGCGCTCAATATTCCTCTCAGTCTTACTATGCTTACCGATAAGCTCGTGAACACGACTCTGTGTCTCTTCAATAACACCACCATCTAAGTACTGATCTAAGTTTTTCTCAAGTTCAGCAATCGCGTGTTCGTCACGCTCAACCTTACGTAAAAGTTTCTTCAGACGCAAGCGTAAGAACGCTTGAATGTGAAATGAATTTCTCATCCGTGCTCCAAGTAATTCAAATACCATTATTGTCCACCATATCTATTAACCGAGTTTTTCTGTTCTTGATATTGATCATACGCAGAATCAACACCTTCTTTTGATAGTGTATTTTTCTGCTGTACTTTATTATTTGCAGCTAAATTTTCAACAGCCTTTTCTAAATCATTAACATACTCTTTGATAATATTTCCCATTTCTCCCCAGGTTAATTGTATATTATTGCGTTCTTCAATTTTTTTAATTTCTTTAGTGAATTCTTCAAGTGTTGAGTTTCTTAAAAAGACAGACATGACTTCTCCTTTTATTCTGTTCTCTGAAAAAAGAGCTTGTAAAGTATCTTTATGAATATTTCCTGCTGGAGTTTTATTCAAATCAGATATTGCGTTAAGCAATTTTCTGTGCCAGCTTTTGAACTTTTGTGAAGTCCATTTAAGTTCTGTTTTTGGTTCTTTTTCAAATTCTTTTTCAATTTCTTCAAGATCTTTTTTTTCTTCCTTAACAGCTTTTTCTTCTGGTCTTGAAAGCGCTTTTATTTCTTCTTTTTTTAGAGTAATTTGTGCGTGAACAGTGAATAACTGAGTGCCTTTAAGAACTAAAGTAGTTGATTCAACTTTACCCCACTTTTTAACTTCATTGCCTTGCTTATTATATGCTTTAATGTTGGCATGAACAATTTTTTTGTCAAAGAAATGAATCTTTCTTTCTTGATCTTCAGTCATTCCTAATGAGAAATGATTTGACGTAATTGTCTGTGGTCGATATTCATATGAATTTGTTCGCATTTGGAATTGTGTATTTTCATAGTCTCCAG
>CAZDJS010000034.1:0-1479 GCA_964505795.1 uncultured Methanosarcinales archaeon
TGTAAATACGATTTCTTATTTGAGGTATTCCGAATTCATGAGGTGAAAGAATTTCTTCAGCAACGGTATAACCGCAGCTTTCTAAAGTATTCCTAAGAACTTTCCAAGAATTTTCACGATCGTGACGCTTAAGATTAGGTACATTCTCAAGAATAAAATATTTAGGCTTATGATAATTTAATATTCTTTTAAAATCTTCAATAAACTGTCCTCTAGTATCATTTATTCCTAATTGCTTTCCAGCTTTAGAAAAGGGTTGACAAGGGAACCCCGCACACATAATATCATGAGAAGGGATATCAGCCTCATTTACTTCTTTAATATCAGAATAAACATTTTTTATTCCGAAATTTTTCTCATAAAGTTTAGCCAAACCTCTGTTTATCTCAGAAGCAAAGACACATTCATGCCCCAATCTGGTTAGTGCAACATGAAAACCTCCTAAACCTGCAAACAAATCTATAAATTTCATTTTAACAATAATTAATAATTTTATCTTGACACCAATCGGAAATCTCTTCTCTTAAAGTTGGTTCAACAGATTTTCCGTAAATATTTCTATAAATTCTCACTCTATCAAAAAGAATACCACACTCATAGCAAGATTCTTTGAAAAGATCATCTTTAACAATTCTTGGAAGAGTGAATCCTTTCAGTGGATTGCATGCCCAAGCGATATATTTTTTCCATGCATCAATAGGTAAATCGCTAAGTTTCGCTCTCCAATTTTTTCCAGAGGCACACTGGAACAAAATAACGACTTGCGAACCACGACCATCTGAGAAAGATTTCCACAACACCACATCCAGTCCACGATCTTTGAAGTTAGAAGCGGGAGCAAAATTAAACTTTTCATTTGTTAATTTGGCAATATCTTCAACAGACTGCCTTGAAGGATGTCCATAAACAAGAACCTCACCATCCAAATAGTGTTTTAAAGCTTCACTAGAAACTCTTTCGAATAATTTACCGGTGGTTGTCGTGTGTTCAATATTTCCAAGAATGGAGAGCAATAAACACATAGTGTATTCTAAACAATCCTCTTTTTTAATCATTGGAACTATAGAGCTTCCTTCAAGTTCAAAAGGAGGTTCAAGACCATATTTACTAGCTCTCGATTCCAATTCGACCCATACATCATCCATTAAAATAGAAGCAGGATCTTCTCCTTTCGCTTGAGCAACGTAAGAACTTAATGCGGATTTTGATAAAAAATCTTCATTAAGAAGTATATATAATTCTACCCAATCAGCCAAATAATCAATTGAGTCAGGTTCAGAGATAGTAAATAATATCATATGATTAATCCTCTAGAGCTTTAAAGAGTTGTTGTACAGTATCTTTACATTTATCTAATTCAGCCAATACTTGGTCAGTTTTATGTCTGTGTAAGATTCCTAGTGTATTCTCCAAATTTCTATTGGCAGTTAAAAGTTGTTTAACAACAAGTCTTTCCTCTCCATCACTACGATCATATGC